>NZ_JBEZLP010000007.1:0-357682 GCF_040652195.1 Streptomyces sp. NPDC048278
AGCGTGAGGGAAACGCCCGGTTACATTCCGAACCCGGAAGCTAAGCCTTACAGCGCCGATGGTACTGCAGGGGGGACCCTGTGGGAGAGTAGGACACCGCCGAACTCCCTTTAGAGCTCTGGCTCTTGGGCAACAAGCCCAAGAGCCAGAGCTTTTTTGCGTTGAGGTAGGGTCAGGGGGAAAAGTTGGCTCGTTTACCACCACAGGAGGCCCCCGGGTGGAGGTCCAGGAGACGCGTGTCCAGACGGACCGTGTCCTCACCATCCCGAACATCCTCAGCATGGCGCGTCTCGTCGGCGTACCCGTCTTCCTGTGGTTGATCCTCAGGCCCGAGTTCGGCGGGCCCAAGAGCGACGGCTGGGCCCTGCTGGTCCTGCTCTTCAGCGGTGTCAGCGACTACCTGGACGGCAAGCTCGCCCGGCGCTGGAACCAGATCAGCAACCTCGGCCGGCTGCTGGACCCCGCCGCGGACCGGCTCTACGTGCTGTCGACGCTGCTCGGGCTCACGTGGCGCGAGATCCTGCCGCTCTGGCTGACGGGCGTGCTGCTGCTGCGTGAGCTGGTTCTGCTGGTGATGGTGGGGATTCTGCGCCGGCACGGCTATCCGCCACCCCAGGTGAACTTCCTGGGCAAGGCCGCCACCTTCAATCTGATGTACGCGTTCCCGCTGCTCTTGCTCAGTGACGGAAGCGGCTGGATCTCGTCACTCGCTGCTATTTTCGGATGGGCGTTCGCCGGATGGGGTACAACGCTGTACTGGTGGGCAGGAGTGCTCTACGTGGTGCAGGTCCGTCGCCTGGTTCGTGCGGACACCACAGCCGACTGAGCCTCGGCGATTGTCCGGACGTAGTGGCCCCTCGATTGCTCTCGATGGCCCGCGGCGGAAAAGTGCGGGACAATCTGGACGGGTGAAGTCGGCTAGACCGTCATCTCTTAGAGGAGGACGCTTCCGACATGAAGGCCGTCGTGATGGCCGGTGGTGAAGGCACACGCCTTCGCCCCATGACCTCCAGCATGCCCAAGCCACTCCTTCCGGTCGTCAACCGACCGATCATGGAGCATGTGCTACGGCTGCTCAAAAGGCATGGGCTCACCGAGACCGTCGTCACTGTGCAGTTCCTGGCATCGCTGGTCAAGAACTACTTCGGGGACGGCGAGGAGCTCGGTATGGAGCTCACCTATGCCAACGAGGAGAAGCCACTCGGTACCGCCGGAAGCGTCAAGAACGCCGAAGAGGCGTTGAAGGACGATGCTTTCCTCGTCATCTCCGGCGATGCGCTGACCGACTTCGACCTCACCGAACTGATCAACTTCCACAAGGCAAAGGGCGCACTCGTCACGGTCTGTCTGACGCGTGTGCCCAATCCGCTGGAATTCGGTATCACCATCGTCGACGAAGAGGGCAAGGTCGAGCGCTTCCTCGAGAAGCCGACCTGGGGTCAGGTCTTCTCGGACACGGTGAACACGGGCATCTATGTCATGGAGCCCGAGGTATTCGACTACGTCGAGGCCGATGTTCCCGTCGACTGGTCCGGCGATGTCTTCCCGCAGCTGATGAAGGAAGGCAAGCCCATCTACGGCTATATCGCCGAGGGCTACTGGGAGGACGTCGGTACCCACGAGTCGTACGTGAAGGCGCAGGCCGACGTCCTGGAGGGCAAGGTCGACGTCGACATCGACGGCTTCGAGATATCCCCGGGCGTATGGGTGGCCGAGGGGGCCGAGGTGCATGCGGACGCCGATCTGCGTGGGCCGCTGTACATCGGTGACTACGCCAAGGTCGAGGCCGGCGCGGAACTTCGTGAGCACACCGTCGTCGGATCCAACGTCGTCGTGAAAAGCGGGGCCTTCCTGCACCGGGCGGTCGTCCACGACAACGTGTACGTCGGCCAGCACAGCAATCTGCGGGGCTGCGTCGTCGGGAAGAACACCGACATCATGCGGGCCGCGCGGATCGAGGACGGGGCGGTCATCGGCGACGAGTGCCTGATCGGTGAAGAATCGATCGTTCAGGGCAATGTCCGGGTCTATCCCTTCAAGACCATCGAGGCCGGCGCCTTCGTCAACACGTCGGTGATCTGGGAGTCCCGGGGGCAGGCCCATCTGTTCGGCGCCCGGGGCGTCTCCGGGATCCTGAACGTCGAGATCACACCGGAACTGGCCGTACGGCTGGCCGGCGCGTATGCCACCACCCTGAAGAAGGGGTCCACCGTCACGACGGCCCGCGACCACTCCCGTGGTGCCCGTGCGCTCAAGCGGGCGGTGATCTCCGCGCTCCAGGCCAGCGCCATCGACGTACGCGACCTGGAGAACGTGCCGTTGCCCGTGGCGCGCCAGCAGACCGGGCGGGGCAGTGCCGGCGGGATCATGATCCGGACCTCGCCCGGGGTCCCGGACTCCGTCGACATCATGTTCTTCGACGGGCAGGGCGCCGACCTCTCGCAGGCCAGCCAGCGCAAGCTGGACCGGATCTTCGCGCGGCAGGAGTACCGGCGCGCGTTCCCCGGCGAGATCGGCGACCTCTACTTCCCGGCCAGCGTCTTCGACTCGTACACCGGTTCGCTGCTGCGGAACGTCGACACGACCGGGGTCGCCGAATCGGGCCTCAAGGTCGTCGTGGACGCCTCCAACGGCAGCGCCGGGCTCGTGCTGCCGAGCCTGCTCGGCAAGCTCGGGGTGGACTCGCTGACCATCAACCCGGGGCTGAACGAGGCGAGGCCCACGGAGACCGCCGACCAGCGGCGGGCCGGGCTGGTACGGCTCGGCGAGATCGTGGCGTCGTCCGGTGCCGCGTTCGGTGTGCGGTTCGACCCGGTCGGTGAGCGGCTGTCCCTGGTGGACGAGAAGGGCCGCATCATCGAGGACGACCGTGCGCTCCTCGTGATGCTCGACCTGGTCGCGGCCGAGCGGCGCAGCGGCCGGGTGGCGCTGCCGGTCACCACGACCCGGATCGCCGAGCAGGTGGCGGCGTACCACGGCACGCAGGTCGAGTGGACGACCACCTCTCCCGACGACCTCACGCGCGTGGGGCGCGAGGAGGGCACCATCTTCGGCGGGGACGGCAAGGGCGGGTTCATCGTTCCGGAGTTCAGCAGCGTCTACGACGGTACGGCCGCGTTCGTACGCTTGATCGGTCTGGTGGCGCGGACGCAGCTCACGCTCAGCCAGATCGACGCCCGGATCCCGAAAGCGCACGTCCTCAAGCGAGACCTGGCCACGCCGTGGGCTGTCAAGGGCCTGGTCATGCGGCGTGTCGTCGAGGCGGCCGGTGACCGGTTCGTGGACACGACCGACGGGGTGCGGGTCGTCGAGACCGACGGGCGCTGGGTGATGGTGCTGCCCGACCCGGCCGAGGCGGTCACCCATCTGTGGGCCGAGGGGCCCGACGACGCGTCCGCGCAGGCTCTGTTGGACGAGTGGTCGGCGACGGTGGACAGCGCCGGACGGTAAAACCGCTGCACGCGTGCGTGCCGGACAGGTGTCCCCACGGGGGCCGGTCCGGCACGCCGGTGGGGCCGTTCGGAGGTACTGCTCGCGACGTGCGACGATGTGCGGCATGCCGCAGCAACCCCCCGTTCGGAGCAGCGCCGCCCGGCCGTCGCGTCCGGACGCCTCCATGTCGTTGATCACCAACGTCATGGACCACAGCCTCGACGACGGGTATGCCGAGGCGGCTGCCCGGAAGCGGGCCCAGGGGGAGAGCGGCGGCATGCCGAAGACCCTCCGGGCCCGGGTGGGCCTCGCCGGCGGTCTGGTGCTGGCGGCGCTGGTGGTGACCGTGGGAGCGGCTCAGGCGCGTGTGACGGCTCCTGTGGTGGCCAAGGAGCGCCAGGAGCTCATCGACAGGATCGACCGGGAGACCACGGCCGCGGACAAGCTGGAGACCAGCGTCGACAAGCTCCGGGACGACGTCAGCGCCCGCCAGCGCGCCGCGCTCAAGGAGAGCGGCGGCAGCGGGCAGGCGGACCTGGTGGACGTCCTGTCGGGCGCCACGGCGGTGCACGGCCCCGGCGTGAAGCTGGTGGTGAACGACGCCAAGGAGGCGTCCTCGGGCGGCGACGCCGGCAATCCCCGGGAGACCTCGGGGTTCTCCGACACCGGCCGGGTGCGGGACCATGACATGCAGCGCGTCGTGAACGGGCTGTGGGCCTCGGGCGCCGAGGCGGTCTCGATCAACGGGCAGCGGCTGACCGCGCTGTCGGCGATCAGGGCCGCGGGGGACGCGATACTTGTCGACAACAGGCCGCTGGTACCGCCGTACACGGTGCTGGCGGTGGGGGACGGGGAGAAGCTCGGCTCCAGGTTCCAGGACAGTCCCGACGGGCTGTATCTGCATGCCCTGGAGGAGAACTTCGACATCCGGGCGACCATCTCCACGGAGAGTGACGTCCGGTTGCCCGCCGCGCCCAGCGTGATCGTACGTACAGCACAGCCGTACACCGAGAAGACGGAGAAGGGCACATCGTGATCGCCGTACTTGGCCTCGTCGTGGGCGTCGTGGCCGGACTGTTGGTCCGGCCTGAGGTTCCGGCGGTCGTCGAGCCGTATCTGCCGATCGCCGTCGTCGCGGCGCTCGACGCCGTCTTCGGTGGTCTGCGGGCCATGCTGGACGGGATCTTCGACGACAAGGTCTTCGTGGTGTCGTTCCTGTCCAACGTGGTGGTGGCCGCGCTGATCGTCTTCCTTGGCGACAAGTTGGGCGTGGGCTCGCAGCTGTCCACGGGGGTCGTGGTGGTCCTCGGTATCCGCATCTTCTCCAACGCCGCCGCGATCCGGCGCCACGTCTTCCGGGCGTGAGCGGCATGGGCGAGCACGAGAAGGAGCCGGAGCACCGGCTGCGCAGAGAGCTTCCCGCCGAGGTGCCCGCGACGGCGCCGGAGGCCGGGTCCGGCGCCGGCCCGACGCCGGAGGCCGGGCTGACCGGCCGGGAGAGGCTGGTCCAGGGGCTGTGGCCGCCTCGCGTGAGCCGTGCCCAACTGATCGTCGCCGTGCTGTTGTTCGGGCTCGGATTCGGGCTCGCCGTGCAGGTGGCGTCGAACAGTGACAGCGACAGCGCGCTGCGCGGGGCCCGACAGGAAGATCTTGTTCGTATCCTCGATGAACTGGACGACCGTACTCAGCGTCTTGAGGACGAGAAGACAGGACTCGAGAAGCAGAGCCAGGAGTTGCAGAGCAGCTCCGACCAGGCGGCGGAGGCCCGCAAGCAGACGGCCGAGAAGGAGCGGCAACTCGGTATTCTCGCGGGCACCGTGGCCGCGCAGGGTCCTGGCATCACGATGACGGTCGACGACCCGAAGGGGACGGTGCAGGCGGACATGCTGCTCGACGCGATCCAGGAACTGCGTGCGGCAGGTGCGGAGGCGATCCAGGTCGACGGGGTCCGGGTGATCGCCAGCACCTACCTCACCGACTCCGGGAAGAGCGTGAGCGTCGACGGGAACAAGATCACCCAGCCCTTCGTTTTCAAGGTGATCGGCAAGCCGCAGGACCTCGAACCGGCTCTCAACATCCCCGGAGGCGTGGTGCAGACCCTCGAGAAGGAACAGGCGACTGTGACCGTCGAGCGATCCACCAAGATCGTCGTGGATGCCTTGCGACCGGCGAAGCAGCCTGACTACGCTCGGTCGTCCTCACAGTGAACCGGCGGTGCATGGGGGACGTCGGGCGAGGGCATGAGGATGCGGGGGGTCGGCGCACCGGGGAACCGGAGCGTGGTGGAAACTGTCTGGTGGATACGGACGTTGTGTGGTTGTCCGGGTCGGCCGGTTTATTCAGTCAGGGTTCGTCCTGCCCCACGGGCGGGTCTGTTTCGGTCAAGGGGAATCGCCCGTGAAGTTGTTTGCGAAGTTGTTCGGCAAGAGCGCGCGAGAGGGTAGCGACAACGCGACCGCGCGCCATCGGGCACAGCCCGACGCGGAGGGCCAGCGCCCGCTGTTCCGGGACCAGGTGGCTGGTCCGGGGGGTGACATTTCGGGAGGTCAGGGCGCGCCGTCAGTTGACCCGTCCCAGTCCGGCGGCATAGGTTTCGGGCAACCGTCAACCTCAGGTGCGGGTGGAGGGTTCACCTCCGGCCCGTACGCGTCCAACGCCCCGGCGGGGCAGCCGCGGCAGGAGGATCCGTCCATGTCGGCCCTGGTTTGTACGAGGTGCGGTAACCGCAACGCGGAGAACGCCCGCTTCTGTTCCAACTGCGGAGCCCCGCTGCGCGCGGGCGCCGTACCCGAGCGTGCGTCGGAGACGACGTCCACGATCTCGATCTCCGGCCTGGAGGCGTACGACGCCGAGGTCACCGGCCAGACCCAGATGCCGTCGCTCTCTCCCGAGGCGCAGGCCGCGGTCGACGCGCTGCCGCTCGGCTCCGCGTTGCTGGTGGTGCGCCGGGGTCCGAACTCGGGCAGCCGGTTCCTGCTGGACAGCGAGCTGACCACGGCCGGCCGGCACCCGCAGAGCGACATCTTCCTCGACGACGTGACGGTCTCGCGCCGGCACGTGGAGTTCCGCCGCCAGCCGGACGGCTCGTTCACGGTGGCCGACGTCGGCAGCCTCAACGGCACGTACGTCAACCGGGAGCGCATCGACCAGGTCGCTCTGTCGAACGGTGACGAGGTCCAGATCGGCAAGTACCGGCTGGTCTTCTACGCGAGCCGGCAGGGCATCTGACCCTCCGGAGCTCGCCTGGAGGACCCCAGGGAAGAAGGTCCATGCTGCACACACCGAGCGGCGGTACCGGTCACGGCACCGCCGCCACGGAAACCGGGCTGATGAGCATCGGCACGGTGCTGAACGTGCTGCGCGACGAGTTCCCCGAAGTCACCATCTCCAAGATCCGTTTTCTGGAGTCGGAGGGGCTCATCGAGCCGCGCCGCACCCCTTCCGGGTACCGGAAGTTCAGCGCCGGGGACGTGGAGCGTCTGGGACACGTCCTGCGGATGCAGCGGGACCACTATCTGCCGCTCAAGGTCATCCGGGAGTACCTGGAGGCGATGGAGCGGGGGGAAGCCGTGCAGCTGCCCGTCCTCGGCCGGCAGCGGGACGGCGAGGCCCTGCCGCTGGCTCCCGAGGCACCCACGGTGGCGCGGATCGGCCGGGACGAGCTGCTCGCGGCGGCGGACATCGACGAGAGCCGCCTCGCGGAGTGGGAGTCGTACGGGCTCATCGCTCCGCTGGAGGACGGCGTGTACGACGCCGAGACGGTCACCGTGGCCTCGCTCGTGGCCGAGCTGGGCCGGTTCGGGATCGAGCCGCGCCATCTGCGGGCGATGAAGGCCGCCGCCGACCGGGAGGCCGGCCTGGTGGACCAGGTGGTGGCTCCGCTCAAGCGCCACCGCAACCCGCAGACCAGGGCCCATGCGGAGGCCCGTACGAAGGAGCTGGCGGCGCTCACGGTGAAGCTGCACGCCGCGCTGATGCAGACGGCGCTGGGGGTGCGGCTGCCGTGAGTACCACGACAGGACCCGGACGGAGGCCGGATCGGGCGCGCGTTCCGGGCCCGACTACCCAAACGTCCCGGGCACGGCCTAGGGTTGCTGTGTGAACGAGCTCGATGTCGTAGGTGTCCGGGTGGAAATGCCCTCCAACCAACCGATCGTGCTCCTGCGCGAAGTGGGAGGCGACCGCTACCTCCCCATCTGGATCGGGCCGGGGGAGGCGACCGCGATCGCTTTCGCCCAGCAGGGCATGGCGCCCGCCAGGCCGCTGACGCACGACCTGTTCAAGGACGTGCTGGAGGCCGTCGGCCAGGAGCTCACCGAAGTGCGCATCACGGACCTGCGTGAGGGCGTCTTCTACGCGGAGCTGGTCTTCGCCAGCGGGGTCGAGGTGAGCGCCCGTCCGTCCGACGCCATAGCGCTGGCGCTGCGCACCGGAACGCCGATCTACGGCAGTGACACGGTGCTGGACGACGCGGGCATCGCGATCCCGGACGAGCAGGAGGACGAGGTGGAGAAGTTCCGCGAGTTCCTCGACCAGATCTCGCCCGAGGACTTCGGCACCAGCAGCCAGTGACGGGCCGGTTCGTGACACAAGGTCCGTGACGGGCCGGTTCGGGGCCGGTCGCAGCCGAAACTCATGGGCAATTGCCAGCGGCCATTGAGAGCGTCCTACGGCCTCCCGCCAGAGCATTCGGCTAGCCTTTCCCCGCGGTGGGGCACGGGAAACCACTCCTAGGGTGATTATCACTCGGCGTGCCGAGTGTGGCGATCGTTGACGCACCCCTGGTGACTGCCTACCGTCGAGAAGGCAGGTCAAGGACGGAGGTCGGCGTGAGAAGCAGCGGCGACGGTATGGCTGGGGGTGCCCCCGGACGCGGTTTCGGGGAGAGCGGTCCGTCCCCGCTTCACAGCAGCACCGCCGGTCACGCCCCACAGCGGCCGACCGCGGTGCAGAGCGGCGGAGGGGCGGCGTCCATGGCCACCGAGGAGATCGGCTACCGCGGGCCCACGGCCTGTGCGGCGGCCGGCATCACCTACCGGCAGCTCGACTACTGGGCCCGCACCGGCCTGGTCGAGCCCAGCGTGCGGCCCGCCTACGGGTCGGGCACCCAGCGTCTGTACAGCTTCCGGGACGTCGTCGTCCTGAAGATCGTCAAGCGGTTCCTGGACACCGGGGTCTCCCTCCAGAACATCCGCAGCGCCGTCCAGCACCTGAGGGAACGCGGTTTCTGCGACCTGGAGCGGATGACGCTGATGAGCGACGGTGCGACGGTCTACGAGTGCACCTCGCCCGACGAGGTGCACGCCCTGCTCCAGGGCGGTCAGGGCATCTTCGGGATCGCGGTCGGCGTGGTGTGGCGGGACGTGGAGAGCGCTCTCTCCCAGCTGCACGGTGAGCGCGTCGACACCGGGGAGACGCTCGTCGGCCACAACCCGGCCGACGAACTCGCCCGGCGGCGCAACCGGGCGGTCTGAGAGCAGGCGGTCCGAGAGTCACATGTGATGCCCCGGCACGGGAGACCGTGCCGGGGCATTGTCAGTGGCGTGGTGCAGCATCGGAGGTGTGAGAAACGCGCCCACGATCCTGCATCTCGACATGGATGCCTTCTTCGCCTCGGTGGAGCAGGCGTCCAAGCCGAGCCTGCGCGGGAAGGCCGTGGTCGTGGGCGGGCTCGGACCGCGCGGTGTGGTGGCCACCGCGTCGTACGAGGCCCGGGTGTTCGGGGTGCACTCCGCGATGCCGATGGGGCAGGCACGGCGGCTGGCGCCGAACGCCGCGTACCTGGTGCCGCGCTTCGGGCTGTACCGGTCGATCAGCGAGCAGGTGATGGGGCTGCTGCGCGGACTCTCGCCGCTGGTGGAGCCGCTCAGCCTGGACGAGGCGTTCGTGGATCTGGAGGCCGGTGAGGTGGCCCGGGACGCCGTGTCGGCGCGGCTGGTGGGGGAGAGGCTGCGCGCGGACATACGGACCGTCACCGGGCTCTCCGGGTCGGTCGGGCTCGCCGCCTCCAAGATGCTCGCGAAGATCGCCTCCGAGCAGGCCAAGCCCGACGGGCTGGTGCTGATCGAGCCGGGCACGGAGCGGGCGATGCTGGGGCCGATGACGGTGCGGACCCTGCCGGGGGTGGGGCCGGCGACGGGGGACCACCTGCGGCGGGCCGGGATCACCACGGTCGACGAGATCGCCGAGGCGGGGGAGGACGAGCTGGTACGGCTGCTGGGCAAGGCCCACGGGCACGCGCTGTACGCGATGGCGCTCGCACACGACGAGCGGCCCGTGGTGGCCGAGCGGGAGACGAAGTCGGTGTCGGTCGAGGACACCTACGACGTGGACATCCACGACCGGCTGCGGGTGGGGCTGGAGGTGCAGCGGCTGGCCGACCGGTGCGTGCGGCGGCTGCGCGGCGCCGGGCTCTCCGGGCGGACCATCGTGCTGAAGGTACGGCGGTACGACTTCTCGACGCTCACCCGGTCCGAGACGCTCAGGGGGCCGACCGACGACCCGGCGGTGGTGCGGGAGGCGGCGGCGCGGCTGCTGGACTCGGTGGACACGACGGGGGGTGTGCGGTTGCTGGGGGTGGGGGTGTCGGGGCTGGCCGACTACACGCAGGAGGACCTGTTCGCGCAGGCGGCGGCCGGGGCGGGGGCGGGGCAAGGGGCGGCGGAGTTCGCGGCGGAGGAGGCCGCCGTGGAGCCCGCTGCTGCGGAGGAGCAGGTGGCCGCCGAGCGGCGGTGGCCCGCGGGGCACGATGTGCGGCATGCCGAGTACGGGCACGGATGGGTGCAGGGGAGCGGGCTGGGACGGGTGACGGTGCGGTTCGAGACGCCGGGTGCGGCGGGGCCGGGGCGGGTACGGACGTTCCGGGTCGAGGACCCTGAGCTGGAGCCTGCGGAGCCGTTGCCGCTGGTGCCGGGCTGAGCGTGGGCCGGGGGTGGGGGCCGGGGGTGGGGACGCTTCCCGGCGCTTGCAGGGTGCCGCTGCGCCCACCCGTGCCGCCCTGCGGCACGCCTGCCCGCGCTAGGTAGCCCCGTCCTCCGTGCCCGCCAGTTTGCCGAAGTCGTGGTCCGGGCGGGCCTGGGGCGGGGGAGTCGTGTCCAGGCCGTAGTGGTGGTAGAGCTGGAGCTCCTGTTCCGGCGAGAGGTGGCGGCCCACGCCGAAGTCGGGGGCGTCCTTGATCAGGGCGCGGTCGAAGGGAACCTGCAGGGTGCCCTCGACCAGTTCGCTGGGCTCCAGGGGCACGAAGGCGTCCCGGGAGAACAGGCCGGTGCGTATGGCCGCCCACTCCGGCACGCCCGTCGCGTCGTCGAGGTACACCTCGTCGATCGTGCCGATCTTCGTGCCGTTGCGGTCGAACGCCTTGCGGCCGATCAGGTTGCGCGGATCGATGTCGGTCTGCACGGGCCCTCCACTTGGTCGCAACTCATCCGTAAGCACTACAAAAGAGCACATTGAAGGAGGCGGCCACTCGAAGAGCCTGGTGTTGCCCTCGCTGGTAGGCTGACAGCGGCTGACGACCCCGTGCGGGAGAGTCCTCCGGGAAACCGGAGGCGCCGAAGGAGCAAATCCTCCCCGGAATCTCTCAGGCTCACGTACCGCACGGACGAGGTCACTCTGGAAAGCAGGGCGGACGTCGACGGTGTCCGCTCTCACCGACGGTGAAAGCCGGTGGTCCGCGAGGGCGCACCGGTGAAGCTCTCAGGTTAGATGACAGAGGGGGAGGCCGTCGGGGTACCCGTGCCGGGGTACCCCCCGAAGGTCGCGTCAGACCAGGAGGCCTCCGCAATGACCGCCCAGCGCATCCCGCTCTCCGAGCTTGAGCAGGGGATTCCCTTCGAGCAGCGCCATATCGGCCCCGACCACGAGGCCCGGGCCAAGATGCTCGCCCAGGTCGGATACGGCTCGCTCGACGAGCTGACCGCCGCCGCCGTGTCGGACGTGATCAAGAACGCCGACCGGCTGGAGCTGCCCGGCGCCCGCACCGAGGCCGAGGTGCTGGCCGAGTTGCGGTCGCTGGCCGACCGCAACCAGGTGCTCGACTCGATGATCGGCCTCGGGTACTACGGGACCTTCACGCCGCCCGTCATCCTGCGCAACGTGATGGAGAACCCCGCCTGGTACACGGCCTACACGCCGTACCAGCCGGAGATCTCCCAGGGCCGCCTCGAAGCGCTGCTGAACTTCCAGACCGTGGTCGCCGACCTCACCGGGCTGCCCACCTCCGGTGCCTCGCTGCTCGACGAGGGCACGGCCGCCGCCGAGGCGATGGCCCTGTCCCTGCGCATGGGCAAGAACAAGAAGGGCGTCTTCGTCGTCGACGCGGACGCGCTGCCGCAGACCGTCGCCGTGATCCGGACCCGGGCCGAGCCGACGGGCGTGGAGGTCGTCGTCGCCGACCTGAGCGACGGCATCCCGGCTGACCTCGCCGGGCGGGAGATCAACGGGGTACTCGTCCAGTACCCCGGCGCCTCCGGTGCCGTACGCGACATCAAGGCCGTCGTCGAGCAGGCGCACGAGGCCGGCGCGCTCGTCACCGTCGCCGCCGACCTGCTCGCGCTGACCCTGCTGACCTCGCCGGGCGAGCTCGGGGCCGACATCGCCGTGGGCACCACCCAGCGGTTCGGTGTGCCGATGGGCTTCGGCGGGCCGCACGCCGGTTACATGGCGGTCCGCGAGAAGTTCGCGCGCAGCCTGCCCGGACGGCTCGTGGGCGTCTCCGTGGACGCCGACGGGAACAAGGCCTACCGGCTGGCGCTGCAGACCCGCGAGCAGCACATCCGGCGCGAGAAGGCCACCAGCAACATCTGCACCGCGCAGGTGCTGCTCGCCGTGATGGCCGGCATGTACGCCGTCTACCACGGGCCCGAGGGGCTCAGGGCCATCGCGCAGCGCACGCACCGCTACGCCACGATCCTCGCCGCGGGGCTCACGGCCGGCGGCGTCGAGATCGTGCACGGCGCCTACTTCGACACCCTCACCGCGCGCGTGCCCGGCAAGGCCGCCGAGATCGTCGCCGCGGCCCGCCGGGGCGGCGTCAACCTGCGGCTCGTCGACGCCGACCACGTCTCCCTGGCCTGCGACGAGACCACCACCCGCGCCCAGCTGAGCGCCGTCTGGACGGCCTTCGGCGTCGAGGGCGACGTGGAGGCCCTGGACGCGGTCACCGAGGACACGCTGCCCGAGGCGCTGCTGCGCACCGACGGCTACCTGACCCACCCCGTCTTCCGGCAGTACCGCTCCGAGACCGCGATGCTGCGCTACCTGCGCAGGCTCGCCGACCGGGACTACGCCCTGGACCGCGGCATGATCCCGCTGGGCTCCTGCACCATGAAGCTCAACGCGACCACCGAGATGGAACCGGTCACCTGGCCCGAGTTCGGCCAGCTGCACCCGTTCGCGCCCGCCGAGCAGGCGCAGGGCTACCTGACCCTCATCCGCGAGCTGGAGGAGCGGCTCGCCGAGGTCACCGGGTACGACAAGGTGTCGCTGCAGCCCAACGCCGGATCGCAGGGCGAGTTCGCCGGGCTGCTCGCCGTACGCGCGTACCACCGCGCCAACGGCGACGCGCAGCGGACCGTGTGCCTGATCCCGTCCTCCGCCCACGGGACCAATGCCGCGAGTGCCGTGATGGCCGGCATGAAGGTCGTCGTCGTGAAGACCGCCGAGGACGGCGAGATCGACGTCGCGGACCTGCGGGCGAAGATCGAACAGCACCGCGACGAGCTGGCCGTGCTGATGATCACCTACCCGTCCACGCACGGGGTGTTCGAGGAGCACGTCGCCGACATCTGCGCGCAGGTGCACGAGGCCGGCGGCCAGGTGTACGTCGACGGGGCCAACCTCAACGCCCTGGTCGGGGTCGCCAAGCCGGGTCACTTCGGCGGCGACGTCTCCCACCTCAACCTGCACAAGACCTTCTGCATCCCGCACGGCGGCGGCGGTCCCGGCGTCGGTCCGGTGGCCGTACGGGCCCACCTGGCGCCGTACCTGCCGAACCACCCGTTGCAGCCCGCCGCCGGGCCGGAGACGGGCGTCGGGCCGATCTCGGCGGCCCCGTGGGGCTCGGCGGGGATCCTGCCGATCTCGTGGGCGTACGTCCGGCTCATGGGCGGCGAGGGGCTGAAGCGGGCCACGCAGGTGGCCGTGCTCAGCGCCAACTACGTCGCCAAGCGGCTGGAGCCGCACTTCCCCGTGCTCTACACCGGGCCCGGCGGGCTGGTCGCGCACGAGTGCATCATCGACCTGCGACCGCTGACCAAGGCGACCGGGGTGAGCGTCGACGACGTCGCCAAGCGGCTCATCGACTACGGCTTCCACGCGCCGACGATGTCCTTCCCGGTGGCCGGCACGCTGATGATCGAGCCGACCGAGTCCGAGGACCTCGGCGAGCTGGACCGCTTCTGCGATGCGATGATCGCCATCCGCGCGGAGATCGACAAGGTCGGGGCGGGTGAGTGGTCCACCGACGACAACCCGCTGCGCGAGGCCCCGCACACCGCCGCCGCGCTCGGCGGGGAGTGGAAGCACGGCTACAGCCGTGAAGAGGCCGTCTTCCCGGCCGGGGTGTCCGCCGCCGACAAGTACTGGCCGCCGGTGCGCCGGATCGACCAGGCCTTCGGTGACCGGAACCTGGTCTGCTCCTGCCCGCCGCTGGACGCGTACGAGGACTGACCCACCGGGTGCGGCGGAGGCCCTGCTTCGGCAGGGCCTCTGGCTTTGCGTCTTACGCCGGGTACGCGTGCGTCTGGGTCGCCTTCACCGTCGTCCAGACCGTGGCGCCCGGGTGCAGGTCCAGTTCCGCGGCGGCGACCGTGGTCAGGTCTGCGGCGAGGGTGAGTTCGCCGGTCAGGTCGGCGCGGATCCGGTCGCCGTGGGTCTCCAGTCCCGCTACCTCGCAGCGCCAGAGGTTGCGGGCGCTGGCGCCGGTCGGGCGGTCCCGGAAGAGGGTGACGGCGCTCGGCGGGAACGCGACGAAGACCTCACCGGAGAGGACCTCCGTGGTGGTGATCGCGGGGCCCGTGTCCAGCTTGACGGTGTGGCCCTCGGCCCGGCCCCGGTAGAGGTTGAGGCCGACCAGGTGGGCGATGTAGTCGGTGCGGGGGCGGCGGGCGATGTCGGCGGGGGTGCCCTCCTGGACGATCCGGCCGTCCTCGATGACGATCAGGCGGTCGGCCAGCACCATCGCGTCCAGCGGGTCGTGCGTGACCAGGACCGCTACCGCCTCGAACTCGGCCAGGTGACGGCGGAGTTGGGACCGTACGTCGAGGCGGGTGCGGGCGTCGAGGGCGGCGAGGGGCTCGTCGAGGAGGAGGAGCCGGGGGCGGGTGGCGAGGGCGCGGGCCAGTGCGACGCGCTGGGCCTGGCCGCCGGAGAGGCGGCGGGGTTTGACGCCGGCGTGCTCGGCGAGGCCCATGCGGTCCAGCCAGGCGGCGGCCTGGGTGCGCGCCTCGGCCCTTGTCGCGCCCTGGCAGCGGGGGCCGAAGGCGACGTTGTCGAGGGCCGTGAGGTGGGGGAAGAGGAGGTAGTCCTGGAAGACGACGCCCACCGGGCGGGTTTCGGGGGGTGTGCGGTCCAACTCCGTGCCGTCCAGGTGGAGATGGCCGGAGGTGAGGGGGGTGAGGCCGGCCAGGGCGCGCAGGGCGGTGGTCTTGCCGGCGCCGTTGGGGCCGAGGAGGGCGACGACCTCGCCGGGGGCGGCGGTCAGGGTGATGTCGAGGTGGAAGGTGGGGCGGGTGACGACGAGGTGGGCGTGGAGGCCGTGCGTCGCCGGGTGCGGGTGCGGGTGCGGGTGCGTGGGGGGTGCCGCCGCCCGGCCTTCGGCCGGGACCGAGTTCCCACCCGCACCACCCGTGCGGGCATCAGTGTCGGCTGCGGGTGGCCCCTGCGGGGGCTGAGCGCCGTCGGCGGCCGCGGGTGGTTCGTGAGGGGGCTGGGCGTCCGTGGTGGGCGCGGGTGGTTCGTGACGGGGCTGGGCGCCGTCGGCTGGTGTGGGGTGTCGGTCTGTCATCGGGGTGTCGTCCACCGGGTCGTCCTCATGATGCCGTCATCCAACGATCGCGCAGGGCCGCCAGTACCGCGATCGACACCGTCAGCAGTACCAGGCTGAGTGCGATCGCCGCGTCGGGGTCGTTCTGCAGGGCGAGGTAGACGGCGAGGGGCATGGTCTGGGTGCGGCCGGGGAAGTTGCCGGCGAAGGTGATCGTCGCGCCGAACTCGCCGAGTGCGCGGGCCCAGGCCAGGACCGCGCCGGCCGCGATGCCGGGGGCGATGAGGGGGAGCGTGACCCGGCGGAACGCGGTGAAGCGGGAGGCGCCCAGGGTGGTGGCCGCCTCCTCGTAGCGGGGGTCGGCGGCGCGCAGCGTGCCCTCGACGCTGATCACCAGGAACGGCATGGCCACGAAGGACTCGGCGACCACCACGCCCGCGGTGGTGAAGGGGAGGGTGATGCCGAACCAGGAGTCCAGCCACTGGCCCACCACTCCGTTGCGGCCGAGGGCCAGGAGCAGGGCCACACCGCCGACCACCGGGGGCAGGACGAGGGGGAGGGTGACCAGCGCGCGGACGAACCCCCGGCCGGGGAACTCCGTGCGGGCCAGCAGCCACGCCAGCGGCACGCCCAGGACCAGGCTCACGGCCGTCGCCGCCGTCGCGCAGACCAGGGAGAGCTGGAGGGCCTGCCAGACCTCCGTGCTGGTGAGCAGGGAGGGGAGGCTGCGCCACGGGGCCCGGACCAGCAGGGCGACCAGCGGCAGGAGCAGGAAGACCAGAGCTACCGCTCCGGGGAGGAGGAGCGGTAGCGGCACGGCCGACCGGACGCGCCGACGCCGCGGACCGCCCGTGAGGGTGCCGGCCGCGGCGCCGGACTCGTCGGCCTTCGTCACGGCTTGAGGAACCCGGCCGCGTTCAGCACCTGCTGGCCCTCGGCGGACTGCACCAGGGCGATGAACGCCTTGGCCACCGTCGGGTTCGGGGCGTCCTTGAGAAGGGCGATCGGGTAGTCGTTGATGGCGTTGGCGGACTCGGGGAACTCCACGCCCTCGACCTTGCTGCCCGCGGCCTTCACGTCGGTCTGGTAGACGACCGCCGCGTCGGCCTCCTTGAGGACCACCTTGTTGAGGGCGGACTTCACGTCCTCCTCGTAGGAGACCGGGGTCAGCTTGAGCTTGCTGGCGTCCAGGGCCTTCTGCGCGGCGGCACCGCACGGCACCGTCTTGTCGCAGAGAACCACCTTCAGCGAGGACTTGGTGAGGTCCTTGAGGGAGGAGATCTTGTCGGGGTTGCCCGGCAGCGTGGCGATCTCCAGCTGGTTGCGGACGAAGGTGGTCGGCGTGGTCGCGTTGTCCTTCTTGTCCGTCACGATCGCCATGGTCTTGGGGCTCGCGGAGGCGAAGACGTCGGCCGGGGCACCGCTGGTGATCTGCGCGGCGAGGGTGTCACTGCCGCCGAAGCTGAAGTTGACCTTGGTGCCCGGGTGGGCCTTCTCGAAGTCGGCCTTCAGCGTCGTGAAGCTCTCCTGCAGCGAGGCCGCCGCGAACACGGTGATCGAGCCCGACAGCTTGGGCGTCGCCGCCGCCGACGTGTCCGACTTCGTCGTCGCCGACGAGTCGTCGGAGGAGGAACAGGCGCTCAGGGCCAGCAGGGCCGCGACCGAGGCACCGGCCACCTGGAGCGTCCGCCGGGTCCGGCGAACGGAACGGGTCATCACGAGTGAACTCCTCTGGATTCTGTGGACAATCTGTCGCGCCCTGCCGCGACCTGTCTATCAGCCGCCTGGCGATGATACTGCCGCAATTGCCAGGCGTAAGTCTTCTGTCACATCGCATGAGCTGCATACATTCGGATTGGGGCTGGCATGTGCGTTTGTACGGTGACGTGCCGCGGGTACCGTCATCCGGGAGGTGGCCGCACATGACGCTCGCCGAACTCGTCCTCACCGGAGACCTCGCACGACCGGCCCGGCTGACCGTGCCCGACCTCCTGCGCCGGCCCCAGCACCGGGCGCGGGTCAGCTTCGAGTGCGCCACCAGCGGCATCCAGCACCACACCTTCACCGGCCCACGGCTGTACGACGTCCTCACCGCCGCCGGACCCGGATTCGACCCCGCCCGCCGCAAGGACCGGCTGCGCTTCCTCATCGCCGTCTCCGGCGCCGACGGGCACCACGCGCTGCTCTCCTGGGCGGAGATCGACCCCGACTTCGGCCAGGCCCCCGTCCTGCTCGGTGTCACCATCGACGACACCCCGCTGGACCGGGCCGGTCCCCAACTGGTGCTTCCGCAGGACCGCTGCGGGGCCCGGCACATCAGCGGCATCAGGGAGATCCGGGTGGACGGGGGCTACGGCGGCTGGCGTCCAGTGCCCGCCACACCCGGTCACGCGTCAGCGGCAGCTCCGTGAACCGCACGCCGGTCGCGTCCCGCAGCGCGTTGGCCAGCGCCGGGGCGACCGGGTTGAACGGGCTCTCGCTCATCGACTTGGCGCCCAGCGGCCCGATGGCGTCGGTGGTCTCCATGAAGTGCACCTCGGTGCGCGGGACGTCGGCGTACTGCGGCAGCCGGTAGCGGCGGAAGGCGGCCGTCTCCACCTCGCCGCGCGCGTCGAGCCGTACGTGCTCGAAGAGGGTGGCGCCGAGCGCCTGGGCCACCCCGCCCTCCACCTGGCCGCGGCACTGCATCGGGTTCATCACCTTGCCCGCGTCGGCGGCGTGCACGCTGCGCAGGATGCGGATCTCGCCGGTGTCGGGGTCCACGGCCACCCTGAACCACTGCGCGTTGAAGGCGACCGAGCGCGGGGTGCCGCCGAAGTGGCCGTCGGCGGCGCACTCGACGCCGACCGCGCGGGCGGCGGCGGACAGCTCCTTGAGCGGGAGCCGCCCGCCCGGGTGCAGGACGGCCTCCTCCGCCAGCCGGCACTCGGCGCGCGCGATCCGCAGGTGGGCGGCGGCGAAGTCGAGAAGCAGGTCGGCGAGGGCGCGGGAGGCGCGCAGGGTGGCCTTGCCGGCGACCACGGTGCCGGTGGAGGCGAAGGCGCCGGTGTCGTGCCGTACGACGTCCGTGTCGGACTGGCGGACGGTGATCCGGTCGACGGTGGTGGCGAGTTCACCGGCCGCGATCTGCCGGTGGACGGTGGTGGTGCCGTTGCCGAACTCGGCCGTGCCGACCGCCAGATCGAAGCTTCCGTCGGGCAGCAGGGCGGCCCTGGCGTCGGCGATGTGGCCGCCCGGCGGGCCCGTCGCGATCATCGCCAGCGCCGAACCCTCGCCCACCAGCCAGCCGTCGGGGGCCGCGGCGGCGGGTTCCGCCCGGGCGCGGCGCACGATGGACACGCACTGGTCGAAGCCGTAGCTCGCGATGTGCAGGTCCTCCTCGTGGCCGCCGGGGGTGAGCATCGAGTCGCCCGGGCCGATGATGTTGCGGGCCTTGAAGTCGATCGGGTCCAGGCCGAGTCGCCGGGCCAGTTCGTCGAGGGCGGACTCGACCGCGAACAGCACCTGGCCCAGGCCGTAGCCGCGGAAGGCGCCCGCCGGGACGGTGTGGGTGTACACCGAGTACGCGTCGACCTTCTTGTGCGGGGCCCGGTACATCGCGGTCGACTCGCCCACGCTGTGGAACATCACGGCCGGGCCGTGGTTGCCGTACGCCCCGGTGTTGGCGACCACCCGGAGCTGGAGCGCGGTCAGCGTGCCGTCGCGGCGGGCGCCCGCCTTCACGTGGACGGTGAACGGGTGCCGGGTGGTGGCGCCGTGGAACTGCTCGGCGCGGGTGTACTCCAGCTTCACGGGGCGGCGCAGCCGCAGCACGGCGAGGGCCACGATGTCCTCGACCAGCATCTCCTGCTTGCCGCCGAAGCCGCCGCCGACCCGGCCCGCGACCACCCGGACCTGCTCCGGCGGCAGGTCGAAGAGCGCGCACAGGGCGCGGCGGGTGAGGAACGGGGTCTGCGAGCTGGTGCGCACGGTGAGGCGGCCGTCCTCGTCGAGCCAGGCGACCGCGCCGTGCGTCTCCAGGCTGGCGTGCTGGACGCGCTGGGTGCGGTAGGTCGCCTCGTGGACGGCGTCGGCCTCGGCGAACCCGGCTTCGACGTCACCGATCTCGCCGTGCGCCTCGCCGACGACGTTGGCGTGCGGGCGGGAGATGCGGGCGGCGGAGGGGTCCTTGTCGTGGACGACGGGGGCGCCGGGGCGCATCGCCTCCTCGGGGTCCAGGACGGCTGGTGCGATGTCATATACCACCGAGATCCGCCGGCAGCCCTCCTCCGCCGCCGCCTCGCTCTCCGCGACCACCGCCGCGACCCGCTGGCCGATGTGGCGGACCGTGTCGTCGAGGAGGCGGGTGTCGGCCGGGTCCTCCTCGGGGTGCTCGTGGCGGGCGGTGGAGTAGTGGCGTTCCGGGGCGTCGTGGTGGGTGAGGACGGCGTGCACGCCCGGCACCCGCAGCGCGGCCGAGGTGTCGATCGAGGTGATGCGGGCGTGGGCGTGCGGGGAGCGCAGCAGCTTCATGTGGAGCAGGCCGGGCACGTCGACGTCGAAGGTGTAGCGGGCGGTGCCGGTGACGACCTGGGGTCCGGCGGGGGCCGGCAGGTTGCGGCCGACGGACTCGCCGGCGGACGGCTCCTCGACGTGCTTCACCCCGCGTACGGCGTCCTCGATGGCGCGGTAGCCGGTGCAGCGGCACAGGTTGCCCTTGAACGCCCGGGGGAGATCGGTGAGTTGGTCGTCGGTGAGGGCGGCCGTGGTCATCAGGAAGCCCGCCGTGCAGAAGCCGCACTGGAAGCCCTGGGCGTCCAGGAACCTCCGCTGCACGGGGTGGAGTTCGCCGTCGGGGGAGGCGAGGCCCTCGACGGTGGTGACCGCGCGGCCGGCGGCGCGGAAGGCCGGGTAGAGGCAGCTGTGCACCGGTTCGCCGTCGACGTGGACCGTGCAGGCTCCGCAGTCGCCCGCGTCGCAGCCCTTCTTCACCCCGAACCAGCCGCGTTCGCGGAGATAGGTGCGCAGGCACTGGCCGGGCCGGGGTTCGTCGTCATGCGGCCGGCCGTTGACCTCGATCCTCATCGCTCCCCCGGTTCGCGCAGTTCGCGCAGTTCGCGGCGGATCTGCTCGGCGAAGTGAAATGTCATATGGCACCGCCACTCCGGCAGCCCGTGGATGTCGTCGAACCACTCCCCGTCCCCGACCCCCGCCCCGATCGCCGCCCGCAGCGCCTGCGCCGTCGGCAACAGCGGGAACCACAGCCGCACCGGCCGCACGGTCGACGCGGTGACCGTGAGCGCGAACGAGCCGTCGACGGGGTCCAGCGTGCCGATCACCAGGACGCCGGAGCGGCCCAGGCCGTAGAGGGAGGCCTGACGGAAGGCGGTACGGCGGCCGAGTGCGCGGGCCGGGACGGTGACCGCGCGCAGCAACTCGCCCTCGGCCAGGTCCTTGCGGCCCGCGCCGGTCACGAACTCGGCGACCGGGACCCGGCGTCGTACGCCGTCCTGGGCGATCAGCAGGCACTCCCCGTCGAGCGCGGCCGTGAGGGAGATCATCGGGCCGGCCGGGAGCGCGTTGCAGAGGTTGCCGCCGACCGTGGCCATGTTCCAGATCTTGAAGGAGGCGAGGAAGGCCCGGCAGCACTGCTCGACGAGAGGCGCGGCCGGCGTCGGCAGGGTCCGCGCGTACCGGGAGAGCTGGGCGACGGTGCAGGTGGCGGCGATCTCCAGGGCACCGTCCGGAGTGCGGTGCAGGGGGGTCCAGCCGGTACGGCTCAGGTCGACCAGGCGGCGCAGGTGCGGCTGGGGCTCGGAGAAGAGGTACGTCCCGCCGCCGAGCCAGGCGTCGCCAGGCCGCCAGGGGGCCGGATCCCGGGCGTCGCGGATCTCCACCACCGTGTTCAGGTCCATGCCGGTCAGTGAAGCAACGCGCGGGTGCCCCGCACGACTGGTGCGGGGCACGGAAAAAACGAGCCGGGCGGGGCCGGTCCTGGATGATTCACCAAGGAACGTTCCGTGCGGAAAGACTTGCATTTACGATGCTGTAACTCGCACTCACCTGGTGAATGCGAGGCTGGCACGAGGAGTCTGAGTACATGCACGTCGAACACCTCCTGACGGACCGCACCCTCGGGCTGCGTCCCCTGTGGGCGCAGGACGCCCTGCTGGCCCGGGAGATCAGCGGGGTGACGGTCACCGACCTGGAGGACCCGGCCCGTTTCGTGCGGCCCGGGGAGGTGGTGCTCAGCGGGCTGGTCTGGTGGGCGCCGGGAAAGGCGGAGCGGTTCGTGGCGGCCCTCAAGGAGGCCGGGGCCGCGGCGCTGTTCGCCGGGGAGGAGACCCACGGGGGCGTGCCCGGGGAACTGGTGGAGGCCTGCGTACGGCACGGCGTCCCGGTCGCCGGGGTACCGGCGCACATCATGTTCCGGGCCATCACGGACACCGTCTACCTGCGGCAGTGGGGCGAGCTGAGCCGCAGGCACGCGCTGCCGGAGAACGCCCGGGTCCGGCTGAGCAGGCTGCTCGCCCAGGAGGCCGGGCCCGCGGACCTGCTCGCGGCGGCCTTCGCGCATCTGGACCGGACCGCCGCCCACGTCTTCACGCCGTCGGGGCGGACCGTCGCGGCCACGGCCGCCGCCCCCGGTGTGCCGGCCCGGGAGGCCGCGCGACTGGTCGCGGACGGGCGCGGGATGACGGTGTCCGTCGCCGCCGACAGCGTCTCGCCGTACGAGCGCTGGCTGCTGTACCTGCCGGACCCGGACAGCGCGCCGGCCGGGATGCTGCACGAGGTGGCCGCCGCGCTGGGCCGCTGCCAGGAGACGGCCGTGCGGCGCCGGTCGGCCGAGCGGCAGGCGGCCGACGAACTGGGCGCGCTGCTGGCGGGGGCGGCGGCCGGGGTGGCGGAGGGGGCGCTGCAGGCCGCGGTGCGGGAGTGCGGGCTGCCCGCCGACGGACCGTACCGGGTGGTCGTCGCGGACACCGGGGCCCGGCGGCCGGGGCTCGCCGAGGGCGCGCTGGCGGAGGTCGCCGGGCATGTCGCGGCGCACGCGGCGGTGGGCCGGTTGCCGGACGGCGGAGCCTTCGCGGTGCTGCCCGACACCCCCGACACCGAGGAGCCGCTGGACGAGGTCTGGGCGTTGGTCGCCGGCTGCGATCCCGGTGTCCCGCTGCACGGCGGAACCGGGCCGGCGGCAACCGGGCCCGGCGGTCTCGCCGGGGCGCTGGCGCAGGCGCGGTACGCGCTCACCTCCGCCCGTGCCACCGGGCCCGACGCCTCCGTCCTCACCGACGCCACCGCGCTCACCGGTCTCGACGCGCTGCTCACCGGGGTGCCCGCCGACGTCCGGGCGGCCTACAGCCGTACGGTCCTCGGCCCGCTGACGAGCGGCGGACGCGCCGCCTCCGCCGTGCTGCTGAGCACCCT
Source organism: Streptomyces sp. NPDC048278 (assembly GCF_040652195.1). Classification (NCBI taxonomy): domain Bacteria; kingdom Bacillati; phylum Actinomycetota; class Actinomycetes; order Kitasatosporales; family Streptomycetaceae; genus Streptomyces; species Streptomyces sp. NPDC048278. The sequence goes on from NZ_JBEZLP010000007.1 coordinate 22,823, forward strand.
GGAGACCTTCCTGGCCTGCGACGGCTCCTGGGCGCGGACGGCGGAGGCGCTGCACCTGCACGTCAACACCGTGCACTACCGGATGCAGCGGGTGGAGCACTTCACCGGCCGGGACCTGTCCCGGCTGAGCGACCGGCTGGACCTGTGGGCCGCCCTGCTGTGCAGGTGACCCCGTCAGACGCGGTCGATGTGCACGTTCGTGGACTTCACCCGGGCGGTGGCCTCCATACCGACCTCCAGGCCGAGTTCCTCGACCGCCTCCCGGGTCAGCAGGGAGACCAGCCGGTGCGGGCCGGCCTGGATCTCGACCTGGGCGGCGACGTCGCCGAGCTTGATGGCGGTCACGATGCCGGGGAAGGCGTTGCGGACCGAGGTGTAGGAGGCGTCCTCCTCGGCGGTGCCGGCCTTGGCGAGTTCGACGGAGAACGCGGCGAGGTCCGTGCCGTCGATGAGCCGCCGGCCGCCCTCGTCCCGATGGGTGGTCACCCGGCCCGCGTCGGCCCAGCGGCGGGCGGTGTCCGGGCTGACGCCGAGCAGCCGTGCCGCCTGGCCGATCGTGTAGGAGGGCATGCGCTCACGATAGGGCCAGGTGGCGGGGTACGCGGACATGGGGTCGCCGGTCAGGTGAGGCCGGACGCCTCCAGGACCGCGCGTGCGTTCGTGTCGTCGATCTCGTGGCCGAGCCGGGCCAGCACCTCGGTGCCGCGGCGCAGGGTGCCGCGCTCCAGGGAGCGGCGGACACCCGTGTCCAGCTCGTGCCAGAGCAGGGGGTTGGCGTGCAGGACGCCCGGGTCGAACTCCAGCCGGTTGCCCAGGGTGTCGCGCAGCACCAGATGCGCGGCGACGTCCCCGTACTGGCCGACGTAGACGAGGGAGTCGGTGCGGACGGTACGGAGGCGGAGCGGGCCGCGGACGGCCAGCCAGCCGGGGCCCGCCGTGACGCGGGCCGGCAGCAGCATGACGAGGATCGCGGCGGACAGGGTCACCCAGAGCAGGGCGCGGGCCGGGGTGAGGGTGCCGGCGTCCCAGTCGACCACGAACGTCAGCCCGCCGAAGCCGAGGGCAGAGCCGACGGCCAGGTGTGCGCTGCCGCGCCAGGTGCGGTCACCGGCCGCCCGGATCCCGCGTCTTCTGTCCTCCATGGGGCCGACGGTAGGGGGCGGTGGGGGCGAGGGGGCGACCGCTGACAGGGTTCTTATGCGGACCGTGCGGTTATTGACGGGATTCTTACGCCGGGGTGCTGCCCTCAGCCCGTGTGGACGCGCGGCCGGCGGTCGCGGTCCGGCTCCGCCTCGCGCAGCACCTCCCGGGTGACCGGGGCGACCTCGCCCTGGCCGAAGAGGAAGAAGCGCAGGAAGTTGGCGAACGGGCCGCCCTCGGTCCACTCGAAGTAGATGTGCGGGATGCAGCCGGTCTCGTCGCGGACGTGCAGCAGCAGCGCGGCCAGGGCGTTGGGGATGGAGGCCGACTCCAGGGTCAGCACGCGGTAGCGGTTGTGCAGGACCTCGCCGCGGACGGTCAGGCTCGCCTCGAACTCGGAGGGGTCGGTGACCGTCACCTCGACGAAGACGAAGTCCTCCTGCTCGGGCATGTCGTTGTCGGCCCGGATCTGCTCGACCTTGTCGCGGTACTCGGCCTTGTCGCGCCGGTCCGGCTCGTTGGCGATGAACCGCATCTTGCGGCTGGCCATGTCACGGATGAACCGTTCCGCCATGTCGTCGAGGGCCACGCTGGTCACGCGCAGCTCGAAGGCGCGGGCGAGGCGGGAGAGCAGCGAGACGAGGATGATGCCGACGATGAAGCAGGCACCGATCTTCACACCGTCGGGCCGCTCGATGACGTTCACGACGGTCGTGTAGAGGAAGACCGCCGAGATGATCCCGAACCCGATCGTCCACTTGCGCTGCCCTGCCTTGCGGGCGGCGATGGTCACCGCGACGGCGGCGGAGCTGATCAGCACCAGCACGCCGGTGGCGTAGGCACCGCCCTGCGCGTCGACGTCGGCGTCGAAGATCCAGGTCACCAGGAAGGCGATCAGGGTGAAGACGATGACCATCGGGCGCACGGCGCGGGCCCAGTGCGGGGCCATGCCGTAGCGGGGCAGGTAGCGGGGCATCAGGTTGAGCAGGCCGGCCATCGCGGAGGCGCCGGCGAACCACAGGATGCAGATGGTGGAGACGTCGTAGACCGTGCCGAAGGCGTTGCCGAGGTACTCGTGCGCCAGGTAGGCGAGCGCGCGGCCGTTGGCGTTGCCGCCGGACTTGAACTCCTGCTCCGGGATCAGCAGCGTGGTGATGAAGCTGGTTGCGATCAGGAAGCAGCTCATGATCAGGGCCGCTGTGGTGAGCAGCTTCCTGGTGTCCCGGATCCGGCCGGTGGGCCGCTGTTCGGTGTCCTCCGGGTCGCCCTTGACGTGCGGCATGACGGCGACGCCGGTCTCGAAGCCGGACAGGCCCAGGGCGAGCTTCGGGAAGACGATCAGGGCGACGCCGATCATCACGAAGACGTTGCCGTGTTCCTGGGTGAGGGCGCTGGTCCAGTCGGTGATGACGTGCTCGGCGGTGATGACGTGGTAGAAGCCGACGATCACGACGACGACGTTCAGCGCCAGGTAGATGCCGACCAGGGCGACCGCGACACCGATCGCCTCCAGGAAGCCCTTGAGGAAGACCGCGCCGAGCAGGGCCACCAGGAACAGCGTGATGACCATCTGGTGGCCGTGCAGGGTGTTGGTCAGATGCGGGTTCTCCACCAGGTGGGTGGAGGCGTCCGCGGCCGACAGGGTGATGGTGATCAGGAAGTCGGTGGCGGCGAAGCCGAGCAGGGTCAGCACGAACAGCTTGCCCTGCCAGAAGGAGAGCAGCCGCTCCAGCATGGCGATGGAGCCCTCGCCGTGCGGGCTCTCCTCGGCGACGCGGCGGTAGACCGGCAGCGCGCCGGCCAGGGTGACTATGACGAGCACGATGGTCGCGATCGGCGACAGCAGGCCGGCCGCCAGGGCCGCGATGCCCGGCTGGTAGCCGAGGGTGGAGAAGTAGTCGACACCGGTCAGGCACATCACCCGCCACCAGCGCTGGCCCTCGTGCGCGGGTTCGGGCTGTGCGTGGGGGCCGGTGTGGCCGCCGCCCTTGCCCATGTCGGACAGCCCCTCCAGCATCCAGGCGCGCAGGCGACTGGGAGGGGGGTGTTCGGTCGTGGCCATGGGGTCGGCTCCTGGTGTCCGGCGCGGTGTGGTGCGGCGCAGTTCGATTCCGGCCATCACGCGGACGGCGGCACCAGCGTAAGCAGAGAGTGACGCGTGGGCCCACGGATCGGAGGGAGCCAGGCGTCAAGCTTGCGTTAAGAATGCCCTGACGGGCGGCGGTCGCGCATCAAGAAAGGGGGACCGGGAGGCAGTCGGGGGACGTTCGGCTGTACGGGGGACGGCGGGCGGGTGCCGGGATCCGGACACCGTGCGTTATCGCCGCGCGAGCGGAGACGTTGCCGCCCCCGCCGACCCGCGCATCACCGGAGAGTCCCGGCGCGGGCCGGACGACATCACCGGGTTCCGGCGCGGGCCGGGCACCATCACCTTCCCCGACCGCCTCCCGGGCCGCGGCCCGGAAGGCGGTCGACGCGTACGCCGTCCACGAGCGCGACGACCGGAAGGCGACCGGAAGATGACCGGAGGATCCGTGCGCTGCCCGCCGCCGGTAAGCGGACGGTGCCCGCGGCGCTCCGGGGCCGGCCCCTGCCCGCAGCGCGCTACGCGTCCGCCAGGCGCGCGTCCTCCAGGTCCAGGGACCGCTGGAGCCGCCTGCGGGTCGTGTCGCTGATCGTGTGCTCGTCGTACAGCCGCCGCAGCTCCGCCGCCTCCACCGCTATCAGGTCGCGCCGCAGCTGCCGGTAGACCAGGTCGGCCGACTCGACGGTGCTGTCGGTGAGGCGGTCGCGGGCGTCGTCGAGACGGGCGTGGAGACCGCGCCGGAGCCGGTCGAGCACCACGTCCGGTACGGCCTCCAGTTCGGACAGCTCCTCCAGGCGCCGGATGCCCGCGTCGGCCAGCCGGCAGCGGGCGGCGGCCTCCTCGCGCTCGGTGTGGTCCGGCTCCAGGGCGATGCCGGAGCGGCGCACCACCGAGGCCAGGGAGAAGCCCTGCACGACCAGGGTGACGACCACGACCGACGTGGTGAGGACCAGCACCAGCGGGCGTTCGGTCAGCGCCGAGCCGTCCTTCGCCGTCACCGGGATCGACAGCGCGGCTGCCAGCGGCACCACGCCCCGGGTGCCGGCCCAGGTCAGCACCACCGGAACCCGCCAGTTCGGCCGCTGTATGCCGCCCTTGCGCTGCACCACCGCCGACAGCGGCGCCAGCCACAGCAGCCGTACCGCGATCAGCGTGCCGGCCACCGCCAGCGCGTACAGCGGCCAGGCCCGGTCGCCGTCGGACAGCGCCCGCACCTGGGCGGGCAGCGCGAGCCCTATCAGGCTGAAGACCACGCTCTCCAGCAGGAAGACCACCGTGCCGTGGACGGCGTGCAGCTGGAGCCTTATCCGGGCGTCGGTGAGCCGCTCGCCCCGGCCGCCGAGGACCACGCCCGCCACGACCACCGACGTGACCCCGGAGGTGTGCGCCGCCTCCGCGAGGACGTACGCCGCGTACGGCGTGACCAGGGAGATCACCGTCTCCAGGACCGGGTCCTCGGTGCGTCGCCTGATCACCGTGACGACGGCGGCGACGAGTGCGCCGATCAGCGTGCCGCCGCCCGCGAGCAGCAGGAACTCGCCGCCCGCCGACCCCCAGTTCGCCGCCGCCGAGGCCACCGCGACACTCACCGCGACCCGGTAGAGGACCAGCGAGGTCGCGTCGTTGAAGAGGCTCTCCGCCTGGACCAGCATCTGCACCCTGGGCGGCAGGGCGAGCCGGCGGCCGAGCGCGGTCACCGCGACCGGGTCGGTGCTGGCCAGGATCGCGCCGAGCACCAGCGCCATCCGCCAGGACAGCGGGGTGACCAGGGAGGCGACGGCGCCGACGGCCGCCGCCGAGGCCAGCACCAGGCCGACCGCGAGCACGCTCACCGGCTTCCACACCGCGCGCAGCTCGCGCCAGGAGAGTTCCTCCGCGCTGGCGTAGAGCAGCGGCGGGAGGACGACGAGGCCGATGACCTCGGGGCTGATCCGGATCGTCGGGGTGCCCGGCAGCAGGGCCACGGCGAGGCCCGCGACCACGAGGAGGGAGGGGGCGGGAATCCGCCATCGGCGGGCGAAGGTCGCCACCACCGTGGCCAGTACCACGAGTGCCAGAACCGTACCCACGCCGCGCATGCCGTCCCCCTGGGGCCTGACGGAAGCCACTGTGACTCCCGGCCGACCAGACTTCCCGGCACACCGCGTTCACCCTATCCCGGCCCGGGGCCGTCAAGACAGTGTCAACGTCCCCGTCAGCGGCGCCAGAGACGCGTCAAGAGGCCGGACCCCGGGCCCCGCGGCGCGCTTGTCTTTGAGGTGATGAACGACGTACCGCGCGGACGACTGAAGGTCTACCTCGGGGCCGCCCCGGGGGTCGGCAAGACCTACCGCATGCTCGACGAGGCACGGCGCCGCGCGTCCCGGGGTGCGGACGTGGTGGTGGGGTTCGTGGAGTGCCACGGACGCCCCCTGACCGAGGCCATGACCGACGGCCTGACGGTCGTGGACCGGCTGCGCTGCGGCTACCGGGGCGGCGAGTTCGAGGAGATGGACGTCGCCGCCGTGCTCGCGCGCCGCCCGAAGGTGGCGATCGTCGACGAGTTCGCGCACACCAACATCCCCGGCGGCGGCCGGCACCCCAAGCGCTGGCAGGACATCGAGGACCTGCTCGCGGCCGGCACGGATGTGATCACCGCCGTCAACATCCAGCACCTCGCCTCGCTCAAGGACGTCGTCGAGAAGATCACCGGGGTGCCGCAGCACGAGACGGTGCCCGACGAGGTGGTCCGGCGGGCCGAGCAGATCGAGTTCGTCGACATCCCGCCGGAGGGCCTGCGCCGCCGGATGGCGCACGGCAACATCTACGCCCCGGAGAAGATCGACGCGGCCCTCGCCAACTACTTCCGCCCCGGCAACCTCACCGCCCTGCGCCAGCTGGCCCTGCTCTGGGTCGCCGACCGGGTCGACGAGGCCCTCCAGTCCTACCGCGCCGAACACGCCATCGGCGGGGTGTGGGAGACCCGCGAGCGGGTGGTGGTCGCGCTGACCGGCGGTCCGGAGGGCGACACCCTGGTACGACGGGCCGCACGCATCGCCGACCGGTCGGCGGGCGGCGACCTGCTCGCGGTGCACGTGGCCCGCAGCGACGGCCTGGCCGCCGGTGTCTCGCACGCCTCGCTGGCCCGGCAGCGCAGGCTGGTCGAGGACCTCGGCGGCAGCTACCACTCGGTGGTCGGCGATGACGTGGCCACCGCGCTGGTGGAGTTCGCGCGCGCCGAGAACGCCACCCAGCTGGTCCTCGGCACCAGCCGCCGGGGCCGCCTGGAACGCTTCCTGACCGGACCGGGGACCGGGGAGGTCGTCACCGCGCTCTCCGGCGACATCGACGTCCACCGGGTGACGCACGAGCGGGCCGGCCGCGGCACCCTGCTGCCGTCCCGCCGCCGCACCCTCTCCACCGGCAGGCTCATCGCCGGACCGGTCGCGGGGCTCGTCCTGCCCGTGCTGCTGACCGTCGTCCTCGCCCAGGTGCGCGGCACCGTCAACCTGACCAGCGAGGCCCTGCTGTTCCTGCTCGCGGTGGTCGGCGTGGCCTGCATAGGCGGGGTGACCTCCGCCGTGATCGCCTCCGTCACCGCGTCCCTGCTGCTCAACTACTGGTTCATCCCGCCGATCGGCCGGTTCACCCTCGACGACCCCAACGCCCTGCTCGCGCTGGGGGTGTTCGCCGTCGTGGCCGCCACCGTCGCCGCGGTCGTCGACCGCTCGCTGCGGCTGTCCAGACGCGCGGCCCGGGCCACCGCCGAGGCGGAGACCATGTCGTCGCTGGCCGGCAGCATCGTGCGCGGCGGCCAGACCATCCCGGCGCTGCTTGAACGCACCCGCGAGACCTTCGGCATGGACTCCGCCGAACTCGTCGACGAACCGCCGGACGGCGCCGACGCCACCGCCGTGCCCGCGGGCCCCGGCAACCACCTGGTCCTGCGCGGCCGGACACCCTCCTCGTCCGAGCGGCGGGTGCTCGCCGCGTTCGCCGCGCACGTCGGCTCGGCGGTGGAGCGGGCCCGGCTCGCCCAGGCCGCCGCCGAGGTCGAACCGGTGCGCGCCGCCGACCGGATGCGCACCGCGCTGCTGCGGGCCGTCGGCCACGACCTGCGCACCCCGCTCGCGGCCGGCTGGGCGGCGGTCACCTCGCTGCGCAGCCGGGAGGTGGAGTTCTCCCCGGAGGACCGCGACGAACTGCTCGCCACCGCCGAGGAGTCCATGGCCCGGCTGAGCCGCCTCGTCGACAACCTCCTCGACCTCAGCCGCCTGGAGGCCGGCGTCCTCACCCTCAACCTGCGGGCCACCGCCCTGGAGGAGGTGCTCCCGGCCGCCCTCGCCGACACCCCGGCGGCCGAGGTGCACGGCGAACCGGAGGACCTGCCGCCGCTCCTTGCCGACCCGCCGCTGCTGGAGCGCGTGATCGCCAACCTGGTCGGCAACGCGGCCCGCTACAGCCCGCCCGGCACACCCGTGCTGGTGACCGCGAGCGCGTTGGCCGGGCGCGCCGAGCTCCGGATCATCGACCGGGGCCCCGGGCTGCCCGCGACCGGCCGGGACCGGCTCTTCGAGCCCTTCCAGCGGCTCGGCGACACCGACAACACCACGGGCCTCGGCCTCGGACTCGCCCTCGCCCGCGGGCTCACCGAGGCCATGGACGGCACCCTGACCCCCGAGGACACCCCGGGCGGCGGACTGACCATGGTCGTCTCGCTGCCCCTGGCCGACCGGGCCCGACCCCTGCGCACACCACAGCGCGTCGGCGGTGTCACCTGAGCAGCACACAAGCAGACCGCGCAGCGAGTTCCGGGCCACCCGCCCGGGACCCGGGCCGGTGCCTCCGCCGCAGGCGCGGCCGGTCGGGGTGGCGCTCGCCGACCGGGGCGGCGCTGGACACGGCGGGTCGGTGGGCGTGGCCTGTCGCGTGGGCCCGCGGCAGCCCCGCGGTCCGGGTTCCGCCTGGGCGGCATACCCGCCCCGTTCCCGCCGCTTGACATGTTCTTGGCGGAATTTTGAACGGTGTGCGCCTGTCCGGCCGGAACCGGCGTCACGGCAGGTGCCGTTCAGGCTGGTGTGACGTCAACTCTGCTCGTACCAGCGGCATCCGGAGAGCGAACCGGCCACATGGTGATCTGCGGCGACGACGGCCTCGCGCACCGGCTCGCCGTCGAACTGGACGCCGTGTGCGGCGAGGTCGTCACCGTGGTCCTGCCGACCGCCGACGACGAGCACGGCGCCCGGCTCGCCGCCCTGCACCGCGACCCGGAGTCCGCGGTCCACCTGCACATCGCGGCCCGCCCGGACGAGGCCACCCTGCGCGCGGCCGGTGTGGCACGGGCCGCCGCGCTCGCCCTGACCTACCGCGACGACCAGGTCAACGTCACCGCGGCCCTGGTCGCCCGCGCGGTCAACCCCTCCGTGCGGCTGGTCGTGCGGATGTTCAACCGGGAGCGCGGCAGCCACCTGGAACGGCTCCTCGACCGGGCGGCGGGCCTGTGCGACGCCCCCGCGCCGGACACCTCCACCACCGTGCTCTCCGACGCCGACACCGCCGTCCCGGAACTGGTCGCGGCGGCGGCCCTGGGGCACGGCCACACCCTCCAGGTCGAGGGCAAGGTCTTCCGCGGTGCCGTACGGCCCGCGGGCACCCCGACGCACGCCGCCGACCTCGCCACCCTCGCCGTGCTCTCCGGCGCCCACGAGGACGACCCGGCCAGCCAGGACAGCGCCGAGACGCCCGGGGAGGACGGCACCCTGCTGCTGCCGGACGACCGGACGGCGTACCACCGGCAGTTCACGCACGGGCGGCTGATGCTGGAGGAGGTCGTCCACCTCGACGCGGCCGAACCGGCGCGCCGCGCCCGGCGGTTCCGGCCGGTGCGCTGGCTGCGGGCCCGGCTCGCCCACCTGCCGTGGCGGGTCCTCCGCTCCCGCCAACTGGCCGCCGTGTACGGCTCGTTGGCCGCTGTCGTGGTCGCGCTCTCCACCGCCACCGCGCTGTTCGCGGACGAGCATCCCTGGTGGAAGAACTTCTACCTGCCCCTGCTCGACATCTTCACCATGGGGGATCCGGCGACCGAGGAGTCGCCCGCCCGGCGCATCCTCCAGCTCCTCGCCGGCTTCGTCGGGCTCGCCGTGCTGCCGCTGGTGGTCGCCGCGACCATGAACGCCACCGAGGCGTTCCGCACCGCCTCCGTGAACCACCCGCCCGACGACGACGTCAGCGGCCACATCGTCCTGGTCGGCCTCGGCATGGTCGGCACCCGGGTGCTGGACCGGCTGCGCACCACCGGCCACCAGGTCGTCGCCATCGAGCGGGACCCGCGCGCCCGGGGCGTCGCGCTCGCCCGGGAACTCGGCGTCCCGCTGGTCCTGGAGGACGCCACCGCCCCCGGCGTCCTCGAACTCGCCCGGGTCCGCCAGTGCGGCTCCCTGCTCGTCCTCACCCGCGACGACGGCCAGAACCTCGACATCGTCATGACCGTCCGGGAGGCCAACCCCGGGGTACGAGTGGTCACCCGGCTCTACGACGACGCCTTCGCCGCGACCGTCCAGCGCACGCTGCGGGCGTCCTACCCGGACGCGCTCACCCGGAGCAGAAGCGTTTCGGCGCTGGCCGCTCCGTCGTTCGCCGCCGCCATGATGGGGCGCCACGTGCTGGGGGTGATGCCCGTGGAGCGGGGCTCGCTGCTGTTCACCTGCGTGGACGTGGCCGGGCATCCGGAGCTGGAGGGACGCTCGGTGCACCAGGCGTTCCGGCGGCGGGAGTGGCGGGTGCTGGCGGTCGGGCCGGTCGGCGGGGCCGCCGCGGGACAGCCGGCCTTCGACTGGCGGCCGGCGCAGGGACGGGTGCTGGCGGCCGGGGACCGGGTGGTGATGGCCACCACGCGGCGCGGCCTCGATGTGCTGATGACGGGGGTGCGGGCTACTCCAGGCCCGACGCCTTGAAGACGCCCAGCGCGTTCTCGCGCTCGACCTGTTCACCGAGGCGAGTCAGCGCGGTCGAGCCGCAGAGCAGGGTGCCGGCCGCCGCGGCCCTACGGGCACCGGCGTCGACGCGCAGCCACAGGTCGGGGTTGTCGACGAGGATCTGGGGGTCGATCTCCAGCCGGTCGCCGAAGGCGTCCCGGAGCAGCAGGCGGGGGGAGATGCCGTCCAGGCGGCGGACGGAGACCAGGCGGTCGGTGCGGACCCTGCGGGTGCGCAGCAGCCGGCGTGAGGTGAGCCAGCCGTCGCCGGCACGGACCCTGGCGGGGCAGAGGACGCCGAAGAGGAGCAGGGCGAGGGTGCACCAGAGGGTGCCGCGCCACCAGGTGAACGTCCCCGATCCCCAGTCGATGAGGAGGAGCAGGGCGAGGAGGGCGCCTGCGCAACGGGCCGATGCGTAGACGTCTTTGGACCAGCGGGGGTCCTCGGAGTGCGGCATGGGGTGACGGTAGGGAGCGGCGGCGGGCGGCGTCAGCAGGTGGGGCATGTCTTTGACGGGACTCTGACGGTGGTGGGGCGCTGCAGTCACCCCTGTCAAGAAGTCGTCAAAGTCGGACCCTCCCGCGCGAAGAACGCGCAAGGGACTGTCGGAGGTGGTCGGGGCGGGACAGAACCTGGTCGCGTCGCGCGCGGTGTCCCGTGCGCGAGACGTATGTCCCGTTCGCTAAGGAGCACCCCGATGTCCGTACTGACCGCCGAACCGGGGGCCGTGCCCGCCGGCGAGGAACCGCCCGATACCGGGGAACGGCACCGCCTCACCGCGGTGACCGGCCTCGCCGCGCTGTCGCTGGACGCGATGGCGTCGGTGGCGTACGGGCCGGAGGCCATCGTGCTGGTGCTGGCCGCCGCCGGTGCGCACGGGCTCGGCTTCACGCTGCCCGTCACGCTCGCGATCGCGGCCCTGCTCGCGGTGCTCGTCGCCTCGTACCGGCAGGTCATCGCGGCCTTCCCGGACGGCGGCGGGTCCTACGCCGTGGCCCGGACCCACCTCGGCGCACGGACCAGCCTGGTCGCCGCCGCCTCCCTGGTGCTCGACTACGTGCTGAACGTCGCCGTCGCCGTCACCGCCGGGGTCGCCGCCCTCACCTCCGCCTTCCCGGGGCTGTACCCGCACCGGCTGGTGCTGTGCCTGGCCGTGCTGGTGCTGGTCACCGGGGTGAACCTGCGGGGCATCGTGGAGTCGGCGAAGGCGTTCATCGTGCCGACGGTGGTGTTCGTCGGGTCGATCTTCGTGCTGATCGTGGCGGGGCTCCTCCGGTCCTCCCCGGCCAGTACCGTCACCGCCGCCGGGCATGCCTCGGTGCTCGCCGACAACGCCTCCGGCGTGGGCGCCCTGCTCCTGCTGAAAGCCTTCGCCTCCGGTTGCGCCGCCCTCACCGGCGTCGAGGCCATCGCCAACGCCGTGCCCTCCTTCCGGGTGCCCCGCGTCCGGCGGGCCCAGCACGCCGAGGTCGCCCTGGGCGCGGTGCTGGGCGCGATGCTCGTCGGGCTGTCCGTGCTGATCTCCCGGTTCCACCTCCAGCCGGTCGCCGGCGTGACCGTCCTGGCCCAGCTCGCCGACGCCTCGCTCGGCCACAACTGGGGCTTCTACGTCGTCCAGTTCGCCACGATGGTCCTGCTGGCGCTGTCCGCCAACACGTCCTTCGGCGGGCTGCCGGTGCTGCTGAAGCTGCTCGCCCGGGACAACTACCTGCCGCACGTCTTCGCGCTCAAGGCCGACCGGCAGGTCCACCGGCACGGTGTGCTCGCGCTGGCCGTGGTCTCGGCCGCGCTGCTGGTGTTCTCCGGCGGCGACACCAACACGCTGGTGCCGATGTTCGCCATCGGGGTCTTCGTCGGCTTCACCGTCGCCCAGGTCGGGATGGTGCGGCACTGGCGGCTGGAGCGGGGGACCCGCTGGCGCGGGAAGGCGCTGCTCAACGGGTTCGGGGCGGTCCTGACCGGGGTCGCCACCGTCGTCGTCACCGCCGGCAAGTTCACCGAGGGCGCCTGGCTCGTCGTGGTCATGCTGCCGCTGCTCGTCGGTGCCTTCGCCGCCGTGCACCGTGCCTACGGGCGGATCGGGGAGCGGCTCGGGCTCGGGCGGATCCCGGAGCCGCCGCACCGGGAGCGGTCGGTCGTGATCGTGCCGGTGTCGTCGCTGTCCCGGCTCACCTCCGAGGCGCTCTCGGCCGCCGCCTCCCTGGGCGACGAGGTGCGGGCCGTGACCGTCTGCCACCCCGACCCCGAGGACCGGGCCCAGCTGCACGCCCTGGAGCGCGCCTGGGCCGCGTGGGACCCCGGCGTGCCACTGGTCCGGCTCACCAGCGAGCGGCGCACCCTGGGCCGCCCCGTCGCCGCCTACGTCCGTGAGGTGAGCGCGGCCGAGCCGGCCACCCAGGTGACCGTGCTGATCCCGGAGACCGAGCCGGAGCGGCTCTGGCAGCGGCTGCTGCAGAACCAGCGCGGTGCCGTCGTCGCGCATGCCGTGCGCAAGGAGACCGACGCGGTGATCTGCCGGCTGCGCTTCCGCCTGTCCTGACGCCTCCGGGGCCCATGGGATCGGCGTTCCCCCAGTTCAGGCCGGTTTCGGCGGCCGAATGGCGCGTCCCGGTCGCGGGTTGGTCGCGACCGCGTAAGAGTCCCGTCAAAGGCGCGAACACCGCCGTAAGGGACCCGTCAACGGCGGCTGAATCCGGCCGGAAAGACGCTTTCCTCTAACAGTCCGAGTCCGTTCCGAACCTCATCCAGGAGTTCACGATGGCCGATCTGGCCTTCGTCGTCACCGTGCTCGCGGGTTTCGCGCTGGTGGCCCTCGTCGCCAAGGGGGTGACGAAGCTGTGACCGCCGAGAACATCGTCGGCCTCGTCGTGGCCGTCGCCCTGCTGGGCTATCTCGTCCTCGCCCTGATCTTCCCGGAGAGGTTCTGAGACACCCATGGGTCCCGTAACCGCCGCCGTGCTCCAGCTCGTCGCGCTCATAGGCGCGCTGGCGCTCTGCTACATCCCCTTCGGCAACTACATGGCCAAGGTCTACACCTCCGACCGGCACTGGCGCGTCGAGAAGTGGATCTACAAGGGCATCGGCGCCAACCCCGACACCGAGATGCGCTGGCCCGCCTATCTGCGCGGAGTCCTCGCCTTCTCCCTGATCGGCGTCCTCTTCCTCTACCTCCTCCAGCGGCTCCAGGGCATCCTGCCCGGCTCGCTGGACTTCTCCTCCGTCAACCCGGCGCAGTCGTTCAACACGGCCGTCTCCTTCGTGACCAACACGAACTGGCAGTCGTACTACGGCGAGCAGACCATGGGTCACGTCGTGCAGACCGCCGGTCTTGCCGTGCAGAACTTCGTCTCCGCAGCCGTCGGCATCGCCGTCGCCGTGGCGCTGGTGCGCGGGTTCGCGCGCTCGCGCACCGGTGAGATCGGCAACTTCTGGTCCGACCTGGTGCGTGGCACCGTGCGGATCCTGGTGCCGTTCGCCGTCGTCGCCGCGGTGATCCTGGTCGCCTGCGGTGCCATCCAGAACTTCTCCGGCATCCACGAGGTCGGGCAGTTCATGGGTGGGTCGCAGCAGTGGAACGGCGGGGCGGTCGCCTCGCAGGAGGCCATCAAGGAGCTGGGCACCAACGGCGGCGGTTACTTCAACGCCAACTCCGCCCACCCCTTCGAGAACCCGACGCCCTTCACCAACCTCTTCGAGATCTTCCTGATCCTCCTGATCCCGTTCGCGCTGACCCGCACCTTCGGCGTGATGGTCGGCTCGGTGAGGCAGGGCTACGCGATCCTCGCCACGATGTTCACCATCTGGCTGGGCTTCGTGGCCCTGATGATGTGGACCGAGTTCGCCCACCACGAGGGCGCGCTGCGGCTCGCGGGCGGTGCCTACGAGGGCAAGGAGGTCCGCTTCGGGATCGGCGGCTCGTCGATCTTCGCGGTGTCGACCACGCTCACCTCGACCGGTGCCGTGGACTCCTTCCACTCCTCGTTCACCGGCCTGGGCGGCGGCATCACCATGCTCAGCATGATGCTGGGCGAGATCGCCCCCGGCGGCACCGGCTCGGGCCTCTACGGCATCCTGATCATGGCGATCATCGCGGTGTTCATCGCCGGTCTGATGGTCGGCCGTACCCCCGAGTACCTGGGCAAGAAGATCGGCGCCCGCGAGATCAAGCTGTCGGCGATCTACATCCTGATCACCCCGGCGCTCGCGCTCGTCTTCACCGCGGCCTCCATGGCCCTGCCGACCCCGCCGCACTCCATGCTCAACCCGGGCGCGCACGGGTTCTCCGAGGTGCTCTACGCCTTCACCTCGGCGGCCAACAACAACGGCTCGGCCTTCGCCGGCCTGAACGCGAACACCGACTGGTTCAACACCATGACCGGACTCGCGATGCTGTTCGGCCGCTTCCTGCCGATGGTGTTCGTGCTGGCGCTGGCCGGCTCGCTCGCCGAGCAGAAGCCCGTCCCGGCCACGGCCGGCACCCTGCGCACCGAGAAGCCGCTCTTCACCGGCCTGCTCGTCGGCGCGATCCTGATCATCACCGGTCTGACCTACTTCCCGGCCCTGGCGCTGGGCCCGCTGGCCGAGGGGCTGGCGTCGTGACCACCCGAACGGAAGCCCACGAGGACACCATGTCCACACCCACCCTTGCGCCCCACCAGGACGCGCCGACCGGGCACAAGCCCGCCGAAGGACGCGTCGGCGCCGGCCTGTTCGACCCCAAGCAGCTGATCAGGTCCCTCCCCGAGGCCTGCCGCAAGCTCGACCCGCGGGTCATGGTCAAGTCGCCCGTGATGTTCGTGGTGTGGGTCGGCTCGATCCTGACCACGGTCTTCTCCTTCAAGGACCCGGGCGACTGGTTCGGCTGGACCATCAGCGCCTGGCTCTGGCTGACCGTGATCTTCGCCAACCTCGCGGAGGCGGTCGCCGAGGGCCGCGGCAAGGCCCAGGCGGACACCCTGCGCAAGGCCAAGACCGACACCGTCGCCCGCCGGCTGACCGGCTCCACCGAGGAGCAGGTCCCCGGTACCGAGCTGAAGATCGGTGACCTGGTCGTCTGCGAGGCCGGTGACGTCATCCCCGGTGACGGTGACGTCGTCGAGGGCGTCGCCTCGGTCGACGAGTCGGCGATCACCGGTGAGTCGGCCCCCGTCATCCGCGAGTCCGGCGGCGACCGCTCCGCCGTGACCGGCGGTACGAAGGTGCTCTCCGACCGGATCGTCATCAAGATCACGACGAAGCCGGGCGAGACCTTCATCGACCGGATGATCAGCCTCGTCGAGGGCGCGGCCCGGCAGAAGACGCCGAACGAGATCGCGCTGAACATCCTGCTCGCCTCGCTGACCATCGTCTTCCTGCTGGCCGTGGCCACCCTGCCGCCGTTCGCCGACTACGCGGGCACCCACCTGACGATGGTCGTGCTGGTCGCCCTCCTGGTCTGCCTCATCCCGACCACCATCGGCGCGCTGCTCTCCGCGATCGGCATCGCCGGCATGGACCGGCTGGTGCAGCGCAACGTGCTCGCCATGTCCGGGCGCGCGGTCGAGGCCGCCGGTGACGTCTCCACCCTGCTGCTCGACAAGACCGGCACCATCACCCTCGGCAACCGCCAGGCCTCCGAGTTCGTGCCGGTGCGCGGGGTCACCGAGGCCCAGGTCGCCGACGCCGCCCAGCTGTCGTCGCTGGCCGACGAGACACCCGAGGGACGCTCCGTCGTCGTCCTGGCGAAGGAGAAGTACGGACTGCGGGAGCGGCACCAGGGCGAGCTGGCGCAGGCCGAGTGGATCGCCTTCACCGCCCAGACCCGCATGTCGGGTGTGGACGTGGACGGCCGGAAGATCCGCAAGGGCGCGGCCGGTTCGGTCATCGCCTGGGTGCAGGCGGAGGGCGGCACTGTCGCGGACGACGCGGATACCCTCTCCAGTGCCATCTCGCAGGCAGGTGGAACGCCACTGCTCGTCGCCGTCAAGGACGACCGGGGCGCCCGGGTCCTGGGCGTCATCCACCTCAAGGACGTCGTCAAGGAGGGCATGCGCGAGCGGTTCGAGGAACTGCGCCGCATGGGCATCAAGACCGTCATGATCACGGGTGACAACCCGCTGACCGCCAAGGCGATCGCCGACGAGGCGGGCGTCGACGACTTCCTCGCCGAGGCCACCCCCGAGGACAAGATGGCCCTCATCAAGCGGGAGCAGGCCGGCGGCAAGCTGGTCGCGATGACCGGTGACGGCACGAACGACGCGCCGGCACTCGCCCAGGCCGACGTCGGCGTGGCGATGAACACCGGTACGTCGGCCGCCAAGGAGGCCGGCAACATGGTCGACCTCGACTCCAACCCGACCAAGCTCATCGAGATCGTCGAGATCGGCAAGCAGCTGCTGATCACACGCGGTGCGCTGACCACGTTCTCCATCGCCAACGACGTCGCGAAGTACTTCGCGATCATCCCGGCCATGTTCGCCGTGGTCTACCCGGGCCTGGACAAGCTCAACATCATGCACCTGTCCTCGCCCAGTTCCGCGATCCTGTCGGCCGTCATCTTCAACGCGCTCATCATCATCGCGCTGGTGCCGCTCTCCCTGAAGGGCGTGCAGTACCGGCCGGTCAGCGCGGACAGGATGCTCCGCCGCAACCTCGGGATCTACGGCCTCGGCGGCCTGATCGCCCCGTTCATCGGCATCAAGATCATCGACCTGCTCATCTCCCTCATTCCCGGGCTGTAATTTTTTGAAAGCGTGCTGATCGCCATGAACAACTCCGTAACCAACACCGCCCGGTTGCTCTGGGCGGGCCTGCGGGCCCTGCTGGTGCTGACCCTGGTGACCGGCGTCGTCTACCCGCTGGTCGTCACCGGCATCGCCCAGGCCGCGTTCCACAACAAGGCGAACGGCTCCGAGACCAAGGCGGACGGCAAGGTCGTCGGCTCGTCCCTGATCGGCCAACAGGGCTACAGCCTCGACTACTTCCAGGGGCGTCCGGCGAACGGCCTCGGTACCAACTCGGTCAACACCCGGTACAAGCTGATCCTTTCGGGTGCGACCAACCTCGCCGCCGACAACAAGGTCCTCATCAAGCAGGTGAAGGACGCCCAGGCCGCCGTCGTCAAGGCCAACTCGGTGCCCGGCTACACGGTCACGCCCTCCCAGGTACCGGCCGACGCCGTCACCTCCTCGGGCTCCGGGCTGGACCCGGACATCTCCCCGGCGTACGCGGAGCTCCAGGTCCACCGGGTCGCGGCGAAGAACGACCTCTCCGTCGCCCAGGTGGAGAAGCTGGTCAAGGACCACACCACGGGCCGCACCCTCGGCTTCATCGGGGAGCCCCGGGTGAACGTCCTCGAACTCAACATCGCGCTGAAGGACCTGACCAAGGGCAGTTGAGGGAACCGATGACCCGAGTGCTGGTCGTGGAAGACGACCCCCAGCTCGTACGGGCACTCGTGATCAACATGCAGGCCCGCCAGTACGGAGTGGACGCGGCGCCCGACGGCGCCACGGCCCTCCGGCTGGCCGCCGCGCGTCAGCCGGACGTGGTGATGCTCGACCTCGGACTGCCCGACATGGACGGGGTCGACGTCATCAAGGCGCTGCGCGGCTGGACCCGCGTACCGATCCTGGTGCTGTCCGCACGGCAGGCCTCCGACGAGAAGGTCGCCGCGCTGGACGCGGGCGCCGACGACTACATCACCAAACCGTTCAGCATGGACGAACTCCTCGCCCGGCTGCGGGCCGCGGTCCGCCGCACCGAGGACGTGCCGCTCGCCCCCGAGACCACCCGGGTGGAGACGGCCGACTTCACCATCGACCTGCTCGCCAAGAAGGCGGTGCGGGCCGGTCACGACGTACGGCTCACCCCCACCGAGTGGCATCTGCTGGAGATCCTGGTCACCAACCCCGGCCGGCTCGTCACGCAGAAGCACCTGCTGCGCGAGGTGTGGGGAGTCACCCAGAGCAGCAAGACCAACTACCTGCGGGTCTACATGGCCCAGCTCCGCCGCAAGCTGGAGGCGGACCCCTCCCACCCCAGGTACCTGATCACCGAGCCCGGCATGGGCTACCGCTTCGAAGGATGACATGGCACGCGGCAGGCTCCGGATCTACCTCGGCGCGGCACCCGGCGTGGGCAAGACCTACGCCATGCTCTCCGAGGCCCACCGCCGGATCGAGCGCGGCACCGACTGTGTCGTGGCGTTCGTCGAGCACCACGACCGGCCGCGCACCGAGGTGATGCTGCACGGCCTGGAGGAGATCGCGCGCAGGGAACTGGAGTACCGGGGCGCGGTGTTCACCGAGATGGACGTCGACGCCGTCCTCGCGCGCCGCCCCCAGGTCGCCCTCGTCGACGAACTCCCGCACACCAACATCCCGGGCTCCCGCAACGCCAAGCGCTGGCAGGACGTGGAGGAGCTGCTGGCCGCCGGGATCGACGTCGTCTCGACGGTCAACATCCAGCACCTGGAGTCCCTCGGCGACGTCGTGGAGTCCATCACGGGCGTACGGCAGCAGGAGACCGTGCCCGACGAGGTGGTACGGCGGGCCGACCAGATCGAGCTGGTCGACATGTCGCCCCAGGCGCTGCGTCGGCGCATGGCGCACGGCAACATCTACCAGCCGGACAAGGTCGACGCGGCCCTGTCCAACTACTTCCGCCCCGGCAACCTCACCGCCCTGCGCGAACTCGCCCTGCTCTGGGTGGCGGACCGGGTCGACGAGTACCTGAACGCGTACCGCAGCGAGCACCGGGTCTCGAAGATCTGGGGTTCGCGGGAGCGCATCGTGGTCGGCCTGACCGGCGGCCCGGAGGGGCGGACCCTCATCCGGCGGGCGGCACGGCTCGCCGAGAAGGGCGCGGGCGGCGAGGTGCTCGCCGTCTACATCTCCCGCAGCGACGGCCTCAACTCGGCCTCCCCGAAGGAACTCGCCGTCCAGCGCACCCTCGTCGAGGACCTCGGCGGCACCTACCACCACGTCGTCGGCGAGGACGTCCCGGCCGCGCTCCTCGACTTCGCGCGCGGGGTCAACGCCACCCAGATCGTCCTCGGCGTCTCCCGGCGCCGGAGCTGGCAGTACGTCCTCGGTCCCGGCGTCGGCGCCACGGTCGCCCGGGACTCAGGACCCGACCTCGACGTGCACCTCATCACCCACGGCGAGGCCGGCAAGGGGCGCCTCCCGCTGGGCCGTTCGGCGCGGCTCGGCCGGTCCCGGCTGATCTGGGGCTGGCTGACCGGGGTGCTCGGGCCGCTGCTGCTCACCTGGCTGCTGACCTCGGCGGCACCGGAGGTGGGCCTCGCCAACGACATGCTGCTGTTCCTCGCCCTGACGGTCGCCGCGGCCCTGCTCGGCGGGCTGCTCCCGGCGCTCACCTCGGCGATGGCCGGCTCGCTGCTGCTCAACTGGTTCTTCACCCCGCCCGTTCACACCCTCACCATCGCCGACCCGAAGAACATCGTCGCCATCGCGATCTTCGTTGGGGTCGCGGTGTCCGTGGCCTCGGTGGTGGACCTGGCCGCCCGGCGCACCCAGCAGGCGACCCGGCTGCGCGCCGAGTCGGAGATCCTGTCCTTCCTCGCGGGCAGCGTGCTGCGCGGCGAGACCAGCCTGGAGGCGCTCCTGGAACGGGTGCGGGAGACGTTCGGCATGGAGTCGGTGGCGCTGCTGGAACGCGCGGACGACGTGGCGCCGTGGACCTGCGCCGGCAGCGTCGGGCCGCAGCCCTGCCGGACGCCGGAGCGCGCGGACGTCGACGTGCCGGTCGGCGACCACATGACCCTCGCCCTGTCCGGCCGGGTGCTGCCGGCCTCCGACCGGCGGGTGCTGGCCGCGTTCGCCGCGCAGGCGGCCGTCGTGCTCGACCGGCAGCGGCTCCAGCAGGAGGCGGACCAGGCCAAGGAGCTGGCGGAGGGCAACCGCATCCGCACCGCCCTGCTGGCCGCCGTCAGCCACGACCTGCGCACCCCGCTGGCCGGCATAAAGGCCTCGGTGTCCTCCCTGCGCTCGGACGACGTCGACTGGTCCGAACAGGACCGGGCGGAGCTCCTGGAGGCCATAGAGGCGGGCGCCGACCGGCTCGACCATCTCGTCGGCAACCTCCTCGACATGTCCCGCCTGCAGACCGGCACGGTCACGCCCATCGTCCGCGAGGCCGACCTGGACGAGGTGGTGCCGATGGCGCTCGGCGGGGTCCCCGAGGACAGCGTCGAGCTGGACATCCCGGAGACGCTGCCCATGGTGTACGTCGACAAGGGGCTCCTGGAGCGGGTCGTCGCCAACGTGGTCGAGAACGCCGTCAAGTACAGCCCCGCGGAGACCCCCGTGCTGGTCAAGGCCAGTTCCATGGCCGACCGGGTCGAGGTGCGCGTCGTGGACCGCGGACCCGGCGTCCCCGACGAGGCCAAGGACCGCATCTTCGAGCCGTTCCAGCGGTACGGCGACTCACCACGCGGTGCGGGGGTCGGGCTGGGCCTCGCGGTGGCCCGGGGCTTCGCCGAGGCGACGGGCGGCACGCTGGCCGCCGAGGACACCCCCGGCGGCGGCCTCACCATGGTGCTGACCCTGCCGATCGCACCGGGCCGCGGACCGGGACGGCCGGACCGGCCCGCTGCTGTCACCTCATAGCGCTGCCACCCGGGCCGCTGCCCGGGCTGCTACGACAACTGCCGTGAGTCCAGCGGCAGATGCCAGCTGTTGCGGCGGTGCGCGGCGGCCAGCGCCTCCTCCAGCGGGGACGGCGGCACGGCCAGCACCGGGCAGTGCGCGTGGGACAGGCAGTAGCGGGCCACCCGGCCCGAGAAGGCCCGGTGCCAGCCGCGCCGCCCCGCGCCGACGACCAGCACGTCGTCCTCCCGGTCCGCCGTCTCCACCAGGGACAGCCCCGGGGTGCCGCGCACCACGAGGCCGTGCAGCGGGGTGCCGGGCCCGGCGTCGCCGAAGACCTCCGCCAGCACGTCGAGCAGCCGCTGCCGGGCCATCCGCTGCCACTCGTCGACCAGCAGCATCGAGGCCGGCGAGCGCCGCGTCGCCAGTTCGCCGCCCGGCGGCTCCCACACGAGCACCGGCCACAGTTCCGCGTCCCGGCGCCGGGCCTCCGCCGCGGCCCGGGACAGGGCCGTGACGCTGCCCAGCGAACCGCTCACGCCGACCACGACCCGAACGGGCGCGAGGGCGTCGTCACCGGACATCACTCCACCGATCTTCCGTAGAAGTCCCGGGCCGATCCCGGGGCGGACGGGTACCCCGATCCGGTTCCATGACACTCCGCCGAACGGGTGACGGCCAGTGCCCGGAGCACTTCTTGGCGCCCCTCTGACGGGCGCTGCGCATACCGCTGTTCATGCCGCTCCGCATGCTCTTGCGCTACCCCTGTGCATGCCGCTGTGACGGCCGCCACCTGCATCGAAGACCGCTCCGTCAGCGTCCCGTCAACGTCGCCCCGATCACCGTCAGCGTCCCGTCATGAGGCATCGGAGGGGTGCCGGGAGCGGGCATAGCGTCTTGGGCAAGCCCCGGCCGGCCTCCCCGCCCCGGGGCACCAGTTCCGTCCTGTGCCAGGAGGCATGCCATGCCAGAACGCGTGTGCGGTGACGACTCGGAGCCTTCCGATCGCTCCCCGGCCGGACCCCTGTTCGTACCGGTCCGGCCGGGACCCGCGGGATGCGCGGCCCGGTTCTTCCGCACCCCGCTCGGTGAGCGCACCGCCGTGGGTTTCACCTCGGCCCGTGCACTCGCCGCCACGCTCGGCCCCGACCAGGCCTGGATCCGGCTCGCCGCACCCGCGCTGCGTGCCCTGGCCGCACCGCTCGGCGTCACCACCGTGACCGTCGACCCGCAGCTGTCGGCGCCGGCCCCCGTACCGGTGGCGCCGTTCGCGCCCCGTCGCCGGGTCGCCGCGGACCGCCCGCAGAGCCTGACCGCCTGACCGCCTGACCGTCTGAACCGCCTGATTCGTCTGAGAGGGGAGCGGTCGATGACCACCCTGCACGAACCCGTCGTCACCACCACGCCCGCCGATCTGTCGGTGTGGCCCGCCTCCACCACCGAGCCCCGGCCCGGCGACCTCGCCGTCGGCGGGGTCCCGCTCGCCGAGGTCGCCGACCGCTTCGGCACCCCCGTCTACGTCCTCGACGAGAACGAGGTCCGCGAGCGCTGCCGCACCTACCGGCACGCCTTCCCCGACGCCGAAGTCCTCTACGCCGCCAAGGCGTTCCTGTGCCGGGCGATGGTCCACTGGACCGAGGAGGAGGGCCTCGGCCTGGACGTCTGCTCGGCCGGCGAGCTGGAACTGGCGGTCACCACCGGGTTCCCGCCGGAGCGGATCGTGCTGCACGGCAACGCCAAGTCGCCGCGCGACCTGGAGACCGCGCTGCGGCTGGGCGTCGGACGGATCGTCATCGACAGCCCCTCCGAGATCGCCCGGCTCGCCGCCGCCGTAGGACCCGACGGCCATCAGAAGGTCATGGTCCGGGTGGTGCCCGGGATCAGCGCGGGCGGCCACGAGAAGATCCGCACCGGCACCGACGACCAGAAGTTCGGGCTCTCCATCGCCGACGGATACGCCCAGCACGCCATCGCCCGGATACTGGACCAGCCCCAGCTCGAACTCACCGGACTGCACTGCCACCTGGGCTCCCAGATCACCAGCGTCAAGCCGTACCTCGCCGCCGTGCGCCGGATGGTCGGGCTCATGGCCCGGCTGTACGAACAGCACGGACTGGTGCTGCCCGAGCTGGACCTCGGCGGCGGCCACGGCATCGCCTACCGGCCCGGCGAGGAGGCCCTCGACCTCACCGCCCTGGCCCGCAGGGTGCGCGCCGAACTGACGGACGCGTGCGCGGCGGCCGGGCTCCCGGTGCCCCGCCTGATCATCGAGCCGGGCCGGGCCGTCGTGGGTCCGGCCGGGATCGCCGTGTACCGCGTCCTCGCCGTCAAGAAGACCGGCGACCACACCTTCGTCGCCGTCGACGGCGGCATGAGCGACAACCCGCGGCCCGCGCTCTACGGCGTCCGGTACGCGCCCCGGCTCATCGGCCGGTCGAGCGCGGCGCCCACCGCCCCGGTGACCGTCGTCGGCCGGCACTGCGAGGCGGGCGACGTCCTGGCCGCCGACGTCGAACTCCCCTCCGACCTGCGCCCCGGCGACCTGCTCGCGGTCCCGGTGGCCGGCGCCTACCACCTCTCCATGGCGTCCGGCTACAACCTGGTCGGCCGCCCGCCGGTCACCGCCGTCCGCGACGGCCACGCCCGGCTGCTGGTCCGGCGCGAGTCCCTGGACGACATCCGCCGCCGGGACGTCGGGCTCTGACCTCGCCCGCACCCCGACCCACCTCCGGGCGAGCGGCGGCCCGGCCCCCGCCCGGAGGTGCTCCATGTCCCGGCCCGGGAACGGCACGCACACCGGCCGGCCCGCCCGGGCCCGCCCACGGGCGCGCGGACCGGGCGCGGAGGACACTGTTGCCGACCGTCCCACCGGCCGTGACGAGGTACCGATGGCGTATGGCCTGGCACGCCGTGAACTGCGTCCGAGGGTTCCGCTGCGCCCGGGCGAGGGCGACAAGCACCGCCTGAGCAGCCTGGAAGGCCTGGCCGCGCTCTCCCTGGACGCGCTCAGCTCGGTGGCGTACGGTCCCGAGGCGATCGTGCTGGCCCTGGTGGTCGCGGGCACCGGGGCGCTCACCGCCACCCTGCCCATCACCCTCGCGATCACCTTCCTGCTCGCCGCTCTCGTCGTCTCGTACGGGCAGGTCATCGCCGTTCACCCGGACGGCGGTGGCGCCTACGCCGTCGCCAAGGCCGATCTCGGCGGCACGGCGAGCCTGCTGGCCGCCGCCAGCCTGGTCGTCGACTACGTCCTCACCGTCGCGGTCAGCCTCGCCGCCGGTGCCGACGCGCTCGCCTCGGCCTTTCCGGCCCTCGCCCACGACAAACTGCTCGTCTGCCTGGTCGGCCTGGCCCTGCTGGCGGCCGTGAACCTGCGGGGCGTCACCGAGAGCGCCCGGGTGCTGATGCTGCCCACCCTCCTGTTCATCGTGGCGATCCTCGGTGTGATCCTGCTCGGCCTGCTGCGCGCGCACCCGGTCGCCGTCGTCGGCACCGACCAGCCCGTGCACGCGACCGAGGCGCTGAGCGCGCTGCTGATCCTCAAGGCGTTCTCGTCCGGCTGCTCGGCCCTGACCGGCGTCGAGGCCATCGCCAACGCCGTACCGACCTTCCGCACCCCCGGCGTCAAGCGCGCCCAGCGCACCGAACTGATGCTCGGCGCGCTCCTCGGGACCATGCTGATCGGCCTGGCCGTCCTGATCCGCCGCGACCATGTCGCCCCGCGCGGCGGGGTCACCGTCCTCGCCCAGCTCACCGCGGGCGCCTACGGCACCGGCTGGCCCTACTACGCCACCAACCTGATCGTCACCCTCGTCCTGGGCCTCGCCGCCAACACCAGCTTCGGCGGGCTGCCGGTGCTGATGAGCCTGCTCGCCCGCGACCACCGGCTGCCCCACCTCTTCGGCCTGCGCGCCGAACGCCCGGTCTACCGCTACGGCGTGGTGGCTCTGGCGCTGCTGGCCGCCCTGCTCCTGGTGGCCACCGACGCCGACACCCACCGGCTGCTCCCGCTCTTCGCCATCGGCGTCTTCATCGGCTTCACCCTCAGCCAGACCGGCCTGGTCCGGCACTGGGCGACCCGGCGTCCGGCCGGCTGGAAGCGCCGCGCGCTGATCAACGGCACCGGCGCCGTGCTCACCACCCTCGCCGGGGTCATCCTGCTGTTCACCAAGTTCCTCTCCGGCGCCTGGGTGGTCGTGATCGCCGTACCGCTGATGATGCTGCTGTTCGCCCGCATCCAGCGCTACTACACCGAGGTGGGCGAGGAACTGGGCCTCGGCCGGATCCCGGAGCCGCCGGCCCGGCGCACCGCCAGTCTGGTGATCGTGCCGATCGGCGAGGTCAGCAAGCTCGCCCGGCACGCTCTCGGGGCCGCCCTCGCCCTCGGCGACGAGGTGGTCGCGGTCGCGGTGCACGCCGACCCGGCCAGGTCCCGGGCGCTGGAGGAGGCCTGGGCGCGCTGGAACCCCGGCGTGCGCCTCGACATCGTCGACAGCCCGCACCGCTCGCTGGTGCAGCCGATCGTCGACTACGTGCAGCGGGCGGCGGCGGACGGCCGCCAGGTGGCCGTACTCATCCCGGAGGTCGAGCCCCGGCACCGGCGCTACGAGATCCTGCAGAACCAGCGCGGCCTGCTCCTCGCCACCGTCCTGAGGGCCCGCACCGACGTCGTGGTGTGCATGCTGCCGTACCGGCTGAAGCTCTGACGGCCGCCTTGTCGGCTCCTTGAACGGACTCCTACAGTGCGCCCCGTAATGTTCGCCGACCCCGTCGAAACTTTCGACAGGGCCAGGGGAGGGGCACACCCATGCGCACGTACGGCAACCCGGTCATCCCCGGCTTCCATCCCGACCCGAGCGTGTGCCGGGTCGGGGACGACTACTACCTCGTCTGTTCCAGCTTCGAGTACTTCCCCGGCGTCCCGCTCTTCCACAGCCGGGACCTGGTGCACTGGCGGCAGCTCGGCAACGTCCTCGACCGGCCGGAGCAGTTGGGCCTCCCCGACGACACCCCGGCCTCGGGCGGGGTGTACGCCCCGACCATCCGGCACCACGACGGGCTCTTCCACGTCATCACGACCAACGTGAGTGCCGGCGGGACCTTCCTCGTCACCGCCGAGCGGCCCGAAGGGCCCTGGTCCGACCCGGTGTGGATCGACGTCCCCGGCATCGACCCGGACCTCGCCTGGGACACGAACGGCGACTGCTGGTGCGCCGTGGCCGGGGTCGCGGTGGCCAGGATCGACACCCGGACCGGCAAGGTCCTGGAGGGGCCGCTGCCGATGTGGTCCGGGACGGGGCTGCGGGACCCGGAGGCACCGCACCTGTACCGGGTCGGGGAATGGTGGTACCTGCTGGTCGCCGAGGGCGGCACCGCGCTCGGGCACGGGGTGTCCGTGGCCCGCGCCCGCTCGCCGCGCGGCCCCTGGGAGCCGGCGCCCGGCAATCCGCTGGTCTCGCACCGGGGCACCCGGGAGCCGATCCAGTGCACCGGCCACGCCGACCTGGTCCAGGCCGCCGACGGCAGGTGGTGGGCGGTGCTGCTCGGCACCCGGCCGCGCGGCTGGTTCCCCGAGTTCCACGTCCTCGGCCGGGAGACCTTCCTGGCCCCGGTGGAGTGGGCGGACGGCTGGCCGCGCATGGGCCCGGTGCGGGAGCGGCACGAAGCCCCGGCCGCCTGGCACCCGGTCGAACAGCCGCCCGCACGCGACGACTTCACGGCCCCCGCCCTCGCGCCGCACTGGATCTCCCCGCGCAGCCGGCCGGACGGGTCCTGGTCGCTGACCGAGCGCCCCGGACGGCTGACGCTCACGGCCACCGGGGACAGCCTCGACCGCGCCGGGCACACCTTCGTCGGCCGGCGCCAGCAGCACGCCGACTGCCGGGCCGCCGCCCTGCTCGAACCGGGCCCGGGCCGCGCGGGCCTGACGGTCCGCATCGACGAGGCCCACCACTACGACCTCGAAGTGAGCGGGGGAGTGGCGAGCGTGGTCGTGCGGATCGGGCCGGTACGGCAGCGGATCGCCGAAACCCCGGTGCCGGCAGGTCCTTCGACCCTCGTCGTGGAGATCCGCACGGCCCGGGTGCCGGCGCCCACCGGCACCGCACCGGGCCAGGACCACGGGTCCGGTGTGCGCCCCGGCGGGCCCGACGCCGTGACCCTTTCGATCGAAACGTCCGACGGTGTCGTCCGACTGGCCGAACTCGACGGCCGTTATCTCTCCACCGAGGTGGCGGGCGGGTTCACCGGCCGGGTCATCGGCATGTACGTCACCGAGGGGCGGGCCGCCTTCGACTGGTTCGCGTACACGCCGATGAGCTGATGCGCGACACCTTGACGCTCCTGATGCGCCTTTCTAGAGTCGCCGTTCGGAACGTTCGATGAAAACACCGAATGTTTCGAAAACGGCGGCCCCAGAGCACTACGAACCAGGACGGCGTCGGTCGTCCCGTACCCCAAGGAGCGCATCATGGGCGACCCGGCACTGTCCCGTCGCGGTTTCCTGGCGGCCGGCGCGGCCGTCGGTCTGGGCATGACCGCCCTCAGCGGCTGCGGCGGCTCGGACTCGGGGACGTCGGGGGGAATCACCACCGTCGAGTGGTGGAACATCTCCACGACCGAGCCGGCGAAGGGCGTCTGGGCGGCCCTCGCCAAGAAGTTCGAGGCGCAGAACCCCAAGGTCAAGCTGAAGATCGTCCAGCTGGAGAACGACGCCTACAAAACGAAGATGACGGCGCTGACCGCCTCCGGGAAGCTCCCCGACATCTTCCACACCTGGGGCGGCGGCGTCCTCCAGCAGCAGGTCGACGCCGGACTCGTCAAGGACCTCACCGACCCCACCAAGTCCTGGGCCGACGGCCTGCTCCCGGTGGCCAAGCAGCCGTACATCCTCGACAACAAGACGTACGGCATCCCCTTCGACATCGGCATGGTCGGGTTCTGGTACAACAAGGCGCTCTTCAAGAAGGCCGGGATCAGCACGCCCCCGACCACCTGGAGCGGCTTCCTGGACGCCGTGAAGAAGCTGAAGGCCGCCGGTGTCACCCCGCTCGCCCTGGCCGGCAAGGAGAGCTGGACGGGCATGTACTACTGGGCGTACCTCGCGATGCGCACCGCCGGCATCGACGCCCTCAAGAAGGCGGACGGCGACAAGGACTTCACCGGTGCCGGGTTCGTCGAGGCCGGACAGCACCTGAAGGACCTCGTCGACCTCCAGCCCTTCCAGAAGGGGTTCCTGGGCGCCGCCTACTCCACCCCGACCGGCCAGGCCGCCACCGTCGGCAACGCCAAGGCCGCGATGGAGCTGATGGGCCAGTGGGCCCCGAACGTCGAGGCCGACGCGGGCAAGGGCATCGGCGCCGACCTCGGCTTCTTCCCCTTCCCGGCCGTCGAGGGCGGCAAGGGCGCCCTCACCGAGGTGTTCGGAGGCGGCGGCGGACACGCGCTGCGGGCCGACGCCCCGCAGGCCGCCCTCGACTTCCTGAAGTTCTTCGCCTCCGAGACGACGGACGCGGAACTGGTGAAGAAGACCGGAGTGCTCCCCGTCGTCCCCGCCGCCGAGAGCGCCCTGACCGACGCCAACCTCAAGCTCGTACAGGCCCAGTTGAAGGCGGCCACCGGCTTCCAGCTCTACCTCGACCAGGCCTACGCGCCCGCCGTCGGCCAGCAGGTCAACGACAGCGTCGCCAGCCTGATAGCCGGGTCCAAGTCGCCCCAGGACGTCGCCCAGGCGATCACCAAGACCGCGAAGGAAGAGCAGTAGGCCGCCCGATGACCTCGACCTACCTGCCCGGCACCCGGCCGGGACCGGACACCGCGCCCCGGCCGCTCCCGGCCCAGGGCCGGGCCCGCTCCCGGCGCCGGCTGCTGCACTGGCTCACCGCGATGGGCTTCCAGCTGCCCGCCCTGGTCCTGTTCGGCGCTCTGGTCCTGCTGCCGATCCTGTTCGCCGTGTACGCCTCGTTCTTCCGCTGGGGCGGCTTCGGCATGCCCTCCGACTACACCGGCGCCGACAACTTCACCCGGCTCTTCCAGGACGACGTCTTCCTCGGCGACCTGTGGCGCTGCCTGCTCCTGGTCGTGCTGTCGCTGGCGCTGCAACTGCCGTTCGCGCTCGCCATGGCGGTCCTGCTCAACCAGCGGATCCGCGGCCGGGCCGTCTACCGGATGCTGTTCTTCGCGCCGTACGTGCTCTCCGAGGCGATCACCGGCGTGTTGTTCGGCATGATCTTCGCCCCCGGCGACGGGCTCGCCGACCACGTGCTGAGCGACCTCGGCCTCGGCGCGCTCGGCGGGAAGTGGTTCGCCGACCCCTCCACCGTCATGGCCACCCTCTTCCTGGTCATGACCTGGAAGTACTTCGGCTTCCACATGATGCTCTACCTGGCCGGACTCCAGTCCATACCGGCCGAGTTGACGGAGGCCGCGACCGTCGACGGCGCCTCGCCCTGGCAGCGCTTCCGGCACGTCACCCTGCCGCTGCTCGCGCCCACCCTGCGGATCAGCGTCTTCCTGTCGGTGATCGGCTCCATCCAGCTCTTCGACCTGGTATGGGTGGTCACCGCGGGCGGCCCCGACCACCACTCGGAGACCATGGCCGTGACCATGTTCCAGTACGGCTTCAAGCGCTACCAGGTGGGCTACGCCAGCGCGATCAGCGTCGCCATGTTCGGCGTCAGCCTCGTCTTCGCCCTCGCCTACCAGCGGTTCGTGCTCCGCCGCGATCTGGCGGGCGCCACCACGAACATGCGGGGGGACGGCGCATGAGCGACAGCCGCAAGACCGTACGCACACTTCCGCTGCACCTGGTCCTCGTGGTGGTCGGCGCCCTGATGGTCGTACCCCTGCTGTACGCCCTGCTCTCCGGGTTCAAGACGACCGGCGAACTGTCCAGCAACCCGGTCGGGCTGCCCGAGTCCTGGATCACCTCCAACTACGGCGGGATCCTCGGCTCCGGCGCGTTCTGGCGGATGGTCGGCAACAGCACGCTGATCGCCGTCGCCACCACCGTCCTCGTGGTCGCGGTCTCGGCGCTCGCCGCCTTCTCCTTCGCGCGGTTCGCGTTCCGCGGACGGGAAGTGCTGTTCACCGTGTTCACGATGGGCCTGATGTTCCCCTTCGCGGTGGCCGCCCTGCCCCTCTTCCTGCTGCTGCGCTCCATGGGCCTGCTGGACAACCCGCTGGGCGTGATCCTTCCGCAGGCCGCGTTCGGGCTGCCGATGACCATCATCATCCTGCGCGGCTTCTTCCGGGAGATCCCCGGCGAGCTGGAGGAGGCCGCCACCCTCGACGGCTGCGGGCCGTTCGCGTTCTTCTGGCGGATCCTGCTGCCCATGGCCCGGCCCGCGCTCGGCACCGTCTCCGTGCTCGCGGTCGTCACCAGCTGGAACAACTTCTTCCTGCCGCTGCTGGTCTTCACCGATCCGAAGTGGTGGACGATCCCGGTCGGCGTGCAGCAGTTCCAGGGCCAGTACGCCACCGACACCGCCCGGGTCTTCGCCTACCTGGTCCTCGCCATGGTCCCCGCCCTGGCCTTCTACTCGGTCGCCGAGCGCCAGCTGGTCGGCGGCCTCACCGCCGGCGCCACCAAGGGCTGAACACCCCTTCCACGGACAGGAGTCGCACGATGTCCCGTACCCGGCTCAGCCGTACCCGCCTCAGACTCACCGGCGCCCTCGCGGCCGTACTCGTGGCCGCCGGGGTGGCCACCGGCCCCGCCGCCCAGGCCCACGACCGGCCGCCCACCCTCGCCGAACTGGCCCAGCGCCACGGGCGCTACTTCGGCAGCGCCACCGACAACCCCGAACTCACCGACACCGCCTACACGAAGCTGCTCGGCACCGAGTTCGACATGATCACACCCGGCAACGGCATGAAGTGGTACGCCACCGAACCCCAACAGGGCGTCTTCGACTGGACCGACGGCGACCAGATCGTGAACCTGGCCCGGAAGAACCACCAGCGGGTCCGCGCCCACACCCTGGTCTGGCACAGCCAGCTGCCCGACTGGCTCACCTCACGCGACTGGACGGCCCCCGAACTGCGGGCGGTCCTGAAGAACCACATCCAGACCGAGGTACGGCACTACCGGGGCAAGGTCTACTCCTGGGACGTCGTCAACGAGGCCTTCAACGAGGACGGCAGCTACCGCGAGACCCTCTGGTACAAGACGCTCGGCCCCGGCTACATCGCGGACGCGCTGCGCTGGGCCCACCAGGCCGACCCGCACGCCAGGCTCTACCTGAACGACTACAACATCGAGGGCCTCGGCGCGAAGAGCGACGCCTACTACGCGCTCGCCCGGCAGCTGAAGGCACAGCACGTGCCGCTGGACGGCATCGGCCTCCAGGCCCACCTCGCCCTCCAGTACGGCTATCCGACCACCCTGGAGGAGAACCTCCGCCGCTTCTCCGGCCTCGGCCTGGACACCGCGCTCACCGAGGTGGACGTACGGATGCAACTGCCGGCCACCGCCGAGAAGCTGGCCGAACAGGCGACCTGGTACTCGGATCTGACCAAGGCGTGTCTCGCGGTGCGCAGGTGCGTGGGGATCACCGTCTGGGACTACACGGACAAGTATTCGTGGATCCCGGCGTTCTTCCCGGGTGAGGGCGCGGCCCTGCCCTGGGACGAGCAACTCGCGCCCAAACCGGCCTACTTCGCGCTGCGCACAACGCTCGGCTACACCGGGTGACCGTCCCCGGACGCACGTCGGGGCCGGTGCGCACCATGTGTGTGCGTCCGGCCCCTGCTGGTCACCGGGCGGAGCGGCGGGGCCGCCCGGGGTGGTGCGGTGGGTCTGTGAGCGGGTCTGTCAGGCGGCGGTCACCACGTGGCCGGCACCGAGCGGGCGGTGCGGCGCGATGATCTGGCCGTCGGGCAGGAGCTCACCGGTGTCCTCGAAGAGCAGAACGCCGTTGCACAGCAGGCTCCACCCCTGCTCCGGGTGGTGCGCCGTGAGGCGGGCGGACTCCCGGTCGGCGGATTCGGCTGTCGGACACGGCGGCTGGTGCTGGCACATGGATAGGGTCTCTCGCTCGGTCTTGGTCATGTCGTCCCCCGTGGTGATGTGACGGTCGGAAACCAGTCTTGCCTTCCTGGCGTTGCTCCGCAGGGATTTCGCTGCACCGCCTCTCACAGGTTGGAGACGCGTCACCCGGGCGGACGGTTCACTTCCAGAGGGTTGCCGATTCGGATGGTTTCGCATGGCCGGATGGGGCTAGTCCGGACGGTGCACCGGTACCCCGCCCCCTGTCCTGCGGTGGCGGGGTACCGGTGCGGGCGGGTTCAGGCGGGCGTGATGAGCAGGGGGGCCGGGGCGATCCGGTCGGTCAGCACCGGGAGCAACTCGGCGACCAGGTGCGGCCGGTGGGCCGCGATACCGGGCGGGGCGGGCGCCAGCGGCACCAGCAGGTCGGTGGCGGCCGGGTGTCCCTCGGCGCCGTCCGCCGTGCAGTCGCCGTGCAGCCACAGAGCGAGCATGTAGAGCCCCGGGAGGGACAACAGACGCGGCTGGTACGTCTGTTGCAGTGCCTCGGCCTGGTGCAGGGCGCGCTCGGTGGAAGCGATGTAGGGGCCCTCGAAGAAGTGCGAGAAGGCCCAGCCGTCCGGGGTGAGCATCGTCTCGGCCGCGGCCACCGCCCGGTCGCCGCAGCGGATCAGGAAGCGCCAGCCGGCCAGCCGGGTGGCGGACACGCCCTCCGGGGTGATCCGGTCCATCACGTGCACGGGCAGCGGGAGGTCGGGGGTCGCGGGTCCCTGGGCGGTGCGCAGGGAGGGGGTGCGGGCCTCGCGGACCGCGGTGGGGGAACCGAGGGCGGTGAGGACGGAACGCAGTGCGGGCGCGGGGGCAGGAGGGACGTGCAGCGGCATGGTGGGTCGCCTCTCATTCGACAGGCGCGGCGGCGCGAGGGCAGGGGCGGACGGCGCTGTCAGCTCACAGGAAGTCAGAGAGGCGGGGGCCCGGTGGGGTGACGAGGGGTGCGGGCGTTGCCTGCCGCACGTCGCTCGGGCGGCAGGAACCAGACCGTGGGCGCCAGCCTTCTGCCTTGTTCGCGGAGTTTATACGACGCCTGTTCAGGTGGTGTTTCACCGGGATGTTTAACAGAAGAGAGCAAGGCGCAATTCGGCCGTTGATTCGTGTGGAATCCTCCCGTTTTCCAGCCCGTCGGAACACCGCTGACCTCGGATTACGAGGCCGTCGCGGTCGGCCGGATGTCATCGGCGTTTTTCACGAGGGGTACGGGGAACCCGAAGTTGCGTGCGGCGTCATGCCTCGTGAATGTGCCGCGGGACACATTCCAACAGAGTAGCGGGTGACGATGGAGCGCGCGACGTTATCGATCGCCTCCGCTGGGCATCATCCCACCTGGACTCGGGACACCGCGGCGGCCGGAAGCCCGGCCCGCCCATTCGAGGAGGGACGCTTCGATGGGGGAGAAGGTCGTGGCGGGCCGGTTCGACCTGTCCGATCGCCGGCACTACCGCGAAAAGCTCCAGGACTGCCTGACGGGGCTGGAGCGGCTGCTGGTGGAGAAGCGGTTCGACCGCCCCAAGAACCTCATGGGCGTCGAGATCGAATTGAATCTGGCGGGTTCCGACGGCATGCCGAGAATGTTGAACGGACAGGTTCTCGAACGTATCGCGAGCCGTGATTTCCAAACAGAACTCGCCATGTTCAACCTGGAAGTGAACATAGCCCCACACCGGCTCGACGGCCGGGTTTTCGACCGGCTCGCCGAGGAACTCCGCACCTCCCTGGCGTACGCCGACCGCAAGGCGGCCGAGGTGGACGCCGGGATCGTGATGACCGGCATCCTGCCCACCCTGGAGCGGGACGACCTGGTCTCCGCGAACCTCTCCGAGGTGGACCGGTACACCCTGCTCAACGACCAGATCGTGGCCGCCAGGGGTGAGGACTTCCTGCTCGACATCGAGGGCGTCGAGCACCTCGTGTGCACGTCGAAGTCGATCGTCCCGGAGGCCGCCTGCACCTCCGTGCAACTGCACCTCCAGGTCACCCCGGCCCGCTTCGCCGACGTGTGGAACGCGGCGCAGGCGGCGGTCGCCGCGCAGATCGCGGTGGGCGCGAACTCCCCGTTCCTGTTCGGCCGCGAACTCTGGCGGGAGTCCCGTCCCCCGCTGTTCCTCCAGGCCACCGACACCCGCCCGCCCGAGCTCCAGGCGCAGGGCGTACGGCCGCGCACCTGGTTCGGGGAACGCTGGATCAGCTCCGCCTTCGAGCTGTTCGAGGAGAACCTGCGCTTCTTCCCGGCGCTCCTGCCGATCTGCGACGAGGAGGACCCGCTGGCCGTCCTCGACGCGGGCGGAGTGCCGAAGCTCGCGGAACTCGTCCTGCACAACGGCACGGTGTACCGCTGGAACCGGCCGGTCTACGGCATCGCCGACGGCGTCCCCCACCTGCGCGTCGAGAACCGCGTGCTGCCGGCCGGCCCCACCGTCACCGACGTCGTCGCCAACGCGGCGTTCTACTACGGCCTGGTCCGCGCCCTCGCGGAGGAGTCCCGCCCGGTCTGGACCCGGCTGCCGTTCGCCGCGGCCGAGGCGAACTTCGACGCGGCGTGCCGCCACGGCATCGACGCGCGCCTGGTCTGGCCGAGGCGCGCGCGGTACGGCGGCGGCACCGCGGAGGTGGACGCGGTCACCCTGGTCCGCGACGAGCTGCTGCCGCTGGCCCACGCGGGGCTGGACGCGTGGGGAGTGGAGCCCGCCGACCGGGACTTCTACCTGGGCGTGATCGAGGAGCGCTGCCGGCGGCGGGTCAACGGCGCGTCCTGGCAGGCGGCGACGTTCCACCGGGCACGGGAGCAGGGGCTGCCGAGGGACGCGGCGCTGGCCGCGATGACGCGGCGGTATGCGGAGCTGATGAACGAGGGGGATCCGGTGCATATGTGGCCGGTGGGGTTATTGGAGCCGGTGCCGTTGGGGTGAGGCCGACGGGGCTGCGTTGTGGGGGGTGCGGTGCGTTGCCGGGTGCGGCGGCGTGGGGGTTGGTCGCGCCCGCGCGGCGGAGCCGCACATAGACACAGCCCCGCGCCCCTTTCGGGGCGCTGTTGTGGGGGTCGGTCGTACCTGCCCCGGGTTGATCGGGCAAGCTGTGGTGTCCCATGGCATGGGGTGGTGGGTTTGCCCGACTGGAGGCAGGAGTGCAGGTGGAGGCGGATCAGGTGGCCGGTGCTTATCCACTGGAGCGGCCCTCGCAGCGCATGTTCAGGGACGAGACGCTGCTCGTGCTGGGGCTTTCGCTCGGGGCGAGCGGGGTGTCCGCCCTGATCAGCTTCATCGGATCGGTCACCAAACCGGGCGGCCTGAAGGACCAGGCGGCGACCCTCAACGCGTCGGCCGCGCCGGGCCGCCCCTGGCTGGACCTGGCCTGGCAGCTCTTCGGCATCGCGACGGCGCTCGTCCCCGTCCTCCTCGTCGCCCACCTCCTCCTGCGCGAGGGCGCGAGCCTGCGCACGCTCGGCTTCGACCGCACCCGCCCCTGGCCCGACCTCGGGCGCGGCGCCGGGATCGCCGCGGTGATCGGCAGCACCGGCATCGCCTTCTACCTCGCCGCACGCGGTCTCGGCTTCAACCTCACGGTGGTGCCGGAGGCGCTGCCCGGCGTGTGGTGGAAGTACCCCGTGCTGATCCTCTCCGCGATGCAGAACGCGATCCTCGAAGAGGTCATCGTCGTCGGCTACCTGCTGCGCCGGCTCGACCAGTTGGGCTGGACCGCCGGCACGGCGCTCGTGGCCAGTTCCGTCCTGCGCGGCTCCTACCACCTCTACCAGGGGATCGGCGGCTTCGTCGGCAACATGGTGATGGGCGTGGTCTTCGTCTACCTGTACCGGCGGTGGGGCCGGGTGGGCCCCCTGGTGGTGGCGCATTCGCTGCTCGACATCGGCGCGTTCGTCGGATACGCGCTGCTCGCCGGCAAGGTGGGCTGGCTGCCTACGGCGTGAGCAGTTCGCCGTCGACGACGGTGACGGCGCGTCCGGTCAGCAGGGTGCGGTCACCGCGCAGCGAGGTGCGGACGAGCCCGGTGCGCCGGGAGGCCTGCAGCCCCGTCAGATCGTCCCTGCCGAGCCGCCCGGCCCAGTGCGGCGCGAGCGCGGTGTGGGCACTGCCGGTCACCGGGTCCTCGTCGATCCCGACGTTCGGGAAGAAGCAGCGGGAGACGTAGTCGTACCCCTCGGCCGGGTCCTCGGCGCGGGCGGTGGCGATGATCCCGCGCGTGGAGTGGGCGGTGAGGGCCTTGTGGTCGGGGGAGAGGCCGCGCACGGTCTGCTCGTCGGCGAGTTCGAGGAGCAGGTCGCCGACGTTCGGGCCGGTGTCGAAAGCGGCGGCCGGTTCGGCGCCGAGTGCGCCGGCGACCCCGTCGGGTACGTCGACCCGGGTGAGCGGGGCGGTGGGGAAGTCGAGGGTGACCGATCCGTCGCCGCCCGGCGTCGCGACCAGCACCCCGCTCCGGCTGGCGAACCGCACGGGCCCGGTGTGCGCCCCCGTGGTGTGCAGCACGTGCGCGGTGGCCAGCGTGGCATGCCCGCACATCGCGACCTCGGTGACGGGCGTGAACCACCGCAACGCCCAGTCCGCGTCGCCGCCCCCGGGCAGCGGGTGCGCGAACGCGGTCTCGGCGTGGTTCACCTCCATGGCGACGTTCTGCATCCACCCGTCGTCAGGAAAGGAGTCGAGCAGCACGACCCCGGCCGGGTTCCCGGAGAACGCCCGCTCCGCAAAGGCATCGACAATCCGAATCCGCATGCCCCAGACGCTAGGACGCCCCCGCCGATCCCGACCAAGGCCAATCCCAGAACCCTGGCCCGATTTCCCCAGCCGGAGCCGAGTACCACCCACCAGCACTCGCCAGATGCCGCCCGCCCACCCGCGCCTCCCCACCGGCACGCCTGCCCGCACCTGGCCAGCCCCCCTCAGGGGCGCGGAGAACTGCGCGAAAACCCACGACGGCGCCGCACCGGCTCCCGATTGGCCGGCCCTCGACGGCGCGCCCCTCGGGGGCGCGGGGAACTGCGCGAGAACCCGCGACGGCGTCGCACTCGCCCCCGACCGGTCGTCCCACGGCGCGTAGGCGCCCGGCGCCCCCGGCAAGACGAAAGGGCCGACCCGTCACCAGGTCGGCCCTCCTGAGCGGAACGCTCAGTCCGTGCCGAGTTCCATCGCCGCCCGGTCCAGCAGCTCGTCCGCGTCCTGCGTGGCCTCCCCGCGGGACGCGATCGCCTCGGCGCCGCCCTCCGGCATGCTGCCGATCAGGCCCGTCGCCGCGGCCTGCGCCGCCCCGATCGCCGGGTTGGCGGAGCCGATCAGCCCCAGCCCCGCGTACTGCTCCAGCTTCGCGCGGGAGTCGGCGATGTCGAGGTTGCGCATGGTCAACTGCCCGATCCGGTCCACCGGACCGAACGCCGCGTCCTCGGTGCGCTCCATCGACAGCTTGTCGGGGTGGTAGCTGAAAGCAGGGCCGGTCGTGTCGAGGATCGAGTAGTCCTCGCCGCGCCGCAGCCGCAGCGTCACCTCACCGGTGACGGCCGCGCCGACCCACCGCTGCAGCGACTCCCGGATCATCAGCGCCTGCGGGTCCAGCCACCGGCCCTCGTACATCAGGCGTCCGAGCCGCCGGCCCTCGTTGTGGTACTGCGCGACCGTGTCCTCGTTGTGGATCGCGTTGACCAGCCGCTCGTAGGCCGCGTGCAGCAGCGCCATGCCCGGCGCCTCGTAGATGCCCCGGCTCTTCGCCTCGATGATCCGGTTCTCGATCTGGTCGGACATGCCGAGCCCGTGCCGACCGCCGATCGCGTTGGCCTCCATGACCAGTTCGACGGCGGACTCGAACTCCTTGCCGTTGACGGTCACCGGCCGGCCCTGGTCGAAGCCGATGGTGACGTCCTCGGGCAGGATCTCGACCTCGGGGTCCCAGAACCGCACGCCCATGATCGGCTCGACGGTCTCGATGCCGTTGTCCAGGTGCTCCAGGGTCTTCGCCTCGTGCGTGGCACCCCAGATGTTGGCGTCGGTGGAGTACGCCTTCTCGGTGCTGTCCCGGTACGGCAGCCCGTGGGCCACCAGCCACTCGGACATCTCCTTGCGGCCGCCGAGCTCGGTCACGAAGTCCGCGTCCAGCCAGGGCTTGTAGATCCGCAGGTGCGGGTTGGCAAGCAGCCCGTACCGGTAGAACCGCTCGATGTCGTTGCCCTTGAAGGTCGACCCGTCGCCCCAGATCTGGACGTCGTCCTCCAGCATCGCCCGCACCAGCAGCGTGCCGGTGACGGCACGGCCGAGCGGGGTGGTGTTGAAGTACGCCCTCCCGCCCGAGCGGATGTGGAACGCACCGCAGGTGAGCGCGGCGAGGCCCTCCTCGACCAGCGCGGCCCTGCAGTCCACCAGGCGGGCGATCTCGGCGCCGTAGGTGTGCGCACGGCCGGGCACCGAGGCGATGTCGGGCTCGTCGTACTGGCCGATGTCGGCGGTGTAGGTGCACGGGACGGCGCCCTTGTCGCGCATCCACGCGACCGCGACCGAGGTGTCGAGCCCGCCGGAGAAGGCGATGCCGACGCGCTCGCCGGCGGGAAGGGAGGTGAGGACCTTGGACATAGGAAGATTATGCATGAGACCGCATGGTCATGCAACGTCCCTGTTGGGCTCGCCCGAAGGCGACCTGTCTCGGCGGCGACGGGAGGTGTCCGGCACCGCTTCACGAGCTGCCTACGGGCCTCGATGCTCAGGGCGCATTCGCGTGGAGCACTCGCGCCTGCCGCTCCGCGGCCTTTCAGTCCCGCGGTGCCACGCGGATCCGGTTCCCGTCGGGATCTGCTGCGAGGAAGGTCGGCCCGAACCCCAGATCATGAGGCTCGCGCAGGATCGTGACGCCCTTGGACCGCCACTGCTCGAAGATCGCGTCGATCTCGTCGGGTCCGCTGTCGACGGCCAGGCACACCTCGCTGGTGCGCGGGACGTCCGGTGACAGGTCCTCGAACTGGCCGGACCACAGGGCGAGGCCGGCGCCGGGCCCGAGGTCGAAGGTGATGTAGCCCGGAGTCTCGAACGAGGGGCTCATGCCGAGAAGGCCGCCGTAGAAACGAGCCGCGGCGGGAGCGTCGTTCACGTAGACGATGGACAGGACGGATGTGGTCATGGTTGTTCCCTCGCGCAGGTCGTTGGTGGGCATCCATCAGCCTGGCCGGGATATACGCCGCATCGTGTCGCAATTCCTTGAAAAAATCGGCGTGTGACCCCAGACCGCTTCTTCTCCCTGATGCTGCTCCTCGCATCGAGGGATCCCGTGACCACGCAGGAACTTGCCTCGGCGCTCGGGGTGTCCCTTCGAACCGTCACCCGGGACCTGAACTGGCTCCGCGACGCCGGTCTGCCGGTGACCGCACACCGGGGCCGCCTCGGAGGCGTGACCATGCTGCCCGGGTCCGGGCTCGACCTCACGCGACTCACACCGGGCGAGCGTGATCATCTGTCCCTCACCGGGCTGGACGAGAAGCAACGCGCGGAGCTCGACGCATCCGCCGAAAGCCGACGGGCGCTCTCCAAGATCGCCGCTGCGCGGTCACGTCGGGTTCGTGAACTCCTGCCGCTCACCGACGTGGTGCACGTGGACAGCCGTCCCTGGCTCCAGGCGCCCACTTCCGGTACGACTCCGGCTTCGCTGATCGGCCCGGTACGGCGAGGCCGCCGGCTGCGGATCGAGTACGACAGCTCACGCGAGTCATGCTCACGCGCCCTGGTCGTGGATCCCTACGGGCTGTTCGCCAAGGCCGGCACCTGGTACCTCGTCGCCGACCGGGCCCGAGTGCCACGGATGTACCGACTCGAACGGATCACGGCGTGGAAGGAAGTCGACCAGCCGCGGCGGATCCGCGAGAGCCAGACCCTGGCCACCGTCGCCGCGGCGCTCGTTGATCAGTGGGAACAGCATCATGCGATAGAGGTCAGCGCCACCGTCGACGAGACCCAGATCGAGCGGGCGCGACGGATCTTCGGCCGACGCCTCGTCCGGGACGACCGTGAGGGATCCGCCACCGGCCACAAGGTGACGATCCGCTTCCTGCAACTGGAGGACGTCCGGGCGCTGCTGCCGTTCGGGAGCGCCATCACTGTGCACGGCCCCACCGAAGCCAGGGCTCACCTCCGCGACCTCGCCACCCACCTCGCCCACCACTATGCGCCGTCGCCACCGTCCTGACCCGCAACGACCGACAGGCGATCGGCCGCGGTCGAAGGGGCCTGTTCGGAGGGGCTTGTCATCCGAACGGTTCCGATATATCGTTGAGACATCGCGAAAGATACGCGACAGATCAACGATGGATGGAGTGATTGTTATGCGTTCCCACGGATTCGAGCGTGGACATGGACAGGCCGGCCCTCACCCGCAGGGGCGGGGCGGCTTCGGTGGGCGGGACGGTCGTCGTGCGGCGTTCGGGCCCTTCGGCCCGGGTGGGCCCGGCTTCGGTCCCGGCGGACCCGGTTTCGGACCGGGCCACTGGGGGCCGCGAGGGCGCGGTGGCCCGAGGGGAAGGGCGCGGCGCGGTGACGTGCGGGCCTCGATCCTGGCCCTGCTGAAGGACCGCCCGATGCACGGTTACGAGATGATCCAGGAGATCGCCGAGCGCAGCGGCGGCGCGTGGAAGCCCAGCCCCGGCTCGGTCTACCCGACGCTCCAGCTGCTGGAGGACGAGGGCCTGATCGCCAGCGAGAGCGAGGGCGGCAAGAAGCTGTTCTCCCTGACCGACAGCGGCCGTACCGCCGCCGACGAGGGCCCCGACGCCCCCTGGGAAGAGGCTTCCCGCGGGGTGGACTTCGAGGCCCTGAGCGAGATCCGCCAGGCCGGCTTCGGCCTGATGGAGGCCTTCGGGCAGGTCTGGAAGACCGGCAGCAAGGAGCAGCGCGAGAAGGCGCTGGCCGTCATCAACGAGACCCGCAAGAAGCTGTACCTCATCCTCGCCGACGAGGACTGACCCACGGCGCACAGGGCGCCCCCCGGACCACTCCGGGGGGCGCCCTTCCGTGTGCGGAGGAACGGGCTCAGGCCACCAGGCCGCCCAGCTTGCGCAGCGACTCGTTGAGGGCCGCCGTCGCCGAGTCCTTGAGCTTGCCCGCCATCAGCGACACGGCCGCGCCC
Organism: Streptomyces sp. NPDC048278; assembly: GCF_040652195.1. Classification (NCBI taxonomy): domain Bacteria; kingdom Bacillati; phylum Actinomycetota; class Actinomycetes; order Kitasatosporales; family Streptomycetaceae; genus Streptomyces; species Streptomyces sp. NPDC048278. The sequence goes on from NZ_JBEZLP010000007.1 coordinate 63,737, forward strand.
GTGAACTCGCCGTCGATCCGCACGCCGGTCGCGTCCGCGTCCGGAGTGAGCGTGTAGCGCGTGGCGACGGTCACCGCCATCGGGCCCTTGCCACGGATCGCCAGCACCCGGGCCGGCTCCAGTTCCTCGATGGTCCACTCGACCTCCGCCGGGAAGCCCATCAGCTTCATGTTCTCCTGGAAGGTGCCGCCCACCGCCAGGGTCTCGGGGCCGCCCTTGGGAAAGTTGGTGTGGGTCGCGTTCCACTCGCCGTACGCCGACCAGTCGGTGAGCTGTGCCCACACCTTCTCGGCCGGTGCCTGGATGCGTGCCTCCGCGCTGACTTCGGCCATCGGGCCACCCCTTCGTGTCGGGCTACGGTGTCGCGGAACGTAGCCGCAGGGCCTCGAACATTCAATACTGATGAACCGTCAGGAAATGTGCGGATCCGTGAGCCGCCGCCCCGGCGGCCGGTCCCGCCCCGGCCGCTCAGCCGACCCGCCGTATCAGCGCCGCGTCGAAAAGGTCCCACGCGCGCGGCAGCGCGCTCTCGTCGTGGCAGTGCCAGGCGTCCCAGAACAGGTCCGCGAGCAGCGCGTCCGCCGGGGCGTAGACCCGGTACACGTACTGCCTGCCGTCGACCGCCGGCAGGGCGACCAGCCAGCAACAGCACCCGCTCTCCATGTCAGGGGGAGACGTACGGCGGGTGTGCGACGGTTGCGTAAGGGGCGCGCGGCAAGACGGCGCGCGCCTGTTGGCCGGAATCAGCCTGATCTCATCCGCAAGGAGGAGATTCCGGCCATCCGCGTCCACTCTGCGTGGGACGCGAAAATGCTTCCCCCTGCCGATGACTCAGGCCTGCGGGATTGATGGGGTAGGGGTGTGCAACCCCGTATTCCCCGCCAGCCCGCCCAGGACCAGGGCGGTATCCACGCGGACGACGATGCCGGGCTCGGTGCCGGGCCGGCAGCGGTGGTCGCCGGTGCCCGCCGCCGGGCCGTGCGGGACGGGGACCGCCAGGTCGACACCGCCCATCTGCTGCACTCGCTGATCGAGTCCGACCCCGACGTGCGCGCCGTCATCGGCGACGCCCCGCAACTCGCCCGCCTGCTCGGCTACCTCGTGCAGCGCAGCATCGGCTACGGCCTGCGCTGGCAGGGCGGGATCGAGGACTCCGGCGCGCTGCCCGCCCTCGCGCACGCCGAGCGCAGGGCCGAGGGCAAGGGCGACGGCGCCTGGTCGCCGGTGGCCGCCGCCGCCCTGGAGTACGCCCGCAGCCGCGCCCGGCGCCGCGGCGCGGCCCACTGCGACGGCATCGACCTGCTCGCGGGCCTGGTCCTCGACCCGGAGTCCCGGGCCGTGGAGGTGCTGGAGCGGGCCGGGGTGGCCGCCCGCGCGCTGGCCGTGCGGATAGACGGCGACGGGGCGGTCGGGCAGGCCGGGGCGGCCGGGCCGGTCGGCGCGGTCCCGGACGCCGAGGCGGAGCGCCGCACGTCCGGCCGTTGAGACAGGTGCCATTGGGGGTGACGGTCATGTCGCCTGCTGGCATCATGTGCCGGTGCACACCACTGACAGCAGCCATGGAAAGGGCCTCGGGCTCTCCCTCGCCGTCGGCTCGGCGCTCGCCTTCGGCGGCTCCGGCGTCGCCGCCAAGCCCCTGATCGAAGCCGGACTCGCGCCGCTGCACGTGGTGTGGCTGCGGGTGGCGGGCGCCGCGCTGGTGATGCTGCCGCTCGCCGTCCGCCACCGCGATCTGCCGCGCCGCCGCCCGGCGCTGCTCGCCGGGTTCGGCCTGCTCGCCGTGGCCGGCGTCCAGGCCTGCTACTTCGCCGCGATCTCCCGGATACCGGTGGGAGTGGCGCTGCTCGTGGAGTACCTCGCTCCCGCGCTGGTGCTCGGCTGGGTCCGGTTCGTGCAGCGGCGGCCGGTCACCCGCGCCGCCGCGCTCGGTGTGGTCCTCGCGGCGGGCGGCCTCGCGTGCGTGGTGGAGGTGTGGTCGGGGCTGCGGTTCGACGCGCTGGGGCTGGTGCTGGCGCTCGCCGCGGCCTGCTGCCAGGTGGGGTACTTCGTGCTCGCCGACCACGGCGGGGGCGAGGAGGCGGATCCGCTCGGGGTGATCGCGTACGGGCTGCTGGTCGGGGCCGGCCTGCTCACGGTGGTGGCCCGGCCGTGGGAGATGGACTGGTCGGTGCTGGGCGGCTCCGTGCGGATGAACGGGGGCACGGTGCCCGCGGGGGCGTTGCTGGCCTGGATCGTGCTGGTGGCGACCGTCATCGCCTACATCACCGGTGTGGTGTCGGTACGCCGGTTGTCTCCGCAGGTGGCGGGGGTGGTGGCCTGCCTGGAGGCGGTGGTGGCGACGGTGCTGGCCTGGGTGCTGCTGGGGGAGCATCTGTCGGCGCCGCAGGTGGTGGGGGGATCCGTGGTCCTGCTGGGCGCGTTCATCGCGCAGTCCTCGACTCCGGCGAAGGAGTCGGTGGTGAGCCGGAGCACGGCGAAGGAGCCGGTCGCCTCGGCCTGAGTGCTCCGCTGCGATGGCCGCGATGGGCCGCGGTTCGTCCGCGGCGCCGTCGTGGCCGGTCGGGCGGTTCCTCGCGTCCCTTCGGGGGTGCTGCCGGCGGGCCCTCGCCGGAACCCGCCTCAGGCACCCGTCAGGTACGGGGGCACCGGGACATCGGCCGCCAGGTCGCCGTTCGGGACCGGGGCCTCGTACCCCTTGCGCAGCGGCAGCACGCCCGCCCAGTGCGGGAGGTCCAGGTCCTCCGGATCGTCGTTCGCGCCGCCCGTACGGGTCTTGGCGGAGACCTCGGTCAGGTCGAGGCGGATCACCGCGGTCGCGGCCAGTTCCTTCTTGTCGGCGGGGCGGGAGTCGGCGGTCCGGCCCGGCACCACGTGGTCGACCAGGGCGTCCAGCGCGCGGCTCTTCTCGGCGGGGTCGGTGACCTGGTGGGCGATGCCGTGCACCACCACGGAGCGGTAGTTGACCGAGTGGTGGAAGGCCGAGCGGGCCAGCACGAGGCCGTCGACATGGGTGACCGTCACGCACACCGCGAGCCCGGGGTCGGCCTGGCCGGTCATCCGCAGCGGGCGCGAGCCCGTCGAACCGTGCAGGTACAGGACCTCGCCGACCCGGCCGTACAGCGTCGGCAGCACCACCGGCGCGCCGTCGCGCACGAATCCGAGGTGGCAGAGGTAGCCCTCGTCGAGGATCGCGTGCACCAGCTCCCTGTCGTACGACGCCCGCTCGGCGGAGCGGGTGGGAACGGTGCGGTCCGTCCTCGGGTAGGCGGCGGGCTGGGCCGGGACGGTCCCCGGTACGGCTGTCTCCATTGCGCATCTCCATTGCACTAGTGCATAATGTTGTTTGTGCTAGGAGAATATCCGATCGAAGGGCGCGGCGCAGCAGAGATTGCGGCCAGCGTCGAGCGCGCGGTGGGTTCCGGGGAGCTGGAGCCGGGGCAACTGCTGCCCCCGATGCGGGAGTTGGCGAGCAGGCTCGGGGTGAACCCCAATACGGTCGCAGCCGCGTACCGCACCCTGCGCGAACGCGGGGTCATCGAGACCGCCGGCCGGCGGGGCAGCCGGGTCCGGCCGAAGCCGGCCACCACCGGGCGGGACCAGCTTCCCGAGGTCCCGGCCGGGGTGCGCGACCTGTCCTCCGGCAACCCCGACCCCGCGCTGCTCCCCGCTCTCGCCCCGGCCCTGGCGGTGGTGGCGGCCGAGTGCGACCGTGCCCCGGTCCTCTACGGCGTCGACCCCGTCGAGCCCGAGCTGGAGCGGATGGCGCGCGCCGAACTGGCCGCGGACGGTGTGCCCGACGGGCCGTTCACCGTCACCTCGGGCTCCCTGGACGCCGCCGAACGCGTCCTGCTGGCGCACCTCAAGCCCGGTGACGCGGTGGCCGTCGAGGACCCCGGCTGGGGCCGCACCCTCGACCTGGTTCCCGCGCTGGGGCTGCGCACCGTCCCGGTGGCCGTCGACGACGAGGGGCCGCGTGCCGACGCCCTGCGCCGGGCGCTGGAGTCCGGGGCGCGCGCCCTGATCGTCACGGCCCGGGCGCACAACCCCACCGGCGCCGCGGTGAGCGCCGCACGCGCGCGTGCCCTGCGGGCCGTCCTGCGCGCCCACCCGCACACCCTGCTGATCGAGGACGACCACGGCCACGGCATCGTCGACCTCCCCCTGCACCCCCTGGCGGGCGTCACCCACCACTGGGCCTTCGTCCGCTCGGTCGCCAAGGCCTACGGCCCCGACCTGCGGCTGGCCACCCTGACCGGCGACGAGGTGACGGTCGACCGGGTGCGGGGGCGCCAGCGCCTGGGCCCGGGCTGGGTGAGCCGCCTGCTGCAACGCACGGTGGTCCGGATGTGGGCCGACGGCGCGGTGACCGGCCCGGAGGTGGCCGCCGCCTACCGGGCCCGTCGCGAGCTCCTGATCGACGCGCTCGCGGACCACGGCGTCGAGGCGCACGGGCGCAGCGGCATGAACGTCTGGGTCCCGGTGCCGGACGAGACGGCCGCGGTCTCCCGCCTGCTGCTCGAAGGGTGGGCGGTGGCGCCGGGGGCGCGTTATCGGCTGTCGACCCCGCCGGCCGTCCGCGTCACCGTCTCGACGCTGACACCCGGGGAGGCCGGTTCGCTGGCGGCGGCGGTGGCGAGAGCGGTGGCGCCGGCGAAGGGCCGGATCCAGGCGTGAGCGCTCCGCCGGGAGCGCCGTGATGTGCCGTGATGTGCCGTGATGTGCCGTCCGCGGCGCCGTTGTGGCTGGTCGCGCAGTTCCCCGCGCCCCTGAAGGGGCGCCTGGGCCGATGCCCCTGAAAGGGGCGCGGGGAACTGCGCGACCAACCCACCGCCACCCGCACCCACCCAGGTGCCTCAGGACGTGCGCCCCCTCGGCCGGACCTGCGTGAGCGCGGCCCCCGCCAGCACCACCGTCGCACCCACCGGCGTGCTCCAGCGCAGCGACTCGCCCAGCACCGCGACGCCCGCCGCCGCGGCGATGACCGGGATGAAGTAGGTGACCATCTGGGCGGTGGTCGGGCCCACCTCCGCCACCAGGCCGTACTGGACGAGGACCGCCAGCCCCGTCCCCAGCGCGCCGAGCGCGGCGATCGCCAGCAGCGGGACCGGGGCGAAGTGCGCCGGGAAGGACGTGAACAACGGGGTCACCACGGCGAGTTGCGCCGTCGCCAGCAGCAGCTGCGCGCCGGTCATCGCCAGATGGGAGTCCCCCGTCCCGGCCAGCGTCCGCCGGACGTAGATCCAACCGATCGGATAGCTCAGCGAGGCCAGCAGCGCCATGACGGTCCCCGTGACGTCCAGGCCGTGAAAGCCCTCCCAGGCGCCCAGCACCGTCAGTACACCGATTAACCCCAGGCCAAGCCCGGCGAACCGGACCCGCGTCGGCCGGTCCTCCGAGAGGGCCACCAGCGACAGCAGCATCCCCCACAGCGGCGAGGTCGCGTTGCAGATCCCGGCCAGGGTCGACGGGATCGTCAGCTCCGCGTAGGCGAAGAGGGAGAACGGCAGCGCGTTGAGCAGGAACGCGGCGACCGCCAGATGCCCCCAGGTACGGGCCCCGTGCGGCAGCCGCTGCCGCTTCACGGCCATCGCCGCCGCGAGGACCGCCGTACCGAACACCAGCCTGCCCAGCGTGACCTGGAACGGTGCGTAGCCCTCCGTCCCCACCTTGATGAAGAGGAAGCTGAAGCCCCAGATCAGCGACAGGGCGCCGAAGCGCAGCCGCCAGTCCAGACGGGGGCGGGAAGGGGCGGCGGCCGGTGCGGACTCGCTGGTCGCGGCGGTGGTCACGGTGCTCATGACCTCCACGATGCGGCAGGCGACCTCGTAGCACAATCGAGACTTCACACCGGGTACCTCTTAGAATCGCTTACATGTTGAACCTGGAGCGCCTGCGCACCCTCGACGCCCTCGCCCGGCACGGCTCGGTCAGCGGCGCCGCCGAGGCCCTGCACGTCACGACGTCGGCGGTGTCCCAGCAGATGGGCAAGCTGGAGCGCGAGGTGGACCAGCAGCTCCTGGCGAAGAACGGCCGGGGCATCCGGCTCACCGACGCCGGGCGGCTGCTCGCCGAGCACGCGGCCCGGATCCTCTCCCAGGTCGAGCTGGCCCAGTCCGACCTGGAGGCGCACCGGGGCCAGGTCGTCGGCGAACTCCGGCTGTCCGCGTTCCCGACGGCCGCCCGCGGCCTGTTCCCGACCGCACTGGCCGCCCTGCGCACCCGGCACCCGGCGCTGCGCGTCCGCTCCAGCGAACTGGAACCGGAGAACGGCGTCGCCGGGGTCGTCCGCGGCGATCTCGACCTCGCCGTCGTCCTGGACTGGTACAACAAGCCGATGCCGGTGCCCGACGGCCTCGTCAAGGCGCCCCTGCTGGACGATCCGGCCGAGGTGGCGCTCCCGGCCGGGCACCGGCTCGCCGGCCGCGAGGAGGTGGACCTCGGGGAGTTCGCCGACGACGAGTGGATCACCTGGGGCGAGGGCGAGTTCTGCCACGAATGGCTGATGTTCACGCTGCGCTCCCGCGGCATCGAGCCCATCGTCGGGCATCGCGCGGCCGAGACGCACACCCAGCTCAACCTGGTGGCAGCCGGGTTGGGGGTCTGCATCGCCCCGTTGCTGGGCCGTCACCCGGTGCCCGAGGGCGTGGTCATGGTGCCGCTGAAGCAGCGGGTGCGCCGCCATGTGTACGTCGTCTGGCGGGCCGACGCCGACCGCCGCCCCTCGATCCGGGCGGCGGTCCAGGCCCTGCGCGGCGCGGCCGACTCGGTCGGCCCGGTCGGCTCGACCGGCTCGTGAACTTCCCTACGCCGAGCCCAGCTTGCGGAAGTCCCAGGAGGCGGTCTTCGTCGGGGTGAGCCGTGCCCAGGCGTGCCGGCCGTCGTGCGGCATCTCGTCCAAACCGAAGTTCTTGCGGGCGAACACCGTCTCGATGTAATCGAGTTCGGCGACCAGTTCGCCGGTGCGCGGCACCTCGCCCACGAACTCGACGGTCCCGCGCAGCTCGACGCCGCGCAACTGGTCGTACTCCTCACCGGAGTCGACGACGACCGCGACCCGCGGATCGCGGCTGAGGTCCTTCCAGCGCTGGCTGCGCACCACCGAGTAGAGCCACAGCGACGTGCCGTCCCAGGCGAACCACAGGGCGCTCACGTGCGGGGCGCCGGACGCCGAGACGGTCGCGACCCGGCAGGTGCGCTGTGTGCTGAGGAATTCGTCCAGTTCGCCGGGCGTCATCATGATCTTCCGGCCCCGGCGCTGAGTGACGGTCATGCGGCCCCCCTTCTTCGGTCTCTCTTCTTCTGTCTCTTCTTCCGTTCCCGCGCGATGGCGGTTAGTGTCACCCGCCCCGCACCAAGGCGGAAGGGGGCGTCATGCCGTCGTCGTACGAACGGCTCGCTGAACTCCTCGACCCGGCGAGCACCGTGCTGCTCACCGTCGAGTGCCAGCAGGGCGTGGTGGGTCCGGAGAGCGCGCTGCCCGAACTCGCCCGTGAGGCACGGACGTCGGGTGCCCTCGGCAACATCGCCCGCCTCGTAGCCGCCGCGCACGACACCGGCGTCCAGGTGATCCACGCGGTCGCCGAACGCCGCCCCGACGGCCGCGGTGCGAACCGCAACGCCCGGCTGTTCCGCGCCGCCGAACGGCTGCCCGTCCAGCAGCTCTCCGGCACCGCGGCGGTCCGCGTCGCGCCCCCCATCGAGGTCTCGGAGGAGGACCTCGTCGTACGACGGCTGCACGGTCTGTCGCCGATCCAGGGCACCGACGTCGACCCGCTGCTGCGCAACCTCGGCTGCCGCACCCTGGTCGTCACCGGTGTCTCGGCCAACGTGGCCGTCCCGAACGCTGTGTTCGACGCGGTCAACCTGGGCTACACGGCCGTCGTCCCGGCCGACGCCATCGCGGGAGTGCCCCCCGAGTACACCCCCGCGATGGTCCGCAACACCCTCGCGTTGGTCGCCACGGTCGCGACCACGGACGAGGTGCTCGGCTGCCTCAAACAACCGCGCCGGCGGTCCTGAGGATCAGGCCAGCGAGATCTGGTCGCCGCTGACCGTGATGTTGGCCGCCGTCAGACCCGTGGTCGCCGGGCCCTGCTTCACGCTGCCGTCGGCTATGGCGAACTTGCTGCCGTGACAGGGGCAGACGATCTCGCCGTCGGCGATGCTGGCCACCGCGCAGCCGGCGTGCGGGCACTTCGTCGAGAACGCCTTGTACGTGCCGGACGTCGGCTGGGTGACGACCACGGCCTGGTCCTTGTAGATGGTGCCGCCGCCCTCGGGGATGTCCGTGGTCTTGGCGAGCGCGGTGCCACCGGCCGCTGCCGTGGAGCCGCCGGCCGAGCCGTTGCTGTCCTGGGTGGTGGAGCCACCGCCCGTGGTGCCGTTCGTGGTGGTCGTGCTCGACGAGTCGTCGTTCGACGACCCACAGGCGGTCAGCGCGGCGGCGAGCCCTGCCGCTCCGGCCGCCGCCATCACGGTGCGGCGAGCCGGGTTGGCCGAGGGGTTGAGCGGTGCGCTGGTCATGTGAGGGGTTCCCTTCCGCGGAGCTTCTCGTTGATCCGTCCAGGGGTACGGTCTTCGGGCACCACCTGTTCAGACGGCATCCAGATAGTGACCACCTGGACATGAGGCTTCGGTAAAAGGGCGCTGTCGGTTCGCTGTCGGTCCTGACCTGCGCCGGAGCGGAGCCGCCGGCTTCCCGCGGCGGCACGCCGGACGGGCCTGGCAGAAGGGCCGGCAGACGACAGCGGGGCCCTCTCCGCCTACTCGTCGCCCACCCGGAATTCTTTACCCGGATTTCCTTGTTCGGAGCCGTCCCTCTCCGCGGGCAGGAGGACGACGAGGGAGAGCTCCTCGTCCTGGGCGTCCGCCAGTCTCAGGCTGTCCACGTCGACGCGCCCGAGCCGCGGGTGCCGGAGTTCCTTCCGGGGGGAGGCGACCCCGCTGACGCTCCGCTCGTCCCACAGCGCGCGGAACGCGTCGGAGGAGTCCAGCAGCGACTCCAGGAGCGCGGGGCCGCGCGGATCGTCGGGGTAGCGGGCGAGGGCCACCCGCAACTGGCCGGCCAGGGAGCGTGCCTCGCCGAGCCAGTCGACGAACAGCCCGGAACCCCGTGACTCGGTGAAGGTGATCCAGAGGATGTTGCGCTCGTCCTCGGGGCGCTGGTCGAGGCCGCCGAGCAACTCGGCGTACGCGTCGTTGTACGCCAGCAGGTCCCACCAGGGGTTCATCACGTAGGCGGGCTTGGGTGACAGCTCCCGCACCAGCCGTTCGAGCAGCGGGTCGACCTTCACGGGTGCCGGACCCGTGGGCGGTGGCTCCAAGGCGGCCAGCGTGAACAGGTGCGTGCGCTGCGGCCCGGAGAGCCGCAGCGCACGGGCCAGGCTCTCGATGACCTGCCTGCTCACGCTGATGTCACGGCCCTGTTCGAGCCACGTGTACCAGGTGGCGCTCAGCCCGGCGAGCTGCGCCAGCTCCTCGCGGCGCAGCCCCGGGGTACGGCGCCGCGGCCCGGACCGGAAGCCTGCCGCCGCCGGGTCGGTCGCCTCCCGCCGGGCGCGGAGAAAGGCGCCGAGTTCGTCGCGCTGGACCAGGTCTGCCATGGGCCGGACTCCTCCTGGACGGTGGTTCCACACCTCACAGTAGGAGCCTCGATGACCATGACGCCAACGAGACTTGGGAACAGGTGGTATGCGCTGGAGTCATGGACGCCGTGTTCCCGTGACCGCCCCCGGTGCGGGGGTGGGGGCGCGCCGCGCCCGCTGTCACGCTCGGTTACTATGCTCACTTCGTGCCGGAGGTCACCCCCGGTCGCCGACTGCCTGGTTGAGAAGCTGGATGGCCTGGGAAAATGCTGCGAGAAGTCACCGCGACCCGCTACATCACGCCTCTGCGGGAGGGCGGCTCGCTACCGGGGCTCGTCGAGGGCGACGACCTCGGGACGTACGTCATGAAGTTCACCGGCGCCGGGCAGGGCCGCAAGACGCTGGTCGCCGAGGTCGTCTGCGGTGAACTCGCGCGCCGGCTCGGGTTCCGGATGCCCCGTCTGGTCACCGTCGCACTGGACCCGGTGCTGGGGCTCGGCGAACCCGAGCAGCAGGTGCAGGACCTGCTGCGGGGCAGCGGCGGCACCAACCTCGGCATGGACTTCCTGTCCGGCGCCCTCGGCTTCGACCCGCTCGCCTTCGCGGTGAGCCCCGAGGAGGCCGGGCGGATCGTCTGGTTCGACGCGCTGGTCAACAACGTCGACCGCTCCTGGCGCAACCCCAACCTGCTGGTCCACCACGGCGACCTGTGGCTCATCGACCACGGCGCCACCATGATCTGGCAGCACAACTGGCCGTCCGCCGAGGCGTCCGCCGCCCGCCCGTACGACGCCGCCGACCACGCGCTCAGCGGGTTCGGCCCCGATGTCCGGGCGGCAGCCGCGGACTTGGCGCCCCGGGTCACCGAGGACCTGCTCGCCGAGGTCACCGCCGAGATCCCGGACGTCTGGCTCATCGCCGAGCCCGGCTTCGACACCCCCGACGACCTGCGGCGCACCTACGCACGGCCGCTGCTCGCCCGGGCCGCCGTCATCCACGAGCGCATCACCGGCATCGAGGGGACCAAGTGAGCGAGACCCACATCAACGTGGCCGGGCAGATGACCGAGCGCCACATCACCCGGGCGGGCCAGGGCGGTGGCCGGGACGTCTTCGAGTACGCCCTGGTGCGCGTCGTACCCCGGGTGGAGCGCGGCGAGTGCATCAACGCCGGCGTGCTGGTGTACTGCCGGGCCAAGGGCTACGTCGGCGCCCGCACCCATCTCGACGAGGCGCGGCTGCTGGCCCTGGACCCGGAGGCGGACGTCGCCGGGGTGCGGGCCGCGCTCGGCGCGGTAGAGCGGGTCTGCGCGGGCGGCGCGGCGGCGGGGCACGCGGCCGGGGACGACCCGGGGCGGCGCTTCCGCTGGCTGGTGGCGCCCCGCTCCACCGTCGTACAGCCGGGACCCGTGCACACCGGGCTCACCCACGACCCGGCCGCCGAGACGGAACGGTTGCTGGGCCTCCTGGTGAGGTAATGGATCACACTGCGCGGCGTGACGTTGACACCGCGTGCCAGGGCTTCTAGCGTCACGTCTGTCGAAGGTACTAAGCGGTCGCTCACCACCGCGGCCGGGTTCTCGATCAGGTGTTCTCAGGTTGAGCCAAGAATTCTCAAGGGCGAGGAGAAACAGCAATGTCCAGCACTGAGCAGCGGGTAGCCGTCGTCACCGGTGCCGCGCGCGGCATCGGCGCCGCCACCGCCGTACGACTGGCCGCCGAGGGCCGCGCGGTCGCCGTGATCGACCTCGACGAGGCCGCCTGCAAGGACACCGTCGAGAAGATCACCGCCGCCGGCGGCAAGGCGATCGCGGTCGGTGCCGACGTCTCCGACGAGGCCCAGGTCGCCGCGGCGATCGCGCGCGTCGTCGAGGAGCTGGGCGCCCCGACCATCCTGGTCAACAACGCCGGCGTGCTCCGCGACAACCTGCTGTTCAAGATGTCCGCGTCCGACTGGGACACGGTCCTCAACGTGCACCTGCGCGGCTCCTTCCTGATGACCAAGGCCGTCCAGCAGCACATGGTCGAGGCCGGCTGGGGACGCGTGGTCAACCTGTCCTCCTCCTCTGCGCTCGGCAACCGCGGCCAGGCCAACTACTCCGCCGCCAAGGCCGGTCTGCAGGGCTTCACCAAGACCCTCGCCATCGAGCTCGGCAAGTTCGGCATCACCGCCAACGCCGTCGCCCCCGGCTTCATCGCCACCGAGATGACCAAGGCCACCGCCGACCGAGTCAAGATGGGCTTCGAGGAGTTCAAGGCCGCCGCGGCCACCCAGATCCCGGTGCAGCGCGTCGGCGAGCCCGAGGACATCGCCAACGCCATCGCCTTCTTCACGAACGAGGCCGCCGGCTTCGTCTCCGGCCAGGTGCTGTACGTGGCCGGCGGACCGCTCGACTAGCAGAACACCGCAGAACACCGGGGAACCTGGGGAACACTGACATGACTGAACTGCCCGAGCTGTCCGGCAAGGTCGCCGTCGTCACCGGCGCGAGCCGCGGCATCGGCTACGGCGTCGCCGAGGCGCTGATCGCCCGCGGCGACCGCGTCGCCATCACCGGCCGCAACGAGGACGCCCTCAAGGAGGCCGTCGAGCGCCTCGGCGCCGAGCGCGTCATCGGCATCGCAGGCAAGGCGCACGACCTGGCCCACCAGACCGAGGTCGTCGAGCGCACCATGGCGGCCTTCGGCCGCGTCGACTACCTGGTCAACAACGCGGGAACCAACCCGGTGTTCGGCCCGATCGCCGACGTCGACCTGGACGTGGCCCGCAAGGTGTTCGAGACCAACGTGGTCTCCGCCCTCGGCTTCGCCCAGAAGACCTGGCACGCCTGGCAGAAGGAGAACGGCGGCGCCATCGTCAACATCGCCTCCGTCGCCGGGCTCTCGGCCTCGCCGTTCATCGGCGCGTACGGCATCAGCAAGGCCGCGATGATCAACCTGACGCAGCAGCTGGCGCACGAGTTCGCCCCCGGCGTCCGGGTGAACGCGATCGCCCCCGCGGTCGTCAAGACCAAGTTCGCGCAGGCCCTTTACGAGGGCCGGGAGGCGGAGGCCGCCGCGGGCTACCCGCTCAAGCGGCTCGGCGTGCCCTCCGACATCGGCGGCGCCGCCGCGTTCCTCACCTCGGAGCAGTCCGACTGGATCACCGGCCAGACGCTCGTCGTCGACGGCGGCATCTTCCTCAACGCCGGCATGGCCTGACGGACCCTCGGGCGTCGTTTTCGTCACAGATATTTGCCGCATGTGTGAGGAAAACGGCGCCCCGGCGGTCATGCGGGATCCGCACAGCCGGATGACAACGTCGTCATAGCACATTCGATCAACGCCCGTGTTTCCGGGGTACTTCAAGGCGCGCAACGCTGCGGTATGGTCTGCCGCCGACCCCTGGTACGGCGGATCGAGGAGCGTGCGCGTGTTCAACCGGAACCGAGGCCTGCGAAGAGTCGCCGCGCTCGCGTCCATCTCCCTGGTCGCCGGATGCGGGGTGCTCTCCGGCAGCAGCTCGGAGAACAGCGGGCCGATCGTCGTCGGTACGACCAGCGCCCCCAGCACCCTTGACCCGGCGGGATCGTGGGACGGCTCCTGGGAGCTGTTCCGGAACATCTACCAGACCCTGCTCGCCTACCCCGACGGCGCCACCACCCCGCAGCCCGACGCCGCGCAGAAGTGCGCCTTCACGGACTCCAGTGACCGCACCTACCGCTGCGAACTGCGCTCGGGACTCAAGTTCGCCGACGGCGACAAGCTCGACGCCGCAGCGGTCAAGTACTCCATCGACCGGATCCGCAGCATCAACGCGCCCAGCGGCCCGGCCGGACTCCTCGGCAGCCTCGACCAAGTGCAGGCGAACGGCGACCGCGAGGTGGTCTTCCACCTCAAGAAGGCGGACGCCACCTTCCCGTTCGTGCTCGCCACCCCGGCCATGTCCGTCGTCGACCCCGACGACTACCCCGCCCACTCGCTGCGCAAGGACGACTCCGTGCACGGCTCCGGGCCGTACACCCTCAAGTCGTACCAGGACGGCAAGCGGGCCGAGCTGGTCCGCAACGACACCTACCAGGGCTTCGCGCAGCGGCAGAACGACGCGGTGACGATCCGCTACTTCCAGGACTCGGCCACCATGGTCAAGGCCCTGCGGTCCGGGGACATCGACGTCACCTACCGCGGTCTCGCCGCCTCCGACATCGTCGCCCTGGAGGCGCACCGCAGCACCGACCTGCAACTGATCGACGGTACCGGCACCGACATCAGCTACCTGGTGTTCAACCCCGAGGACCCGTGGGCCAAGATCCCCGCCGTGCGCAAGGCCGTCGCCCAGCTCGTCGACCGCGCCGCGATCGCCCACACCGTCTACAAGGACACCGTCGACCCGCTGTACTCCATGGTCCCGGCGGGCCTGACCGGCCACACCACCGACTTCTTCGACGACTACGGCGACCCCAGCACCTCCAAGGCCCACAAGATCCTCGCCGACGCCGGCATCACCCGGCGGGTCCCGCTCACCTTCTGGTACACCACCGACCGCTACGGCTCCGAGACCGGCCAGATGTTCCAGGAGCTCAAGCAGCAGCTGGACGACTCCGGGCTGTTCACGATCACCCTCAAGAGCCGGCCCTGGAAGACCTATGTCGTCGGCTACCAGAAGGGCGAGTACCCGGTGTTCGGCCGCGGCTGGTTCCCGGACTTCCCCGACGCGGACAACTTCATCGCGCCCTTCGTCGGCGAGCAGAACGCCCTCGGCACGCCCTACCCGTCCCCCGTGATCACCGGCAAACTGCTGCCGCACTCCCGCGGCGAGAGCGACCGCGGCGAGGTCGTCAAGGACTTCGAGGAGGCGCAGCAGATCCTCGTCGACGACGCCCGGCTGATCCCGCTGTGGCAGGGCCGGCAGTACGTCGCGGCCAGCGACGACGTCTCCGGCGGCGAGAAGGCGCTCGACCCGTCGACGATCATGATGATGTGGGAGCTGCACCGCAAGACCAGCTGGTGAAACCGCCGTCCGGCACCGGTTGTCAGTGGTCGCCTGTAGGTTTTTCGGTATCAGCAGGAACCGCAAGTGACCGCAATTCGTGAGGACGTTGACGTGACCGACATCGCCATGCTGCCCGAGTCCTGGCGCGGGGTTCTGGGCGACGAGCTGCAGCAGCCCTATTTCAAGGAGCTGACCGAGTTCGTCGAGGAGGAGCGGGCGAAGGGTCCCGTCTACCCGCCGCGGGAGGAGGTCTTCGCCGCGCTGGAGGCGACGCCGTTCGACCAGGTCAAGGTGTTCGTCCTCGGCCAGGACCCCTACCACGGCGAGGGCCAGGGCCACGGCCTGTGCTTCTCCGTCCGCCCCGGGGTGCGGATCCCGCCGTCCCTGCGGAACATCTACAAGGAGATGCGCGAGGAGCTGGGCTGGGAGTCCGTGCCGGACAACGGCTACCTGATGCCGTGGGCGCGGCAGGGCGTGCTGCTGCTCAACGCGGTCCTCACGGTCCGCGCCGGTGAGGCCAACTCGCACAAGAACAAGGGCTGGGAGAAGTTCACGGACGCGGTGATCCGCGCGGTCGCCGACCGGCCCGACCCGGCCGTCTTCGTCCTCTGGGGCGGCTACGCGCAGAAGAAGCTCCGGCTGATCGACGAGACCCGGCACGTGGTGATCCAGGGCGCCCACCCGTCCCCGCTCTCCGCAAAGAAGTTCTTCGGCTCCCGCCCCTTCACCCACATCGACGAGGCGGTGGCATCCCAGGGCCACGAGCCGATCGACTGGCGCATCCCGAACCTGGGGGCAACCTCCTAGGGGCGCTGGGGGTACCCCCGGCCGAAGGCTGGGGGAGGAACTGCGCGACAAGCCCCCACCGGCCCGCAGCCGACCACCGGCCCGCGGTCCCACGGCGCCGCCTGCCGATCAAACCCGGCGGCGCCGTTTACCGTCGGCAGCACACAACGGCTGACAGCCCGGAGGGCCCCGTGGCGGAGCGACAGGAGCGGACGGCACCCGATGCCGTGCTCACCCGGATCGGGCAGGTCGTGATGCTGCACCACGCCGGGGACCGCGAGGAGGCCCGTCGGCGCCTGCTCGACCTCTGGGCGGAGCTCGGCGAGCACGGCGAGCCCCTGCACCGCTGCACCCTGGCCCACTACCTCGCCGACACCCAGGACGACCCGTCCGACGAACTCGCCTGGGACCTGCGGGCGTTGTCCGCGGCGGACGAGGCGGAAGGAGACGCGCGGCTGCGCGGCTTCTACCCCTCCCTGCATCTGAACCTCGCCGCCGACTACGCCAAGCTCGGCCGTGCCGAGGCCGCCCGCAGCCACCTGCACCGGGCCCGCGGCACGGCCACCGCACTCGGCGACGACGGGTACGGCCACGGGGTCCGGGCCGCGATCAGCCGGCTGGAACTCCGGCTCGGGGACGACGGCGACCCGGGCGCCGACTCCTGGGGCCCACCGCGCCAGCGGCCGAAGTAGGGCCGGGCCGGCGCCTCAACGCCCGTACGTCTGTTCGCAGATCCGTGCCTGCGGACTGTCCGCGTCCCAGCCGCCGTACTGCTTGCCGAGGGCGCACACGTCCGGGGTCTGCGGGACGGCGGGGGAGCGGCCGGGAAGGTCGGCCCGCGGGCTGTGCGACCGGGGCACGCCGAGGGGGTGCGGAGCGGCGGCGCGCGGGGCTTCCGGTGCGCGGCGGCGGTCCGGGGGAGGGGGCGCTGCGGTGTGGGAGGCGGCCGGTGCGGCCCGGTGCGCCGGGCGGGACGGCCCGACCATCTCCAGGGCCTCCTTGACCGGCGCCTGCACCACCCGCGGCGCGGCACTGCCGTCCGGGCGGGGCACCGAGGGCAGCGAGGGCGCCGTACCCGGCGGCGGGCCCGGCACCGCCGGGCGCTGGACCGTCACACAGCCGGAGAGCGCCGAGACGGTCACGGTGACCAGGAGCGCTGCGATGGTCGTCGTTCGAGGCACCCGCGCAACTCTGCTGGGTCGGCGCGGAGGTTGACACCGGCGACAGGACTTTGGTGCCCCGCACGGGTGATCTCGCACCCCGTACGGGGGACGGGCGGGTGCGAGGCTGACGTCAGGAGCCGGTCGCGCCGTCGATCCGCTCCCGGATCAGGTCGGCGTGCCCGTTGTGCCGGGCGTACTCCTCGATCATGTGGGTGTGGATCCAGCGCAGGTTCATCTCCTTGCCGGTGCGGCGGTGACGGCTCTTGGAGAGATCGTCCAGGCCGAAACCGGCCGCCGCCTGCCGGGCCGCCTCGATCTCGCTCTGCCAGGCCGTGTACGTCTCCTGCCAGGTGTCCGCCTCGGTGAGCCGGAACTCGCCGTCCGGATCCTCGTCGCTCCAGTAGAGCGGCGGTGCCTCCTCGCCGCGCAGGACCCTGCGGTACCAGGACCGCTCCACGTCGGTCATGTGCCGCACCAGCCCCATCAGGGACAGCGGGGAAGGCTCCACGGAGGCGGTCCGCAGCTGGGCATCGGTCAGACCCTCGCACTTCACCGCAAGAGTCTGCCGGTGGAAGTCCAACCAGCCCTCCAGCATGGTGCGTTCGGCGGCGTCCAGGGCGGGCATACGGCGTTCGGTCGTCATGCCCGGCATAGTGGCCCACCCCCGGCCCGTCCCACCACGGATTATCGGCCCGTATGCTGCCCTCCAGGCACGCGCGGTACCGCGGGCAAGTGCGGGCACATCACCAGGGGAGCGTCAGTGAAGGTCGGCTGCATCGGACTCGGCGACATCGCGCAGAAGGCGTACCTGCCGGTGCTGGCCACCCTGCCGGGCCTCGAACTCCACCTCCAGACCCGCAACCCCGCCACCCTCGACCGGATCGCCGACAGCCTCCACCTGCCCGCCGGCCGCCGGCACGCGACCCTCGACGACCTCCTCGCCCAGGACCTCGACGCCGCCTTCGTGCACGCGGCCACCGTTGCCCACCCGGAGATCGTCGCCCGGCTCCTTGAGGCGGGCGTACCGACGTACGTCGACAAGCCCCTCGCCTACCGGTTCGCCGACTCCGAGCGGCTCGTGACGCTCGCCGAGGCGCGGAACGTGTCGCTGGCCGTCGGCTTCAACCGGCGCCACGCCCCCGGCTACGTGCAGTGCGCCGACCACCCGCGCGAGCTGATCCTGATGCAGAAGAACCGCGTCGGGCTGCCCGAGGACCCGCGCACGATGATTCTCGACGACTTCATCCACGTCGTGGACACCCTGCGCTTCCTCGCCCCCGGCCCGGTCGAGGACGTGACGGTCCGCGCCCGGGCCGTCGACGGCCTGCTGCACCACGTCGTCCTCCAGCTCGCCGGCGACGGCTTCACGGCGCTCGGCGTGATGAACAGGCTCAGCGGCTCGGCGGAGGAGATCCTGGAGGTCTCCGGGCAGGACACCAAGCGCCAGGTCCTCAACCTCGCCGAGGTGATCGACCACAAGGGCCAGCCGACGGTCCGGCGGCGCGGCGACTGGGTGCCCGTCGCCCGGCAGCGCGGCATCGAACAGGCCGTGCTCGCCTTCCTGGACGCCGTCCGGGCCGGGAAGGTGCTCAGCGCCCGGGACGCACTGGCGACTCATGAGCTGTGCGAGCAGGTGGTACGAGAGGTGCTGCGGCACTCCGGCGCAGCCTGACCGTCCGCAGCCCCTCGGCCAGGCAGTAGGCGGCCAGCACCAGCAGCGCCCCGTCCACCGGCCAGTCGCCGTACCGCACGAACGGCGTGACCCCGCGGGCGATCGGCACCTCGTAGACCCGGGCGGTGCTCGCGTCGGTGCCGAGCCAGGAGCCGATGCGCTCGCCGCCCGGGCCGTAGACGGCGGAGACCCCGGTCAGCGTGGCGTGGACCATCGTGCGGCCGGTCTCGGCGGCCCGGAGCGCGGCCAGCGAGGCGTGCTGCTCGGGGGCCCAGCTGTCCTGGAAGGACGAGGTCGACGTCTGGCCGATCAGCACCTGCGCGCCGTCCTGGGCGAGATGCCGGCTCATGTCGGGGAACGCCGTCTCGAAGCAGATCATCGGGCCGATCCGCAGCCCGTGGCCGACGTCCATCACCACCTGCTCGGTGCCGCGCCGCCGGTCCTCGCCGGCCGCCTTGCCGACCGAGGTGGCCCAGCCGAGCAGGGAGCGGGCCGGTATGTACTCGCCGAACGGCACCAGCCGCATCTTGTCGTACCGGTCGCCGGTCGGGCCGTCGGCGCCGACCAGTATGGAGCTCTTGTAGATACCGGGCCGGTCGGAACGCCGGGCGTCCACGTTGACCAGGATGTCCGCGCCGGTCTCACGGGAGAGGGCCGCGATCCGTCGCGCGAGGTCGGGCCGGTCCCCGAGGTCGTACCCGACGCTGCTCTCGCCCCAGACGATCAGATCGGGATGCTGCCCGGCCAGCCGCCGGGTGAGCTGCTCCTCCCGGTCGAAGCGCCGGACCCCGCTGTCGGTGCCGTCGACGATGCCGGGCTGTACGACGGCGATCCGGACGTGACCGTCGACGTCCGGGCGCGGTGACCACAGCCAGGCGGCCGAGGTCGCGGCGGCCGTGGCCACCAGCGAGGCCACCGCGGGCACCCGGGCCTCCCGCACGGACACCAGCACGGCGACCGCGACATTGACGGCCACCACCAGGAAGCTCAGCAGCCACACCCCGCCGACCGAGGCCAGCCGCAGCGCCGGCGTCACCTGCCACTGGGTCGCGCCGAGCATGCCCCACGGCCCGCCGAGCCCCTGCCAGGACCGCACCAGCTCCACCATCAGCCAGCCCGAGGGCAGCACCAGCAGCGCGGCGGCGGCCCGCCCCGGCGACGGCACGCCGCCGAGCAGCCGGCGCGTCACCCAGCCCCAGGGCGCCCAGAACACGCTCAGCAGGCCGGCGATCAGGAAGATGAACACGTGCAGGCTCGGCAGCAGCCAGTGGTGGACGGCGACCATGAACCCGAACCCGCCGCACCAGCCGTCGTACGCCGCCCGCCGGCCGGTCGGCGCCGAGCGCGCCAGCAGCAGCCACGGGACCAGCGCGACGTACGCGAACCACCACAGCGACGGCGCGGGAAAGGCAAGCACCGGCAGCGCGCCCGTGAGCGCCCCGACGCAGGAACGCCGCCACGGGGAGGTCAGCCAGCGCTCGACGGTGCTCATCCATCGCCTCCTGCCCGCGGGTCCTTCCAGTGTGCGGGACCGGGCGGGATCTCCGACAGGGGGTACGGGCGCGGGCTCAGTCGGACACGGCCACCGCACGCGGGTCGGGCAGTCGGCGCCACCGCTCCTCGACGACCACCTGACGCAGCCGCCAGCCGTCCCGGGTACGCAGGAACGCGAAGGAGTACCGGCCGCCGCACACGAAGTCCGGGGCGGTGGCGGCGGTGTCGCCGCCGGCGAACCGCATCGGGTTGACGTAGTCGGCCCGGACGTGCGCGGCGTCGCCGATGTCGTGCTCCAGGATCCCGAACCGCACCAGGCGGTTGACGATCAGGTGCTGCCGCATCGAGAAGAGGGTCAGGTTCTCCGCGAGCCACCCGGCCACCTGTCCGACGTCGCCCTCGATCCCGCCGGCGGAGCGGTAGTCGGCCCGCCCGTCCGCGGTGAACAGCCTCCGGTACGCCGCCCAGTCACCGTCGTCGACGGCCACCGCGTACTCGGTGACCATCTCGTCCACGGCCAGCCGGTCCATCACGGTCGCGAGCTCCACACGCTGCGTCATCGGCTCAGTGTTGGGCACGGGGCGGGCGGAGCCAAGGGGCACGGGCGATATTCGGTGATGTTCGAACCGGATTCCTCACCGTTCGCCGTCGAGCCGTGCGGACGAGCCGAGTTGTGCCGACGAGTTCCGCGCGCTCCGGCGGTGCGGGGCAACACCCGCCAGGCCTCCGGTGGCCTGGCGGAGGAGATCGGTGGCGGCATCCCGCTGGAGAGCCGGCGCCGAGAGCCGGCGCCGAGAGCCGGCGCCGAGAGCCGGCGCCGAGAGCCGGTGCGGGCCGGTGCTCGCGCCTGCGGGGTCGTAAGATCGTCGTCCGGTCGAATCGAGGAGGTCTGTGATGTCACGTCCCGTCACGGTGGTCACGGGCGGCAGCAGGGGGATCGGCGCGGCGACCTGTCTGCGGCTCGCGGCCGACGGGCATGACGTGGTGATCGGTTACGTCCGGGACGGGGACGCCGCCGAGACGGTCGCGGAGGAGGCGCGGAAGGCCGGGGCGCGCTGTGCCGTGGTCCGGGTGGACACCTCCGTGGAGGCCGATGTGGAGGGGCTGTTCGACGCGGCGGAGCGGGAGCTGGGGGCCGTCACCGGGCTGGTGAACAACGCCGCCGTGACCGGGCCGTTCGGGCGGCTGGCCGACGCGGAGGCCGTGGATCTCCGCCGGGTGGTGGAGGTCAACCTGCTGGGCGCGCTGCTCTGTTCACGCCGTGCCGCCCGGCTGATGGCGGCGCGGGGGAACGGCGCGATCGTGAACGTGTCCTCGGCGGCGGCCACCCTCGGCAGCCCCGGCGAGTACGTCCACTACGCGGCGACCAAGGCCGCCGTCGACGCCCTCACCGTGGGCCTCGCCAAGGAACTCGGCCCCGACGGCGTGCGGGTCAACGCGGTGGCACCCGGCGTCATCGACACCGAGATCCATGCGGCGATGGGCGACCCGGGCCGAGCCGAACGGGTCGGTCACACCACGCCGTTGGGCCGTGCAGGCCGGCCCGAGGAGATCGCCGCCGCGATCGCCTGGCTGCTGTCGCCTGAGGCCTCCTACACGACCGGCACGGTGCTGCGCGTCTCCGGCGGCCGGTGAACCCCGGTCCGGTCGGGGCCGGTCAGGCCGCCTCGATGATCTGCTCGCGGATCGCCGCGGCCCACTCGACCACCAGCAGCTCGTACTCCGCCCGCTCCTGAGCCGACAGCGTTCCGCCCGCACGCAGCCACAGCGCCCGGATGTGCTCGTTGACCTCGGCAGCAGACCGCACGGAACCAGGGGTTCGGGAATCGGGGGACATGAGAAACAGCGTAGGGGCAAGAACTGACCGTGCGCTACCAGGCCACTACGCAGACCGTATGGGGTTGGTCACGGGCGATACGGCGGGCGGGTGGCCACGCCTTGGCATTTGCCGGGCGGCGCGCCCCGGCTCCGGCCGGGCGGTGCGCCCCTGGGCAGCACTTCGTCCTCGCCGGAGCGGGTGCGGCGGCCCCAAACCCCCGGAAAACAAAGGGAGTCGGGGGTTGGCCGAGATGCGGCGCCCGGCTGTCGTCGCCGCGCCGTTCCCACGCCGTTCTCCCACCGTCCCGCCGCCGTCCTCCCGCCGTCCCCCCGTCCCGCCGTCGTCCCGCCGCCGTCACCCGGTCGGCAGCGCCGAGGCGAGCAGGGCGAGCTTCTCGGCGCTGCCGCTTCCCGGGTCCGGGTGGTAGACGACGAGGGTCTGCCCCGCCGCCCCGCTGACGGCCAGCCGCTCCCGGTTCAGCCGTAGCCGGCCGACCTGGGGGTGGTCCACGACCTTGGCCGCGCCGTCGCAGGACGCCACGTCGTGCCGGGCCCAGAGGCGGCTGAAGTGCGGGCTGGCGAGGGAGAGTTCGCCGACGAGCTCGATGACGCGCGGGTCGTCCGTGTCGGTCCCGACGGAGCTGCGGAAGCCGGCCACCATGCCGGCACCGGCCTCCTCCCAGCCGGGGTGGAGGGCCTGCTCGGCGGGGTCGAGGAAGATGTCCCGCAGCCGGTTGGCGCCGACCGAGAAGCGCGGTGACAGCGCGGTCGCGAGGGCGTTGACGGCGAGGACGTCGAAGTACCTGCCCTCGACCATCGCGGGCAGCGGCAGAGCGGCGACGAGCTGGGCGACGCCCGGCGGGACGGTCTCCTGCCGGGCCCGGCGCCGGCGCCTGCGGGGCCGGTCGGCACCGAGCCGGAGCAGATACGCCGTCGCGTCCTCGTCGAGCCGCAGCACGCGCGCGAGGGACTCCAGGACCTGCACGGAGGGGTTGCGGTCGCGGCCCTGTTCCAGGCGCAGGTAGTAGTCGGCGCTGATGCCGGCCAGCATCGCGACCTCCTCCCGGCGCAGCCCCGGCACCCGCCGGACGCCCTGCACGGGGATGCCGACCTGCTCCGGCGTGACCAGCTCGCGGCGGGCCCGCACGTAAGCGCCCAGCGGGTTCGGTTCGGCGGTCATCCCGCCACCGTAACGCGGCCACCTCGCCCGTGCCTGGCCCTGTCACCCCCAGGATCACCAGGGCGCTGCCCCGTCCGCGGCCGTGCCGCCAGCGTGGACGACGACAACGACGAGCAAGCCGAGGAGCACGATCATGTCGACGTATCTGCTGGTGCACGGTGCCTGGCACAGCGGGGAGTGCTGGGAGCGGGTGGTCCCCCTGCTGGCGGCGGCGGGACACCGGGTGTACGCACCCTCCCTGACCGGTCATGGCGAGAAGGCCCGGCGGCTCGGACCGGACGTCGGTCTCGACACCCACGTGGCCGACGTCGTCGGGCTGATCAGGGACGAGGGCCTCACCGACGTCGTCCTCGTCGGGCACAGCTACGCGGGGCTGGTCGTCTCGGCCGCGGCCAACGAGGTGCCCGACCGCATCGGGCACCTGGTCTACCTCGACGCGATGGTCCCGGAGCACGGCGAGTCCGCGGCCGACGTCCAGCCCGCGACCCGCGGCCTGATCGACCGGGCCCTCGCCTCCGAGAGCGGCTGGCGGGTCCCGCCGCTGCCCGAACTGCCGCCGCCCTTCGGCCTGTTCGGGGTGACCGAGGCGGCGGACGTGGCGTGGCTGCGCGGCATGCTCTCCGACCAGGCGGTGCGCACCCTCCAGCAGCCGGTGCGCCTGGACGATCCCGCCGTGGGCGCGATCCCGCGGACCCACATCCACTGCGCGGCGAACGTCCCGGAGGGCATCGTCCGCCGACCGGTCCCCGCCGGTGAGCAGGTGTGGGAACTGCCCACCGGCCACGACTGCATGATCACGATGCCGGCCGAACTCGTCGGCCTCCTGCTCAAGCTGGGCTGATCCCCGGCGGATATCCGCTGGGCCCGGCAGCGGGTTGTCCGTAGGGTCGGCGCATGACGGACGACGACGAGCGTGCGGCGGACGAGAACCGGCGGGCGGTACAGGCCGCGGTCGACGCGGAGCTGCGGCTCCTCGATCCCGAGGTGCGGGCCCGCCCGGACCTCGTCCTGGAGCTGCTCGACCCGGCCTTCACCGAGGTCGGCGTCTCCGGCCGCCGCTGGGACGCGACGTCCATCCTCACGGTGACCAGCGGCGGATCGGTGTCCCCGGAGTCACCGGTCCAGGTCACCGAGATGTCCGGGACCGTCCTGGCCCCGGGCCTCGTCCACCTGACCTACTTCGCCGACAACCAGGGCCGCCGAGCCTGGCGCAGCTCCCTGTGGCGCCTCACGGAGACGGGCTGGCGCATGTACTACCACCAGGGCACCCTGGCCGCCGACGGCGACTGAGCACGGCCGAAGGCACCGCACCGGCCTGCCGGCCCACCGCGCCGCCGCCGTGGCTGGTCGCGCAGTTCCCCGCGCCCCTTTCGGGGCGCTGCCAAGTGGCCGGGATCGGCTGGGTGTCGGGTTGTCGGTCCTCTGCGGCGCCGTTGTGGCTGGTCGCGCGGTTCCCCGCGCCCCTTTCGGGGCGCTGCCGTGGGCGGAGCGGCGTTGTTCGGGGTCGTCCGCGGAGCGTCTAGCTCGCCGACTCCGCCGCGTGCGGGCTCAGTACGTCTGCCGAGACCAGGGCGATGATCACGATGCCGAGGGCGATGCGGTACCAGACGAACGGCATGAAGCTCTTGTTGGAGATCCACTTCATGAACCATGCGATCACCGCGTACCCCGACACGAACGCGATCACCGTCGCGAACAGGGTCGGGCCCCAGGCCACGTGGCCCTCGCTCACCGAGTCCTTGACCTCGAAGGCGCCGGAGGCCAGCACGGCCGGGATGGCGAGCAGGAAGGAGTAGCGGGCCGCCGCCTCGCGCCGGTAGCCCATGAACAGGCCACCGCTGATGGTGGCGCCGGAGCGGGAGACGCCGGGGATCAGGGCGCAGGCCTGGCAGAGGCCGTAGATCAGGCCGTCCTTCACGCTCAGGTTCTCGAGCGTCTTGCGCTGCTTCGGTGCCCGGTGCCGGCCGCCCGTCTCGTCGCGGGCGGCGAGCCGGTCCGCGATGCCGATGACGACGCCCACGACGATGAGCATGGTCGCGGTGATGCGCAGGTCGCGGAACGGACCCTCGATCTGGTCCTTCAGGGTCACGCCCAGCAGACCGATCGGGATCGAGCCGACGATCACCAGCCAGCCCATCTGGGCGTCGTGGTTGCGCCGCATCGCCTTGTCGGACAGCGACCGGAACCAGGCCGAGAGGATCCGCCCGATGTCCTTGCGGAAGTAGATCAGCACCGCGGTCTCCGTGCCGATCTGGGTGATCGCCGTGAAGGCGGCCCCCGGATCCTTCCAGCCGGAGAAGGCCGCGGTCAGCCGCAGGTGCGCGCTGGAGGAGACGGGCAGGAACTCGGTCAGTCCCTGGACGAGGCCGAGGACCAGCGATTCAAACCAAGACATGAAGGTACGGCGTCCCAGGGGTGAGGAAGGGGCGGGCGGTCGCGCGGGCTCACGTGGTCGTGCGGGAAACACGCGCTCACGCAACCGCGCGCGAGCACACGGGCACGTGATCATGCGCGTCCCACCGCAGCGTATCGGGCCGGGGTGACAAGGAGGACACAGGGGTTCGGCAGGCGGCCGGGAGACCACGGGGTGTTGACCGGTCAAGGTGCCGCCGCTTACGTTTCAGCAGGGGAAAGCGCTTGCTCCGCACATCGGGGTGCGGCTACGGCGCACCTCGGGCGGGAGTTCGCCCATCGCCGGTACACGCCCGAGGAGTGCTGATCACGTCCATGCCCCGCTCCCCCCGCTCCGCGGCCCCCTTCGTCGGCCGCCGCATCCGGCCCGCCGCCGGCGGCGCCGGCGCCATCGGGCGCGGCTTCCGTCCGCCCGCCCTCGCCCGGCCGGCCACGGGCTGGGTGCCGGCCGTGCGCGAGGAGGTGTCCGCGTGAGCGGCGAGCTGCGGATCACGCACACCCACGGCGACCGGATCACGGTGACCGAGCCGGTCACCGGGGTGCAGCTGTTCTCGTACGTCTACCGGCCGGAGACGGCCTGGGAGGCGCCGCGGCCCTATCTGCACCCGATCCGTACCCTCGCCGGGGACGTGGTCACCGACTACCGGCCCAACGACCACCGTTGGCACAAGGGCCTCTCCCTGACCGCCTCCCACCTGTCGGGCGCGAACCTGTGGGGCGGCAACTCCTATGTGCACGGCCGGGGTTACCTGGCCATCCCGGAGCGCGTCGGCTCGATGCGGCACACCGGCTTCGACGAACTGTCCTCGACCGACGGCCGGCTGGTCGTCGCGGAGCGGCTGACCTGGCATCCGTACGACGGGACGCTGTGGGCGGAGGAGCGGCGCCGCATCGAGGTCCATGACGTGGACCCCGGGGCGCGTTCCTGGGCGCTGACCTGGACCAGTGAGATCACCAACCGCCGCAGCGAACCGCTGCTGTTCGGCAGCCCGACCACGGCCGGGCGTGAACAGGCGGGCTACACCGGCCTGTTCTGGCGCGGCCCGCGCGCCTTCCGGGACGGCCGGATCGTCGGCCCCGAGGGTGAGGGTCCGGAGGCCATGGGCTCCCAGTCCCCCTGGCTGGCCCTGTCCGGCGAGCACGACGGCGCCGACGGCCATGCCACCGTCGTCTTCGAACACGCCCCGGAGAACGACCACTTGGGCACCCGCGGCAGCCACCCCGCGCACTGGTTCGTACGCAACGAGCCGTTCGCCGGCATCGCCCCCTCCTGGGCCTTCCACGACGAGCTGGAACTGGCCCCCGGCGACACCCTCCGGCGCCGCTACCGGGTCGTCGTCGCCGACGGCGCCTGGGAGCGCGCGGAGATCGCCGGGTACCTGGGGGCGCATCCGTGGTGAGCGGCGGGCGGCGCAGGCCGGCGGGGCGCTGCTGACGCCTCCGTCCGTCAGGCGGCTTCCGGTCCGTCGACCGTCCAGCCCGGTGCCTGCGGGTGGGCCTTGAGGTCCTCGTGCCGCACCGGGTCGCCGCAGGCCTCGCAGACGACGAGCGCGGCGAGCGTCTTCCCGCAGCTGTGCTCGATCACCATGGGGCGCTCGCCGTCCGGGTGGAGATGGCGGTCGCCCCAGGCCATCAGGGTCATCAGGACCGGCTCCAGTTCGAGGCCCGCCTGGGTGGCCCGGTACTCGAAGCGCTGCGGCCGTTCGCTGTAGACGCGCTTGGTGAGGATCCCGGCGTCGACGAGCCGGCGCAGCCGGGTGGCCAGGATGTCGCGCGGGGCGCCGATGTTGCGCACCAGCCGGTCGAAGCGGCCGTTGCCCAGACACACCTCCCGCAGGACCAGCAGGGAGTACTTCTCGCCGACCAGCGCCAGGGCGTCGGCGATCGAGCATGGGCGGGGGTCCTTGGGGTCGGCCATGGGGTCAGTCTAGTAGAGGGTTGGATTTTCCAACCCTCGGAGTTATGGTGGGTTCGGATTTCCTACTCACCGGTAATCGAGACTGGCAATCGAGGTCCCCGAGATGCGTGACGCAGTCATCGTCGAAGCCGTACGCACCCCCGTCGGGAAGGGCAAGCCGAACGGGTCGCTCGCGCACGTCCACCCCGTCGAACTCCTCGCCCACACCCTGCGCACCCTCGTCGAGCGCTCCGGCGTCGACCCCGCCCTCGTCGACGACGTGATCGGCGGCACCGTCGACCAGGTCGGCGAGCAGGCCATGAACACCACCCGGTACGCCCTCCTGTCCGCGGGCTTCCCCGAGACGGTCCCGGCGACCACCGTGGACCGCCAGTGCGGCTCCTCTCAGCAGGCCGTGCACTTCGCCGCCCAGGGCGTCATGTCCGGGGCCTACGACATCGTGATCGCCTGCGGCGTCGAGTCGATGAGCCGGGTGCCGATGTGGTCCAACGTGCCGGCCGGCAAGGACCCCTTCGGGCCCGGAGTCGCCGCGCGCTACCCGGAGGGCCTGGTCCCGCAGGGCATCAGCGCCGAGCTCATCGCCGCGAAGTGGTCGATCTCGCGGGCGGAGATGGACGCCTTCGCGGTCTCCTCGCACCGGAAGGCGGCGGCAGCGTGGGAGGCGGGGCTGTTCGACGCGCAGGTCGCTCCGCTGGAGGGGGTGAGCCGGGACGAGTCCGTACGGCCCGGCACCACCGCGGAGGTCCTCGCCGGACTCAAGCCCGCCTACTACGACCCCGGGTTCGCCGAGCGGTTCCCGCAGATCGAGTGGAACGTCACCGCGGGCAACGCGAGCCCGGTCAACGACGGGGCGTCCGCGGTGCTCATCACCTCCGGTGAGACCGCGGCGAGGCTCGGGTTGCGGCCACTGGCCCGGCTGCACGAGTTCGCCGTGACCGGCTCCGACCCGTTGCTCATGCTGACCGGCGTGATCCCGGCGACGGAGAAGGTGCTGCGGCGGGCCGGGCTCGGCATCGAGGACATCGACCTGTTCGAGGTGAACGAGGCGTTCTCCAGCGTGGTGCTGGCCTGGCGGCAGGAGACCGGGGCGGATCTCGCCAAGGTGAACGTGCACGGCGGGGCGATCGCGCTGGGGCATCCGCTGGGGGCGAGCGGGACGCGGCTGACGACGACGCTGGTGCATGCGATGCGGGAACGCGGCGCTCGCTTTGGCCTTCAGACGATGTGTGAGGCGGGCGGGTTGGCCAACGCGATGATTCTGGAGGCGGTTCGGTAGGGCTGCGCCCAATGGGGTGCCGGGTGGGGGCGTTGGGCGGCTGACCGCGCGGTGGGGGCTGGGCGCGCAGTTCCCCGCGCCCCTTGCGGGGCGCGGGTGCGGGCGCTAGCGCTTGGGGCGTAGATGGTGGCGCTTGCGCCAGGCGACCACTGCGCCCGCCACCGCCGGGATGACGATGGCCGCCACCGAGATCAGGAAGACCGGGGACGTCGGGGTCGAGGCGCGGGCGCCTGCGACCACGTAGGCGGCGACGTTCGGGATGGAGCCCAGGGCCGTGGCCACCAGGAACGGGGTGCAGCGCATGCGGGAGACGGCGGCGGCGTAGTTCGCGGCCCAGAACGGGACGCCGGGGAACAGGCGTACCGCCAGCATCGAACGGAAGCCGTGCTTGCTGAACTGGTTGTCCGCCGCCTTGAGCAGCCGGCCGCGCAGCAGCGGGCGCAGGGCCTCCTGGCCGAGCATCCGGCCGAGCGCGAAGGAGAGCCACGCCCCGAGCACGGTGCCGGCCATGGCCGCGCCCATGCCCAGGGCCGAACCGAACAGCGCGCCGGCCGCCAGGTTCAGGATCGGGCGGGGCACGAACGCCACCGTGATCAGGCCGTATGCCACGGCGAAGACCACCACCGCGGTGGTGCCCGCCACGTGTGGCGGCCAGCCCTGCGTCATCAGCTTCTGCGGCTCGAAGAGCAGGACCGACGACCCGGCCGCCGCCAGGAGCGCGACGAGCAGGGACAGCCGGGACCACGGCGACAGCAGCACGCGGGTGCAGCGTGCGCCGAAGCTCAGAGGGGTCGGCATGGCGATGGTCAGCTCCTTGGCGGCGGCCCGGGGAGAGGCCGTGGCGGTGCCAGAGCGGTTGGCATCGAGCATTCGGTGACACTAACCGAAGCGGATGTGTGATCGCCGTATGGTTCCCGTCCCTTGGGTGAAATCGGCGCCGCGGAAAACCGTTCGACGTGGGGCGACGCGTCGGACATGATCTGTGTCATGTTCCGGTTCGCCTTCCTCGTCGCAGCATCCGCAGTCGCGGATGCGCCGAAGGCTGCCGTTCCCGTTCTCACGGCCGCTGTCGACGGCGCCCGAAGCTGACCCTCCCCGGAAAGTCCGGCGGACCCCGCAGGGGGAGGGTCGGCCGGTTCCTCGGGGTCCCCGCTCTTCCTTCGGACAAGCTTCGAGGTACAGCCATGCCCAAGACGGCATACGTCCGCACCAAACCGCATCTCAACATCGGCACGATGGGCCACGTCGACCACGGCAAGACCACCCTGACGGCCGCCATCACCAAGGTCCTCGCCGAGCGCGGCACCGGCACGTTCGTGCCGTTCGACCGCATCGACCGGGCCCCCGAGGAGGCGCTCCGCGGCATCACCATCAACATCGCGCACGTCGAGTACGAGACCGACACCCGGCACTACGCCCATGTGGACATGCCGGGTCATGCCGACTACGTCAAGAACATGGTCACCGGGGCCGCGCAGCTGGACGGCGCGATCCTCGTCGTCTCCGCGCTCGACGGGATCATGCCGCAGACCGCCGAACACGTGCTGCTCGCCCGGCAGGTGGGTGTCGACCACATCGTGGTCGCGCTCAACAAGGCCGACGCGGGTGACGAGGAGCTCACCGACCTCGTGGAGCTGGAGGTCCGGGAGCTGCTCACCGCGCAGGGGTACGGCGGTGACTCCGTGCCCGTGGTACGGGTCTCCGGGCTCAAGGCCCTGGAGGGCGACCCGCGGTGGACGGCGTCGATCGAGGCGCTGCTCGACGCGATCGACACCTACGTGCCGATGCCGGAGCGGTACCTGGACGCGCCGTTCCTGCTGCCGGTGGAGAACGTGCTCACCATCACCGGGCGCGGGACCGTCGTGACCGGTGCGGTCGAGCGGGGCACCGTGCGGGTGGGGGACCGGATCGAGGTGCTCGGCGCGGACGTCGAGACCGTCGTCACCGGCCTGGAGACCTTCGGCAAGCCGATGGACGAGGCGCAGGCCGGGGACAACGTGGCGCTGCTGTTGCGGGGCGTGCCCCGGGACGCGGTGCGGCGGGGGCATGTGGTGGCGGCGCCGGGGAGTGTGGTGCCGGCCCGGCGGTTCTCGGCGCGGGTCTACGTCCTGTCGGGGCGCGAAGGGGGTCGTACGACTCCCGTCTCGACGGGGTACCGGCCGCAGTTCTACATCCGTACGGCGGATGTGGTGGGGGACGTCGACCTCGGTGAGACGGCGGTCGCCCGGCCCGGGGACACAGTGGAGATGACCGTGGAGCTGGGGCGGGACGTGCCGCTGGAGGCGGGGCTGGGGTTCGCCATCCGTGAGGGCGGCCGGACCGTGGGGGCGGGGACCGTGACCTCCGTGGAGTGAGGTTGCGGTGTGTGGGGGACTGCGGGCCGGTGCGGGCCGGTCGCGCAGTTCCCCGCGCCCCTTTCGGGGTGCCCTGGTGGCCGCCGGCGAAAGGGCCCCGCGCCTCTTTGCGGGCATGCGCAACGCACAATGGAAGGGTGAACGAAGCCATACCCGTCGTCCGGGTCACCGCCCACGGCACCGCCAAGCTGATGCCGGACGTCGACCGGGAGCGGGCCTGGTTGCTGACCGTCGACGGGGCGCCGCAGTCGTACGTGGATCTCGACGAGCCGACGCATCTCGAATTCGAGTACGCCCGGCGGCTCGGGTACGCGCTGGACGCCGTGGCGGAGGCCGGGGAGCCGCTGGACGTGCTGCATCTCGGCGGGGGTGCCTGCACGCTTCCCCGCTATGTGGCGGCGACCCGGCCCGGGTCCCGGCAGCACGTCGTGGACGCCGACCGGGAGCTGCTGGAGCTGGTCACCGAGCATCTGCCGCTGCCGGAGCGGGCCGGCATCGCGGTGCACGCCGCCGACGCGCGCGGCTGGCTGGAGGCGGCGCCCGCGGATTTGGCGGACGTGCTGGTCGCGGACGTCTTCGGCGGGTCCCGGATCCCCGCGCACCTGACCTCGCTGGGGTACGCACGGGAGGCCGAGCGGGTCCTGCGGGGCGACGGGGTCTACCTCGCGAACCTCGCGGACTCCGCCCCCTTCGGCTTCCTCCGCTCCCAACTCGCCACGTTCGCCGCCGTCTTCGAGGAGCTGGCGCTCATCGCCGAGCCCGGTGTGCTGCGTGGGCGGCGGTTCGGGAACGCGGTGCTCATCGCCTCGCACCGGCCGATCGACGCCGGCGCGCTGGCCCGTCGTACGGCCGCCGACGCCTTTCCGGCGCGGGTCGAACACGGGGCCGCGCTGCGGGAGTTCGTCGGCGCGGCCCGGCCGGTCGGGGACGCGGACGCCGTACCGTCACCCGAGCCCCCCGGCGGAGCGTTCGGGATCGGGTGAGGCGGCCGACGGCTGTGCGGTGACCGGGACCGTGCGGCGGGTGAGGTCGCGGACGTCCGGGACCAGGAGCACCGCGGCCGTGACGGCGACGACGAGGCCCGCACAGCCCCACAGGGCCGGGCCCCGGCCGAGGACCTGTTCGGCGGGGCCCGCCAGCGCCATCGCCAGGGGCAGCAGGGAGACGGAGCCGAACCAGTCGTACGCCGAGACCCGGGAGAGCTTCTCCTCGGGGATCTCCTGGTGCAGCGCGGTCATCCAGGAGACGCCGAAGACCTCGACCGTCGCGCCCGCCACGAACATCACCACGCAGAGCACGCCCACGGGGGCGGGCACCGCGAGCGCCGCGGAGGGGAGCGCGAGCGGGAAGATGCAGAGGGTGCCGACGAACAGGAGCCGGCGGGGTTTCCAGCGGGTCATCAGGAGGGCGCCGGCCACCGTGCCCGCGCCGAACGCGGCCAGTGCCAGGCCCCAGGGGCCCGCTCCGCCCAGGCTGTCGCGGGCGACCAGCGGGCCGTAGACCGCGTCGGCGGCCCCCACCACCGCGTTCGCGATCGAGAACTGCACGACGATCCCCCACAGCCAGGGGCGGCCCGTGAACTCCCGCCAGCCGTCCCGGAGATCGGCCAGCATCCCGTCGCCCGGGGCGCGTGGCGGGATGTGACCGACGTCGAGGAACGAGCGCAGCGCACCGGCGACCGCGAACGCCACCGCGTCCACCGCCAGCACCCAGCCGGGGCCCACCGCCGCCACCAGCGCGCCGCCGAGGGCCGCGCCGCCGAGAGCGGCGCTCTGCATCGCCATCCGGAACACGGCGAACGCACGGCCCGCCTGCTCGCCGCTCACCGAGGACAGCAGCATGCCCTCCGCCGCCGGGCTGAAGAATGCCTGGCCGGTGCCGCCCAGCGCGGTGAGCAGCATCATCTGCCACAGCCGGGGGTCGCCGCTGAGCACGAGGACGGCGAAGGCGCCCTGGGAGAGGAAGTTGAGGGCGTTCGCCGCGACCATCACGCGGTGGCGGGGGAACCGGTCCGCCACGGCGCCGCCGACGAGCAGGAACAGCACCAGCGGGAAGGTGCGGGCGGCGGCCACGAGACCGACGTCCCCGGCGTCGCCGCCCGCGTCCAGCACCGCGAACGCGGCGGCGATCAGGGAGCCGTTGGCGCCGAGGCTCGTCACGATCGTCGCCGCGGTCAGCAGGCTGTAGTTGCGGCCCGCCCAGGCGGGTCTGCGCAGGCGGGAGGCGGTGCCGGGGGCACCCGGGGTACCGGGGGAGTCGGAGGCGGAGGTCACCGACCGACTATCCCCGCCGGGAGGCCACGCTGCCAACCCGATTCCCGGGCATTCCGTCCCCGGCCGTGCAGGTCAGCCTCCGGTCGGGGTGCCGTGCAGCCGGACCGTGCTGAGGATCTTCATGATCGTCGCGGTCGGGACCTCTCCGTTCACGCCCTTGGCGCCGTAGAAGTCCCACGAGACCAGGTCGCCGGCCGAGTTCTCGAAGCCGAAGGTGATCGCCTTGCCGTCGGTCGCGCACTTGCCCTTGGCGGGGGAGTCCGTCGAACGCGCCCAGGCGTAGGCGCCCTTGAGGCCGGAGGCGGTGGTGTAGGCGGTGGCCTTCTGGTCGTAGCTGATGGTCTTCTTGTCCGGATACGTGTATCCGCCGTAGACCCACCAGGGGACCTCCTTGACGGCCGCGTCGCCGGGCGTCTTCGCGCCGCTCTCGCCCTTGGTGCCCACCCCGGCCAGGGCCGTGTCCTCGGTCCTGCCGTCCTTGTCGTCGTCGCTCGTGCACCACTTCGACTTGTACTGGGCGGGCGCCGACATCGTGATGATCGGCTTGCCCTCCTTGTCCTCGAAGCCGATCGACGTCCCCGGGGTGAGGACCTCCCAGTCGGCGGGTACGTCGAAGGCCGTGCCCCACTTGGGGTTCACGACGGTCTTCCAGCCCGCGACCGTCGGCTTCTCGGTCTCCTCGCCGCCGCGCGGGTCGTCGTCCGCCGACGCGGAGGCCGAGACGGAGGCGGTGCCGGTGGGCGCGTGGCTCACCTGCCGGCTCTTGCCGGTGTCCGCCTTGTCGTCCTTCTTGTTGCCGAGGACCAGGAACCCGGTCACCCCGGCCGCCACCACGACGGCCGTCGCCGCGATGATCGCGACCAGCTTCGTGCGGTCGCCGCCCCCGCCCCCGCCCTGCGGTGGCTGCGGAGCCCCGGCGGGCCCGGGCGGGCCCCACTGCGGCTGCTGCCCGTACCCGCCCTGCTGCGGATACTGCTGGTAGCCGGGCTGCTGATACGGATTCGGCTGCTGGTAACCCGGTTGCTGATACGGGTTGCTCTGCGGGTACTGCTCGCCCCCTGGCGGCTGCTGTTCTGGCCACATGGCTCGTAACCCTAGTGCCGGCCGGTCCGGTTCAGGGCGGGGGCCGTCGTCTTCCCGGTGACGAGGGTCACCGCACCGCTCTGGTCAGATTCTGCTACTCGTTAGTAACATATTCGCCATGAGCGCTGACCAGATGTCGATCGGCGAGATGCTCGCCGCCACGGTCCCGATGGTGCGGACCCTCAACCTGGAGTACCTGGAGATCACTCCGGAGCGGGCCGTGCTGTCCCTGCCGGACCAGGGCGACTTCCACAACCACATCGGCGGCCCGCACGCGGGCGCGATGTTCACCCTCGCCGAGTCCGCGAGCGGCGCGATCGTGCTCGCCGCCTTCGGTGACCAGCTCTCCCGCGCCGTGCCGCTCGCCGTCAGCGCCGAGATCGCCTACAAGAAGGTCGCTCTCGGCCCGGTCAAGGCCACCGCGACGCTGGGCCGCCCGATCGCCGACGTCGTCGCCGAACTCGACGAGGGCAGGCGCCCCGAGTTCCCGGTCGCCGTCGCCCTCTCGCGCGAGGACGGCGCGGTCACCGGTGAGATGACCGTTGTCTGGACGCTGCGGCCCAACGGCTGAGCGGGACTTCGTCGTCACATGCCGGACGGGGTGAGGATCGCAGGATCCTCACCCCGTCCGGTGTAGGGGCCGCTCAGGCGGCGCGGCTCTCCTCGCGCCCGGCCCCCGCTTCCTCCAGGCCCGCCACGAACTCCTTGAGCCAGGCCGTGAACTCCGGCCCCAGGTCCGGACGTTCGCAGGCGAGCCGGACCACCGTGCGCAGGTAGTCGGCCTTGTCCCCGGTGTCGTAGCGCAGCCCGTCGAAGACCACCCCGTGGACCGTGCCGGCCGCGGCCAGGTCCTGCAACGCGTCCGTCAGCTGGATCTCGCCGCCGCGGCCGGGCGCGGTCCGCTCCAGGACGTCGAACACCTCGGGGTCCAGGACGTAGCGGCCGATGACCGCGTAGTTGCTGGGCGCGTTCTCCGGAGACGGCTTCTCCACCAGTCCGGTCACCCGGACCACACCGTCCTCGCCGGTCGGCTCGACGGCGGCACAGCCGTAGAGGTGCACCTGGGACGGGTCGACCTCCATGAGCGCGACGACACTGCCCCGGCGGCGGTCGCGGACGTCCAGCATCCGGCTGAGCAGGGTCTCGCGGGCGTCGATCAGGTCGTCGCCGAGGAGCACCGCGAAGGGCTGGTCGCCCACGTGGTGCTTCGCGCACAGCACCGCGTGTCCGAGGCCGAGCGGGTCGCCCTGGCGGATGTGGTGGATGTCGGCGAGCCGCGCGGGATCGCGCACGGCGTCCAGGCGCACGGTGTCGCCCTTGGCGGCCAGCGCCTGCTCCAGCTCGAAGGCGTTGTCGAAGTGGTCCTCGATGGCCCGCTTGTGCCGGCCGGTGACCATGAGGATGTCGTCGAGCCCGGCCTTGGCGGCCTCCTCGACGACGTACTGGATGGCCGGCTTGTCGACGACCGGCAGCATCTCCTTCGGCGTCGCCTTGGTGGCGGGCAGGAACCGGGTGCCGAGCCCGGCGGCCGGGACCACGGCCTTGCGGACCGGCCGGGGGGACGAGGGGGCGGGGGAGGAGTGGGGGGCGATCATGCGGCACATGCTGGCCCACCCGGATGAGAGGGGGCCGGGAGAAACGTGGGAGGCGGCTGTGGAACCCGGCGTTCCGTCAGGGGTGACCCCGGCCGTCCGGAAGTTGAAGATTTCGTGTGCCATCGGCTCCGTACCGCACACAAGTTGAACCTGTGCGACCGCTGAATCCCGGCCGGATGCGGATACCGGCGGTAACTTATCTGAATTCCCGCTTCTTTGAACTTCGGTCACCTCAACTTCTTGTTTCCTGTGAGGCCGGTGTGCAAAGGTGAGCCACCCCGCGGGAGGGTCCACAGAACGGTACGGCCACCATGCCGACCGTTACTGACCCCAAAAGGTACGCACCAATCAGCACTGCATTCCTCAGGGCGCCATTTCGCATGCCGTCCTGCGGCTCGGAAGGAAATGGTCCAGTGCACTCCCCCTACCCCCCACGCCCGCCTTACCCGCCTCGCCCCGGTTCGACCCCTGGGGAGTCCGACCGCAATCTCATCGCCCAGCTCACCGGAAGTCCCACGGCCAGGCATCACGCCGTCGCCCTGCTGCTGGCCCGGCACTGGCGCGCCACCTGCGACTACGCCGTGGTCTGCCTCGCCGCCGCGACCCCCACCGCCCAACTCGTCGCCAGCGCGGCCTTCGAGCGGGTCCTCGGCCGGCTGGCCGGCGGCGCGGTCGGCGGCGCCCTGCGGCCACAGCTCCTCGTGGCGGTTCGGGAGACCGTCCGCGCGTGGGCCGCCGACGAAGCCATTTCGGTGGTCGCACCGGAACTGCGCAAGACCACCGGGGGGCGCGGACTGAGCGCCGCGAAACCCGGCACCCCCGAAAGGCGGCAACTCGCCGAGCGTGCTTTCCAGGCTCTTCCGGGAGCCTCGCAATGTCTCCTCTGGCACACCGAGGTCGAAGCCGAACCCATAAACATACCCGCTGGTCTGCTGGGTGTCGACACCGCTACCGCGACGGCCGCCCTCGACCAGGCCCGCGAACAATTCAGGACCGGATTGGTACGCACCCATCGGGAACTCGCGCCCTCGAAGGAATGCCGCTTCTACAACCGGCTCCTCGACGTCCCCATTCGCCGGGGCGGCGCTCTGCTCCCGGATGTGCAACGGCATCTCACCGACTGCCGGTACTGCCGGCACGCCGCCGAACAACTCAGCCATTTCGACGGCGGCCTCGAGGTGCTGCTCGCCGAGACCGTGCTGGGCTGGGGCGCCCGCCGCTATCTCGACTCGCGGCCCGGACCCGGCGGGACGGCGGAGGCCTGGCAGGCCGGAGCCGACACCGCGAGCACGGCGGCGGTGCCCGGCGGACGGCACCGCATCGTGACCGGGAGCGGACGGCGCAAGGCAGTGCTGGCCGGTGCCGGCCTGGTCTCCCTGGCACTCCTCGCGACCGTGCTCGTGGCCAAGGGCTGGTCCGACGACAAGGGCGTCCCGCATCCCGGCTCCACCACCTGGGGAGCCCCCGTCGGCGGCACCACCACCGGGTCCGGCCCCGCCGCCGACCCGCCCTCTTCGGGCTCCCCGTCCCCGGCCTCCGTGGGCGAGCCCGTCGAGATCGCCCACGGCAGGCTGCGCAGCCTCGACGCCGGGCGCTGCGTCGACGTGCGCGGCGGCCGGGTGCGGAGCGGGGCGGAACTGCGGCTCGGCCCGTGCTCGGACGCCGGGTCCCAGCAGTGGTCGTACCAGGACGACGGCATGCTGCGCAGCGCGTTCGACCCCACCCTCTGCCTCGCCGCGGACCCCGGTGCGCGCCGGGTCGTGGTCTCCGGCTGCCTGGTGCACGCGGGGGAGGTGTCGTACGACCTGACGGTGCGCGGCGAGCTCCTGCTCCGCTGGGACAAGGACCTCGCGCTGGCCGCGGACGGCACACGGGTGGTCGTGGCCGTGCGGAACGGAGCCGTCCGGCAGCAGTGGGCACTGGACCCCGGGAACGGCGGTGCGCCGGTGCAGCCCGGGACGCCGGGCGCCACGCCCCCCGCACCGTCCGGGCCCCGGAAGACCGGACCGACGGGGATCCCCGCGCCCCCGCCCGTCCCGCACGAGCAGTCCGGCGAACCGGGGGAGCCGTACGGCACACGGGTCGCACGGGCCGGGGACCGGCAGCCTCCGGTCGCCGTCACACCGACCGAGCCCGAGGAGTCCGAGAGCCAGGTCGCGGGATCGGCCGACGCGGTGGTCGGCGACGTCCTGGACTCGGTACCGACGACCGTGACGGACCTCGTGGACGCCGTTCCGGACATCGTGAGCGGGGTGCGTGGAGCGGGTGGAATGGGTGGAATGGGTGGAGTGGGCGGACTGCTCGGCTGAGGTCGGTGCCGGTCGCGTCGGATGCGTCGGCCGTTCCGGCTGCCGACTGCCTGTTGCCCGCCGCCGCACGCGGCTTGACCGAGCCGGGACCGGTGTCGCGATAGGGCGTTAGTCTGCTGTGCGCGCCGCTGCCCGCGTCGTGCGGGCCCGTTTCGACAGGACCAGGACGGAACCATGCCGGGAGAGATCTCGCCCACCGGGAAGCAGACCGGCCCCGCCTCGCCGCCCGAGCTGCGGGCCTCGCACGCCGACCGGGACCGGGTGGTGGACGTGCTGCGTATCGCGGCAGGGGACGGCCTGTTGACCGCGGACGAGTTGGACGAGCGCCTGGAAGTCGCCCTGTCGGCCCGGACGCTGAGCGAACTGGCCACGCTCACCGCCGACTTGCCGCCCGTCTCGGCTTCGGTCGGGGCGCTCGGGGCGCTCGGGGCGCTCGGGGCGGAAGTCAAGGACGTGGTCCGGATCGAACAGGTCCACAGCGGTGCGGTCGAGCGGGCGGGACGCTGGGTGGTACCGCGCCGGATGGAACTCGCCGTGACGTACTGCGCGGTGACGCTCGACTTCACGGATGCCGTGATCACGCACGACACCCTGCGGATCGACGTGGCGATGACGGGGAAGGCGCTGACGCTGATCACGCGGCCGGGCATCGTGGTCGACACCGACGGCCTGCACCTGGTGCACACCAAGGTCAAGTACCGTCAGCCGCCCACGAGTCCGGCGGCGCCGCCCGCCCTGCGCGTGGAACTGGTCGGCCAGAAGGCCCACGGTCGCGTGGTGGTGCGGCCCCCGCGACGGACCTTCGGGCAGTGGCTGCTGCGCAGGCCCGCCTTCCGTCCCGAGGGCGCCTGAGGGGTGCCGGTCGCGGGGCGCGTCCAGACGGTTCGCTACGACGGCGCGCCCGCGGACGGGATCGGCGAGACCGTCGGGGGCGGCGAGGGTGTTGAGGGCGGCGCCGGGTTCCGCGCGTGGGTGCGGAAGGCCAGCAGGACCGCGGAACCCGCCGCCCACAGGACGAGTGTCGCCAGCGGGGCGAGGACGTGGGAGCCCCGGAAGTAGCTGAGGTCGGCGATGGCGCGGACGGCGGCGCCGGGCGGCAGCAGCTCCGACAGGGCCCGGGCGCCGCTCGGCATCAGGTTGGTGCCGATGGTCGCGCCGCTGGTGGAGTTTCCGACGGTCAGCAGCAACAGGGTGGCGAGGGGGATGCCCAGGGGGCCGACGTAGGTGGCCAGCATTTTCGTGGTGAAGGCCGCGGCGGCGGCCAGCAGGGCCAGGATGAAGGCGAGGGGAAGATACGGCGCGGGGACGGCTCCCAGGACAGGGCCGGCGAGGGCAGCCGCGACCAGGCCGGACGCCGCGGCGAACGCGGCCAGCAGGGCGAAGCGGTGCCGCAGCTTCAGCAGGCCGCTGAGTCCCACGACGTTCTGGGCGAGGGCGAAGCCGGAGAGGGTCACCCCGAAGGAGACGTAGAACCCGGCGAGGCCGCGGGCGTCGTACCGGGCGAGCGGCACGATGTCGGAGACGCCGAGGTGCCGGTCGGCGCCGTGCGCGTAGGCGGTGGCGAGCTTGGTGACCGCGGTGGTCGTCGACAGGCCGTTCGCGCTCGCCACGTCGAGTTCGAGGTCCTTGCCGTGCGGGCGGCTTTCGAGCACGGCCACGACATCGCGGTGGCGCAGCGCGTCGCGTGCCTCGGCGGCCGAGGGGGCGTGCCGTACGTCGAGCGAGTCGCCCAGCGCCTGCTGGACCTGGTCCGCCAGCTTGGCACTCGTGACCGCCACGGGGATCCGGTGCGGCTGGGGATCGCGCATGAGCCCGATGTAGCAGCTGACGAACGCCGAGACGATGACGAGACCGATCAGGAACGGCTGCAGCCACACCCGTACGCGACGGCGACGCTTGTGCTGGGGTGGATGAGACGTACGGGGCGGGTGGGATTGAGGGGACTGGGGGGACTCGGGGGACTCGGGGTGCACTCCGGGTTTCTCCATGACTGGGGGTGGGTCGACGGCGGCGGGGTCGTGCGATGGGGCCGTGCGGGGTGGCCGTGCAGGGTGGCCGGGGTGGGGCCCGGGACCCGGGGTGGTCAGCGGTCCTCGGTCGGCGGGCTCACTTACCCGGGCCGGTCGTGGCGCCTGAGGGCGACCATTCCTCGGTGTCGATCGGGGACCAGTCGGTGGGCCGGTCGTCCAGGCGCCGCATCCGCCGGCCGCGCCGTGCCGCCAGGAGTTCCTTGTCCAGGGGCGTGGTGAACACGTTCTCGACCAGCGTGTACTCGGCGGCGAGACGTCCCACGGCGGGCAGGGCGGCGGTGTCGATCCGGCCCCGGTCCAGGTAGAGGTCGTCCCGGATGTGGAAGCGCACGACCCGGCCCCACACCACGTGGTCGACCTTCTCGTCGCCGACGGGGATGATCCGGTCGACGACACACTCGAAGGAGATCGGTGCCTCCCCGACCCGGGGAGCGCGGACCACGTCGGACGGCTCCTTGTCCAGGCCGAGCGCCTCGAACTCGTCCACCTCCGCGTCGAACCCGAACGCCGAATCATGCATGGCGTCCGCCTGCGGCAGCGTCACCAGGTTGGTGACGAACTCTCCGGTGTCGCGGATGTTGACGAAGGTGTCCTTGAGCGTGACGCCGTCCGCCTGGGGTTGCAGCGTGAGCGAGACCATGGGCGGCTTCCTGCCGACCGCGGTGAAGAACGAGATGGGCGCGAGGTTGGCCACTCCCTCGGCCGACACCGTGCTGACCCAGGCGACCGGCCGCGGAATGATGCTCCCGATCAGCAGTTTGTACGCGTGGGCGGCGTCCAGTTCCGCAGCGTCAATGATCATCTTCTGGCCTCCATCGAAAACCAACCTGCCGTCGGATGTAACACCCATCCAACAGAGGTGTATGCCCATTGGGTATGTCGATTTGATGTGACACCGGCCTCGATCACGGAATGTGGTGGGTGTGGTGCTGCCAGTGAATGGCATAGGTGTACATGTGTTGAGTATGTTGAAAGCCTGCTGTCCCGGGGCTGGTACATGTGTCCGCAGCCGCCGTTCACCGAAAGAGACTCGCCGATGTTCTGGACCGCCACCGCCCGGTACGGCCTGGAGCCCGCCCCGGGCGGGCTGGCCTTCGTGCAGGACCTGCTGAACACGCTGTCCGCCGGCAAGCAGCGCAAGCCGGACCTGCTGGAGTCCGCCGAGGCCGCCCGTGCCTGGCTCGACCAGGCGTTGCGGAGCTGGAGCGGCGTGACCCACCGGCCCGCACCCGGAATCGAGCTGGCGGCCGAGGATGTCCAGGGGCTGCGCGACTTCCGTGCGGACCTGGTCCGGAGCCTTGACGCCCGGCACGGGGACCCGGTGACGGAGCCGGGCCCGGCGGCTTCCGTGCTGACCCTGCCCGCGGCGCTACGGCTCGACGAGCACGGGGTCGTCCACGCCGAGCCCCGGGGCACGGGCTGGCGACAGGTGGCGTCCCTCGCCCTGGCCGAGGTCTACCAGGCACAGTGCACCGACACGCTGCGCCGCCTGAAGTCCTGCCGCAACCCGCGCTGCCTGACCGCCTTCTACGACCGCTCCCGCAACAACAGCGGCGTCTGGCACGACGTCCACGTCTGCGGCAACGCGGCCAACCTCCGCAACTACCGCGCCCGCAAACGGTCGGGCACCACCCAGCCCAGACGAACGCCGAGGCCCGCCCCGGCAGGCGGCCAACTGTCCCGCCAAGCGGCTTCCCCTCCTGGCGGGCGCTCGACTCTCCCGCTGGACGGCTGACGATCCCGGCGGACGTCGACTTCTCCGACGCACAGCTGTTCATCCCGGCGAACGTCGACTTTTCCGGCGTACGGTCGCTTCTTCCGGCGTACGGTTGACGATCCCGGCGGTCGGCCGACTTTTCCGGCGTGCGTCGCTCCTCCCAGCGTCGGCGCCGGCGTACGCGTACGGCTGGCCATCCCGGCGGCGGTCGGCCGACTTTTTTCGGCGTGCGGACGCTCAATCCCGGCGTACGGCCGCCCCTGCCGGCCAGCGGCTGACCGTCCCGGACCCTGTGGGTGGCTGGGCCCCCGCTTTCGGTTCTTGTCGGTGGTCGGTCCTTTTCTTGTTCAGATCGTTGACACGAGTCACCACTCGATCTACGTTTCCGACGCGCCGGTGGTGAGACTGACGGCTCGTCAAGGCTCTGTGGCGGTTGGTGTGTTCACAGGCCGAACGCGCTCCGGGTCTGCCGTAGGCGTCTTCGCGGTCCACATCGTCGTGCCCGCACACCGAAGGAGTGACGGCTCATGTCCGAAACCGTCTCCCGCCGATCCGCCCTGCGCCTCACGGCCGGTGCCGTCGCGGTGGCCGCCGCGGCCACCGGCGGACTCGCCCCGCTCACGTCCGCCGCGGCGGCGGACAGACCCGATGCCGGAGCCGGCCCCCGCGTCGAGGGGCTGCTCGCCAGACTCACGCTGGACGAGAAGATCTCCCTGCTGCACGGTGCCGACGACCCCGGCTCGCTCGGCCAGGCCGGCTACGTGCCCGGCGTCCCGCGGCTGAACATCCCGCCCCTCAGGCTCGCCGACGGCCCGGCCGGTGTCCGTATCACCGCACACGCCACCGCACTGCCCGCCCCGGTACTGCTCGCCTCCGCCTTCGACCCCGAACTGGCCCGCCGCTACGGGCAGGTGATCGGCCGCGAGGGCCGCGCCCTCGGCCAGGACGTGCTGCTCTCCCCGATGGTCAACCTCATCCGCACCCCGTACGCGGGCCGCAACTTCGAGACGTTCAGCGAGGATCCGCTGCTCGCCTCCGACCTGGTCGCCGCCGAGATCCGGGGCATCCAGGGCGAGGGCCTGATCGCGACCGTCAAGC
Organism: Streptomyces sp. NPDC048278; assembly: GCF_040652195.1. Taxonomy (NCBI): domain Bacteria; kingdom Bacillati; phylum Actinomycetota; class Actinomycetes; order Kitasatosporales; family Streptomycetaceae; genus Streptomyces; species Streptomyces sp. NPDC048278. The sequence continues at coordinate 106,470 of NZ_JBEZLP010000007.1, forward strand.
ACTTCGCGCTCAACAACCAGGAGCAGGACCGCAACTCGATCGACGTGCACGCCGGTGAACAGACCATGCACGAACTCGAACTGCGCGGCTTCGAGGCGGCGGTGGAGGCCGGCACCGGCGCGGTCATGGGCGCCTACAACAAGGTCAACGGCACTTTCGCCTGCGAGAACAAGGCGCTGCTCACCGATGTCCTGCGCGACCAGTGGGGTTTCGCGGGCTGGGTGATGACCGACTGGTTCGCCGCCCACAGCACCGTCGCCGCGATCACCGCCGGCCTCGACATGGAGATGCCCGACGGCACGTACTTCGGGGCGGCCCTCAAGTCGGCGGTCCGGAACGGCAGTGTGGCCGAGCGGTACGTCGACCGGGCGGTACGGCGGATCCTCGCGGTGATGGACCGCTTCGGCCTGCTCGACGGCAGCGCCCCGCCGCGCCCCGCCCGTGACGCCGCGGCGGGCGCCGCCGTGGCCCTGGCGGTCGCCAAGGCCGGCGCGACCCTGCTGCGCAACGAGCGCGGCACCCTGCCCCTGGACGGCGGCGGCATCGCGGTGATCGGACCGACCGGCTCGCTGCCCTTCGTCAGCGGCGGCGGCAGCGCTCATGTCGTCCCCGACCACGCCGACAGCCCCCTCGACGCCATCAGGGCCCGGACCCGCGGCCCGGTCACCTATGCCCTCGGCGAGGACCTGTTCGGCAAGGCGCTGCCCGCCGGTGCCCTCAGCCCCGGCTTCACCAGCGAGGGACAGCAGGTGGGCGCCGGGAAGACCTGGGCGTACGACGGCACGCTCACCGTCGCCGAGGAGGACGACTGGACCTTCGTGCTCCACTTCTCCTCCGCGGCCACCGCCCGCCCCAAGGTCCTGCTCGACGGCGAGGAGCTCTTCCCGCTCGCCGCCGGATACGGCGAGTACTTCTCCGGCGGCCTGGTCGCCGCGGCCCCCGACGGCCTGGGCGTCCGCCGCAAGGAACTCCGGCTCGCGCGCGGCGCCCACACGTTGCAGATCAGCGCGGAGGGCGGCGACTCGGGTCTGCTGTTCCGGCTGCGCCGCATCACCGGCGCGACCCGCGCCCAGGACGTCGTCGACGCGGTCGGCGCGGCCCGGGCGGCCCGCCATGTCGTGCTGTTCGCCTACGAGGACGCCACCGAGGGCCTGGACCGCGCCACCGTCGCGCTGCCCGGCCACCAGGAGCAGCTGATCCGCGCGGTGACGGCGGCCAACCCCCGCACCACCGTCGTCCTCAACACCTCGTCGTGCACGTCGATGCCGTGGCTGACGGGGACCGGGGCCGTCCTCCAGATGTACTACCCCGGCCAGGAGGGCGCCACCGCCACCGCCGCCGTCCTCTTCGGCGACAGCGACCCGGGCGGGCGTCTCACCCAGTCCTTCCCGGCCGACGACGACCACCACCCGGTCGCCGACGACCCGCGCCGCTACCCCGGCGCCGACGGTGTAGAGGAGTACTCGGAGGGCATCCACGCCGGGTACCGGTGGTACGACGCGCAGGGCGTGCGGCCCCTGTTCCCCTTCGGGCACGGGCTGTCGTACACCTCCTTCGCCTACTCCGACCCGGAGGCGCGGTGGACGCGTGGCGCACTGGAGGTCACGTTCACCGTGCGCAACACCGGGCGCCGGGCCGGGATATCGGTGCCGCAGGTGTACGTCGGGCCCTCTCCTGACCTCCGACTCGACCAGGCGGTACGGGTGTTGGGCGGCTACCGGCGACTGGCGCTGCGGGCCGGGGAGCGGCGGCGGGTGACCGTGCGGGTCGCCGCGCGCACCCTGTCGTCCTGGGACGCCCGGCACCACCGGTGGACGCTCGGCACCGGGCGGCGGACCGTCTGGGTCGGCGCCTCGGCGGGTGACCTGAAGCTGCGCACCGGTGCCCGGGTGGGCGGCGGCCACCGCTGAATTCATGTCAATGAACGGCCGGCGAGCGGAGGCTCTCCGGCCGTTTACTTCAAGGGTTTACAAGAATTTTCCCCGTCGTGCGTTTCATTTGTAGCGGTGCGGTTGACGGCAGGTTTTTGTCAGGATTGGGTGAGGGTTCGCGCTGCGGCGTTCAGCGCGGGTTTCCGGTGTGCCACGATCGAGCCAGCGGACCGAAGTCATCCCGAATTTACAGAGCTCGGCGCGGCAGCACGGCGCGTTGCGCCGTGGTGAGTGCCGGGTGAATGGCCAGGGTGCTTTGACGGGCTTGTGGCGGTGTGCCGCCAGCGGTCCGGCCGCCGAACGGCCGCCGATCCGCAGTGGATTGCTCTGATTTTCGGCTCTTGCGGTGAATTCCTCCCGCTGGCCGAATCAATGCCACCGGACGTGGTGGGCCCCCTCCGTTATTGACCCGCGAGTAATGAACTCGCTAGTTTCCGGTGGCCTCACCACGAGCTTTCCGCCGCACACATCCCCCACCGTGCTGTCCTCCCGATTATTCGGAGTGTCATGACGTCCCCTGTGCGTGCCGTCGATTTGATCATGTGCATCACGCCTTTCGGAGAACCCGATGCCAGGCTCGCCACAGCGGTCTGTGCCGCAGGCGGACTCGGCGTCCTCGACCTCGGTCGCGGCGACCGAAGAACCCGGGAGGCGCTGGCCCGGCTGAGGCGAGCGGCGCCGGGACCGTACGGCGTGCGGGTAGCCGCCGGCTGCGCCCTCACCCCGGACGAGCTCGGCCCGGCACCCGACACCGTGGTCCGGGCCGCCGACGCACCCTGGACCGTCGCCGAACTCGCCCCGCATACGCGCGTGCTGGCGGAAGTCACCGATCTGGCCGAAGCGCGCGCGGCCGTCGCGGCCGGAGCGCACGGGCTGATCGCCCGGGGTGCCGAGAGCGGCGGCCGGGTCGGCGGGCTGAGCACCTTCGTCCTCCTCCAACAGCTTCTGGAAGCAACGGAGTCGGAGGTCCCGGTCTGGGCCGCGGGTGGCATCGGACCGCACACGGCGGCGGCAGCGGTGGCCGGCGGCGCGGCCGGGGTGGTCCTCGACAGCCAGCTGGCCCTGCTCGCCGAGTCCCGGCTCCCCGAGGCGACGGCGGCGGCACTGCGCTCCCTGGACGGCTCCGAGACGGCCGTCGTGGCCGGGTACCGGATCCTGCACCGCCGCGGCCCGGACGCCGTACGCCCGCCCGACGGCGACCCGGCCGCGGTCGCCGCACTGCTCGGCGCCGAGGACCTGCGCACCCAGCTGCTCCCGGTGGGCCAGGACGGCTTCCTCGCCGCACGGTTCGCCGAGTTGTGGGGCGATGTGCCCCGCACGGTAAGGGAGTTGAGGGCGGCGATACACGGGTACGGCACCGGCGCCGCCGAGGCGCTGCGTCCCGGGACCTCCGCCATGAGCCGTGCCCTCGGCACCCGGCTGCCCGTCGCGCAGGGCCCGATGACCCGGGTGAGCGACCGGGCCGCCTTCGCCGCGGCCGTCGCCGACGACGGAGCCCTGCCGTTCCTGGCGCTGGCCCTCGCCGACGGCACCCGCACCCGGGAGATGCTGACCGAGGCCAAGGCCGCGCTCGCCGGACGGCCCTGGGGCGTCGGCGTGCTGGGCTTCGCGCCCGAGGAGCTCAGGAACGCCCAGCTCGAAGCGGTCCGCGAACTGCGGCCCAGCCACGCCATCGTCGCCGGCGGCCGGCCCGCGCAGGCGGAGGCGCTGGAACGGGCCGGGATCAGCACCTTCCTGCACGTGCCCTCGCCCGGGCTGCTGCGGCAGTTCCTGGAGGCCGGGGCCCGGAAGTTCGTGTTCGAGGGCTCCGAGTGCGGCGGCCACGTCGGACCGCGCGCGAGCTTCCCGCTCTGGGAGGCCCAGCTCGCCGTCCTGGCGGACTTCCCGGACGCCGAGGGCCTGGAGGTCTTCTTCGCCGGCGGCATCCACGACGAACGCTCCGCGGCGATGGTCGCCGCCCTCGCCGCACCGCTCACCGCCCGGGGCGCGGCCGTCGGCCTGCTCATGGGCACCGCCTACCTCTTCACGGAGGAGGCCGTGGACCGGGGCGCGATCCAGCCGCTGTTCCAGCGCCAGGTCATGGCCGCCGCCTCGACCGCCCTCCTGGAGACCGCACCCGGCCACGCCACCCGCTGCGTGCCCAGTCCCTTCACCTTCAACTACCGCCAACGCGAAGCGGAGTTGCGGGACAGCGGAGTGTCCGACCGACAGGTGTGGGAGGAGCTGGAACGGCTCAACGTCGGCCGACTGCGCATCGCCAGCAAGGGCGTCGACCGCCCGGCCGACGGCGAGTTGACGCCCGTGGACGAAGAACGCCAGTTCTCCGACGGGATGTTCATGGCCGGAGAGGTCGCCGTGCTGCGCTCGGAGACCACCACCGTGGCCGCCCTCCATCACGCCGTGACCGACGCAGCCGCCGACTTCCTGACCCGCCGGACGCCGACGGCGGCACAGCCGGACCAGCCGCCCGCCCCCGCCCCGCTCGACATCGCGATCGTCGGCATGGCCTGCATGTTCCCCGAGGCCCCCGACCTCGCCACCTTCTGGGCGAACGTGGTCGCCGGACGCGACGCGGTCACCGAGGTGCCGGTGGAACGCTGGGACCCGGCCGTCCACCACGCCGACGGCTCCACCACCTCGAAGTGGGGCGGTTTCCTGCCGCCGATCCCCTTCGACCCGCTGGGCTACGGCATCCCGCCCGCCTCCCTCGGCCACATCGAGCCCGTCCAGCTGCTCGCCCTGGAGGCCGCCCGGCGCGCCCTCGACGACGCCGGATACGGCGCACGGGGGCGGGAGTTCGACCGGTCGCGCACCTCGGTGGTCTTCGGCGCCGAGGCGGGCAGCGACCTCTCCAACGCGGCCACCCTGCGGGCTGTACTGCCCTCCTACTACGGCAAGGTGCCCGAGGGGCTGGAGGACCAGCTGCCGCAGCTGACGGAGGACTCCTTCCCGGGCATGCTCTCCAACGTCATCTCGGGGCGGATCGCCAACCGCCTCGACCTGGGCGGCGCCAACTACACCGTGGACGCGGCCTGCGCGTCCTCGCTGGCCGCCGTCGACGTCGCCTGCAAGGAACTCACCGCCGGCACCAGCGACGTCGTGCTCTGCGGCGGGGCCGACCTGCACAACGGCATCAACGACTACGTCCTCTTCTCGTCGGTGCACGCCCTGTCCCCGACCGGCCGCTCCCGCGCCTTCGACGGCTCCGCCGACGGCATCGCGCTCGGCGAGGGCGTCGCCTGCCTCGTCCTCAAGCGGCTGGCGGACGCCGAGCGCGACGGCGACCGGATCTACGGCGTCGTCAAGGGACTGGGTTCGTCCAGCGACGGCCGGTCCATGGGCCTGACCGCGCCCCGGCCGGAGGGCCAGCGGGCCGCGCTGCTGCGCGCCTACCGCAACGCGGGCGTCTCCCCGGCCCAGGTCGGCCTGGTGGAGGCGCACGGCACCGGAACCGTCGTCGGCGACCGCACCGAACTCACCATCCTCAGCGAGGTGTTCGCGGAGGCGGGCGCGGCGAACGGCGGTTGCGGGCTCGGGTCGGTCAAGTCCCAGATCGGGCACACCAAGTGCGCCGCCGGTCTCGCCGGGCTGATCAAGACCACCCTCGCCCTGCACACCGGGGTCAAGCCGCCCACCCTGCACGTCGAGCACCCCAACCCGGCCTGGAAGGAGACGGACAGCCCGTTCGCCTTCCACACCGAGGCCCGGCCCTGGGCGGCCCCACCCGCCGAACGGGTCGCCGGGGTCAGCGCGTTCGGGTTCGGCGGCACCAACTTCCACGTGGTGCTGGGCGCGTACGACAGCGCCGTACCGCCGGAGCAGGGGCTGGACGCCTGGCCCGCCGAGCTGTTCGTGTTCCGGGGGCGGGACGAGCAGGCCGCCCACCGGGGTGCCGAGGAGATCCTGAAGGCCGCCGAGACCGGTTCCTGGCGGCTGCGCGACCTGGCGCTCGCCGCGGCCCGCCGCGCGGACGCCTCGCACGAGCCGGTACGGGCCGCGGTCGTCGCGGCCGACGTGGCCGGGCTGTCCGGGCAGCTGCGCCGCGTCCTCGCGGGGGAGCACGACCCGGCCGCCGGCATCCACCTGGCCGACCGGCCGCGGGACGCCGACGCCAAGGTCGCGTTCCTCTTCCCCGGCCAGGGCAGCCAGCGCCCCGGGATGCTCGCCGACGTCCTCATCGCCTTCCCCGAACTCCAGCACTACCTCCAGCTCGGCCGCGCCCACGCCGACACCCTCTACCCGCCCGCCGCCTTCGACGAGGAGACCCGCGAGCGCCGCCGGGCCGCCCTCACCGACACCCGGGCCGCCCAGCCCGCCCTCGGCATCACCGGCCTCGCCGCCCACGCCTTCCTGACGGCGGCCGGCGTCCGTCCCGACATGGCCGCCGGACACAGTTACGGCGAACTCGTCGCCCTCAGCGCGGCCGGTGCCCTCACCCCCGAGACCCTCCTGGAACTGAGCGCCGAACGCGCGGCGGCGATCCTGGCCGCCGCGGGCGACGAACCCGGCACCATGGCCGCGGTGTCCGGCGCGGCGGACGACGTCGAGCGCGCGCTGCGGACAGCCGATGTCCCGGACTCCGTGGTGGTGGCCAACCACAACTCGCCCCGCCAGACGGTCATCTCCGGCCCCACCGACGAAGTGACCACGGCCGTACGGCTGTTGCGCGAGGCCGGCCTCGGCGCCAAGCGCATCCCGGTGGCCTGCGCCTTCCACAGCCCGGTCGTGGCGGGCGCGGGCGACCGGTTCGCGGAGGTCCTCGCGGACACGGCCGTACGACCGCCCGAGTTCCCGGTGTGGTCCAACCGCACCGCGGCCCCCTACCGGCCCGACGCCGACGCCGTACGCGCCGAACTCGCCGCCCAGATCGGCTCACCCGTCGCCTTCTCCGCCCAGATCGAGGCGATGTACGAGGCCGGGGCCCGCGTCTTCGTGGAGGCCGGCCCCGGAACCGTCCTCACCCGGCTCGTGAGCCAGATCCTCGGCGACCGCCCGCACACCACCGTGGCCTGCGAGCCCCGGGCGGGCGGCGGACTGCGCGGCTGGCTCGACGCGCTCGCCCAGCTGGCCGTGGCCGGCGCACCCGTACGCACCGCCTGGCTGCTGCGCGGCCGGGACGCCGTGGACGCGGTCCGCACCCCGGCGCCGAAACGGCCCGGCTGGACGGTCGACGGACAGCTTGTGCGCACCGCCGCCGGAGACCTCCTGCCCGGTGCCCTCGCACCGGCCCGACGAGTCGTGGAGACGACTGTGACGACGAACCAGCCGCACGGCGCCCCCGCCGACCGGGACGCGCTGATCTCCGAGTTCCTGCGCACCAGCCGGGAGATGATCGCAGCCCAGCGCGATGTGCTGCTCACCTACTTCGGGGCGGCCCAGGTGCAGGTGCCGGCCGCGCCGGTACTCCAGCAGCTGCCGTCGGCCCAAGTGGTCGTAGCGCAGCCGCAGTCGGCGGAACCCGTCCTCGCCCTCGCGTCGGCGCCCGGATCCGCCCCGACGGCCGGGCCCGAGCCGACCGCCGACGTCGAGCGGGTCGTCCTGGAGATCATCAGCGAACGCACCGGCTATCCCGTGGACATGATCGAGCCCGACCTCGATCTGGAAGCCGACCTGAGCATCGACTCGATCAAGCGGGCCGAGATCGCGGGGGAGTTGGCGAAACGACTCGGCATCGCGGGCGGCGCGGAGACCCTGGACGACGCCGAACTGGAGGAGCTGGCCAAGGCGCGCACGGCCGCGGCCGTCACCGGATGGCTGCGGGCACGGGTCGGCACCGGCGAGGAGGGGTCGGCCCAGGCCCCGTCCGGACCGGACCCGGCCACGGCCGACGGGACGTCCGCCGTGCCCGAACCGGTGGCCGCCGCCGCGCCCGGCCAGGGCGTACCGGCGTCGGCCACCACCGTGGCCGAGGAGATCCCCGCTTCCGCCGCGGCCGACGAGGTCCCCGCGGGCGAGGCGCCCAAGCGGTTCGAGATGCGGCCCGTGGACCTGGCGGAGCCGGACACGGGGGCAGACCCGGCCGCCGTACTGTCCGGCAAGCGGTTCTTCGTCCTCGGCGACGGCGCGCGGACGGCGGCCCGGCTCGCCGGGTACGGCGCCGAGGCCGTGACCGTCGACGCGGACCACCTGCTCGGGGAGACGGACGGAGCCGTGGACGGCGTGCTCTACCTGGGCGCGCTGCCCGGCACCGACACCCCCGTACTGCCCGACGCCTACCCGGTCCTGCGGGCGGCCCTCGCCAGGAGCCCGCGCTGGCTGCTGGCCGCCCGTCCCACCGACGGCGCGGACGCGGCGCGCTCGGTCGGACTGCACGGGCTGTTCCGCACCGTGTCCCGGGAGTACCCGGACACCGTCGCCCGGGTCGTGACCCTCGGGGACACCGCGCCCGACGCGGTCGCCGACGCACTGCTCACCGAACTGCTCGCACCGGAACCGGCTCCCGTCGTGCTCCGCACGGCCACCGGCCGGCAGGGTCTGGAACTGGTCGAGGTGGCACCCGGCACACTCGGCAGCACCGGGGCCGGACCGGCCGGGGCGGGGGCCGCCGAGGCCGCCGCGCTCGGCCTCGACCGGGACTCGGTGGTGCTGCTGGTCGGCGGCGCCCGGGGCATCACCGCGAAGTTCGCGGCCACCCTCGCCGCCGCCTGCCGCTGCCGGATCGAACTGCTCGGCCGGACGCCCGCGCCGAACGGCCCCGAGACCCCGGACACCGCCGCCGCCCGCACCCCCGCCGAACTCCGCGCCGCCCTCGCCGCCCGCGGCGGCCTGAAGCCCGCCGAGATCAACCGCGAGACCGAACTGATCCTGGCCCAGCGGGAGATCACCGCCACCCTGGACGAACTCGCCGCGCTCGGCAGCGAGGCCCGCTACCGCGCCGTCGACTTCCGCGACCGCGACGCCGCCCTCCAGGCCGTCAAGGAGATCCACGCCGACCACGGCCGCCTGGACGGGGTCGTCTTCGCGGCCGGGGTGATCGAGGACCGGCTGATCGCCGAGAAGACCCCGGAGTCCTTCCAGCGGGTCTACGGCACGAAGACGACCGGCGCGGCCACCCTGCTCGCCGCCCTTGAGGAACTGCCCAGCGGTCCCGGGTTCGCCGTCCTGTTCGGCAGCATCTCGGCCGTCCTCGGCAACCGCGGCCAGGCCGACTACGCCGCCGCCAACGACGCCCTGGAGAGCCTCGGCACCGGCTGGGCGGAGCGCACCGGGAACCGCGCGCTGACCGTGCACTGGGGGCCGTGGGCGCCCGTCGGCGGCCACACCGGCATGGTCAGCCCGGAACTCGGCCGCGAGTACGCGCGCCGCGGCATCACGCTGATCGACCCCGACGAGGGCACCGCGGCGCTGCTGCGGGAGCTCGCCTGGGGCCCGGAGTCCGTACGGGCCGTCGTCTACACCGCCTCGGGCTGGTGACATGACCGACGACCGCCGGACACCGGTCGCGATCGTGGGCATGGCGGTGCTGCTGCCCGGCGCCGCGGGCCTCGACGCCTACTGGACCAACCTGCGCGACGGCGTGGACGCGATCGGCGAGGTGCCCGAGGGGCGCTGGGACGCGGACTACTACCGGCCCGGCTCGGCGGCCGGGCCCGCCGTCCCCGACGAGGTGTACTGCCGGCGCGGCGGCTTCGTGGACGGGCTGGCCGAGGTGGAGGTCACCCGGTACGGGATCATGCCGAACTCCGTCCACGGCACCGAACCCGACCAGCTGATCGCCCTCGACGTGGCCGCCGCGGCCATCGCCGACGCGGGCGGCGCGGACCGGCTGCCCGACCGGCACCGGATCGGCGTGGTCCTCGGCCGGGGCGGCTATCTCACCCCCGGCCTGGTCCGGCTCGACCAGCGGGTCCGGACCGCCGGGCAACTCGTCCGCACGCTGGGCGAGTTGGTACCCGACCTCACGCCCGCCCAACTGGCCAAGGTGCGCGAGGCGTTCACCGACCGGCTCGGCCCCGCCAGTCCCGAGTCGGCGATCGGCCTGGTGCCCAACCTCGCCGCCTCCCGCATCGCCAACCGCCTCGACCTGCGCGGCCCCGCCTACACCGTGGACGCGGCCTGCGCCTCCTCCCTGGTCGCCGTCGACCAGGCCGTCACCGAACTCACCGCCGGGCGCTGCGACGTGATGCTCGCCGGGGGAGTGCACCACTGCCACGACATCACCCTGTGGAGCGTCTTCTCCCAGCTGCGCGCCCTCTCCCCGAGCCAGCGCATCCGCCCCTTCCACCGCGACGCCGACGGCATCCTCATCGGCGAGGGCACCGGAGTCGTCGTCCTCAAGCGCCTCGCCGACGCCGCACGCGACGGGGACCGCGTCTACGCCGTGATCCGCGGCACCGGCGTGGCCAGCGACGGCCGTACCGCCGGACTCGTCAACCCCGACCCCGGCGGCCAGACCCACGCCGTACGCCAGGCCTGGCGGGCCGCGGGACTCGACCCCGCCGCACCGCACTCGGTCGGCCTCCTGGAGGCGCACGGCACCGCCACCCCGGCCGGTGACGCGGCCGAACTGACCACGCTGGCCGAGGTGTTCGGGCCCGGCACCGAGGGTGAGCGGGCCGTGCTGGGCTCGGTGAAGTCGATGATCGGCCACACCATGCCGGCCGCCGGAGTCGCCGGACTGGTCAAGGCCGCCCTCGCGCTCCACCACGCCACCCTGCTGCCCACCCTGCACTGCGACGACCCGCACCCGGCCCTCGCCGCCACCCGCTTCCGCACCCTGGACCGGGCCCGGCCCTGGGAGACCGGCTCCGGACAGCCGGTCCGCAGAGCAGCGGTGAACGCCTTCGGGTTCGGCGGGATCAACGCACACGTGGTGCTGGAGGAGGCCCCCGGCCGGCACGCCGCCCCCGCCTACCGCCCCGGCACCGCACCCCGCATCACCCAAGCCGCGCAGGCCATGCAAGCCGCGAACGTCACGCAGGTCGGTGAAGTCGCCGAAGCCACCAATGCCATCGAAGTCACCGAGGTCGCCGAGGTCGCCGAGGTCGCCGAAGGCACAGGCGTCGTCGTGGTCGCCGAACCCGAACGCATCCTCCTGCTCGCCGCCGACACCCCCAAGCAGCTGACCGCGATCCTCGCCGCCGACGACTCCGCCGTCCTGGCCGCCGGTCTCGCCGCCGACGGGACCCATCAGGACGCGGGCCCGGTCCGCCTGGGCATCGTCGACCCCACCGCCAGACGGCTCGCCCTCGCCCGGCGCGCGGCCGGCAAGGGCCGCGCCTGGCAGGGCCGCAACGACGTGTGGTTCAGGCCCGCCCCGCTGCTGCCCGCAGGCAAGCTGGCCTTCGTCTTCCCCGGCCTGGAAGGCGAGTTCACTCCCCGCGTCGACGACATCGCCGCGCATTTCGGCCTCCCCACCGTCACCGGCCCCGTCACGGACGCCGTTCGGGTCGGGGACGTAGGCCGTCATGGGTTCGGTGTCGTCGGCGTGGGGCGGCTGCTGGACTCGGCGCTGCGCCGGATGGGCGTGGTGCCGGACGCGGTCGCCGGGCACAGCGTGGGCGAGTGGACGGCGATGGTGGCCGCGGGGCTCTACTCGGGCGACCAGGTGGACGCCTTCATGGCCGAGTTCGACCCCGACGCGGTCACCGTGCCGGGCCTCGCCTTCGCCGCCGTCGGCGCCCCCGCCGACCGGGTCCGCGCCGCGCTCGACGATGACTGGACGGACGCCGGGATCGTCCTCTCCCACGACAACGCGCCGAACCAGTCGATGGTCTGCGGTCCCGACCTGGCCGTCGCGGACCTCGTCCGGGCCTTCCGCGGCGACGGCGTGCTGTGCCAGGTGCTGCCGTTCCGGTCCGGGTTCCACACCCCGATGCTGGAGCCGTACCTCACCCCCATCAAGGAGGCCGCCGAGCGCTTCCGGCTGTACCGGCCGACCGTCCCGGTCTGGTCCGGCACCACCGCGGCCCCCTTTCCGGCGGCCGAGGCCGGGGTGCGCGAACTGTTCGTCCGGCACCTGCTGGAGCCGGTCCGGTTCCGGCAACTGGTCGACGCCCTGTACGCCGACGGGCACCGGGTCTTCGTCCAGACCGGCCCCGGCCAGCTGGCCTCCCTGATCGGCGACACCCTCGGCGACCGCGACCACCTCGCCGTCGCCGCCAACTCCCCGCACCGCTCCGGTCTGGCCCAACTCCGGCGCGTGGCGACCGCGTTGTGGACCGCGGGCGCCGCCGTCGCGCCGGCGGTCCCGAGGCCGGGCAGCACGGCCGCGCCGGCCCGGCAACGGCCGCCCGTCCGGCTCGACCTGGGCGGCGCACTGGTCTCCCTGGACGGTCCGGAACTGGCGGAACTGCGCACGGCGTTGGGCGGCAGGCGGATCCCCGCCGGGTCCTCCCCGCTGGACGACCTCGCCACCCGCATCCCGGCCGCGGCCGAACTCGACGCGCTGCTGCGGGAGACGGCGGGCACGGCAGCGGCGGTCCTCACCGCGATCACCGCCTCGCCACTCACCGCCCCGCCACTCACCACGGCCCCTCGCACCACGACCCCTCGCACCACAGCCCCGCGTCCCACTGCACCCCCGCCCGTGCCGCGCGTCCCCGCCCCTGGCCCCGCGCCCGCCTCTGGCCCCGCGCCCGCCTCTGGCCCCGCGCCCGCCTCTGGCCCCGCCCCTGCCCCTGTCCCCGCGTCCGTCCCCACCGCCCCGCGCCCCGCCTCCCGCACCACCACCCTCCAGGTGTCCCCCGAGGCGATGCCCCACCTCCTCGACCACTGCTTCTTCCCGCAGCGCCCCGGCTGGCCCGACACCGAGGACCGTTGGCCGGTGGTCCCGGCCACCACGATCGTGCAGCACATGACGGACGCGGCCGAGGACGCCACCGGGCTGCGGGCGGTCGCCGTGCACGGCGCCCGCTTCGACCGCTGGCTCACCGCCACGCCCCCCGTCGACGTCCCGGTCACCGTCACCCCCGAGGGCCCCGGACGCGTCGCGGTCACCTTCGGCCCCACCGCCCGCGCGGTCGTCGAAGTGGCCCCCGACCACTCCCCGCCGCCCACCGGCCCGGCCGGGCCCCCGGCCACGGAGCGCGCCCCCGACCACACCGCCGCCGAGCTGTACGCCGAGCGCTGGATGTTCCACGGCCCGGCGTTCCAGGGCGTCACCGAGCTCACCGCGATCGGCGACCGGCATGTCCGCGGTGTGATCACCACGCCCACCGCCCCGGGCGCCCTGCTGGACAACGTCGGCCAGATCCTCGGCTACTGGATCATGTCCACCCGCACCGAGCGGACCGTCGTCTTCCCGGTGCAGATGCGGGAGATGCGCTTTTACGGCCCGCATCCGGTCCCCGGCACCGAGGTCGGCTGCCTGGTGCGGATCACCTCGCTCACCGACACCGTCCTGGAGGCGGACGTGGAGCTGACCGTCGGCGACCGGGTCTGGGCCCGGATCGGCGGCTGGCAGGACCGCCGCTTCGACAACGACCCGCACACCCGCCCCGTCGAGCGGTTCCCGGAGCGCAACACTCTCTCCGAGGCCCGGCCCGGCGGCTGGACCCTGCTCCACGAGCGCTGGCCGGACCTGGCCTCCCGCGAGCTGATCATGCGCAACTCCCTCGGCGGCGCCGAGCGTTCGGAGTACGCCGAGCACCCGCCGCGCGGCCGTCGGCAGTGGCTGCTGGGCCGGATCGCCGCCAAGGACGCGGTACGGCAGTGGCTCTGGCAGCACGGCGAGGGACCGGTCTTCCCGGCCGAACTCCGGGTCCGCAACGACGCGTTGGGCCGCCCGTATGTGGTCGGCGTGCACGGCCGCACGCTGCCCGCCCTCGACGTCTCCCTCGCCCACCGGGCCGAGGCCGCGGTGGCGATCGTACGGCCGCACACCCCCGGACCCGGTCCGGGCATCGACCTCGAAGAGGTCACCGAACGCGACCCGGCGGCCATGGAGGTCGCGCTCGGCGCGGACGAACTCCGGCTGCTGCGCACCCTGTCCGCCGACGGCCCGACGGCTCTGTGGTTCACCCGGTTCTGGGCCGCCAAGGAAGCCGTCGCCAAGGCCGAGGGCACCGGATTCGACGGCCGGCCAAGGGACTTCACCGTCCTGGAGGCGGCTCCGGACGGCAGCCGGCTGCTCGTCTCGGGCCGGCTGGAACGCGCCTACCCGGTGCACTGCGCGCCGGTCCGCAATCCCCCCGCACTGCCGGACCGCGACTACGTCGTGGCCTGGACCACCGGACCGGCAGCCGCAGACCCCGAGGAGGACCCGCGATGAACCCCACCGAGCCCGAGATCCGCGCCGACGAGGAGGCGGTGCTCGCCGACCTCGCGCGGATGCTCCGCACCCTCCTGGAGGAGTACGGCGACGACGACGCCGAGATCGGCATGAGCACCACCTTCAACCGTGACCTGGAGCTGGAGTCCATCGACCTGGTCACCCTCGCCGGGCTCCTGGAGGAGCGGTACGGCAAGCGGGTCAACTTCGCCGAGTTCCTGGCCGGGATGGAGTTCGACGAGATCATCGAGCTGACCGTCGGCCGGCTCGTCGAGTACGTCGTGTGGAGCCTGAAGGCCACGGAGGCGGGCTGACCCATGGCGATCGTCGACACCGGGGACATCCGGCTGCACGTCCAGAGAATGGGCCCGGGGGAGGGCCGTACCCCGCTGGCCACCGTGGTCCTCGTCCACGGGCTGCTCACCGACAGCCTGGCCAGTTACTACTTCACCGTGGCGCCCGCCTTCGCCGCCTCCGGCCTCGACGTGGTCATGTACGACCTGCGCGGCCACGGCCGCAGCGGCCGGCCCACCGGGGGCTACACCCTCGACCACAACATCGACGACCTGGAGGCCCTGCTCGACCACCTGTCGATCACCGGCCCGGTCCACCTCGTCGGCAACTCCTACGGCGGCACCATCGCCTTCGGCTGGGCGGCCCGCCACCCGGAGCGCACCGCCAGCCTGACGCTCATCGAGTCCGAGCCGGCGACCGCCGCCTGGGCCGCGAAACTCGGCGGCATCCTGCACCGGGTGGTCACCGAACTCGCCCACAACGAGTCGGACGCGATCGCCTGGATCACCGCCAACCGCAGCCACAACACCGCCCGGCTGGCCAGGGGCGCGGCCCGGCTCGCCCGCGAGACCAGCCTCGGCCGGGACATCCCGGCCAGCCGGGTCCTGACCGAGGACCAGATCAGCGCCGTACGCTGCCCGGTCCTCGGGGTGTACGGCGGGGACTCCGACCTGGTGGAGGTGGTCCCGCTCAAGGAGGCCCTGCTGGCGGACTACCGGTCGGTGGTGCTGCCCGGGCACGAGCACTCCGTGCTGGTCGAGGCGGCCGGCACGGTCGGCGGTCACATCCTGGAACTGATCCACTCGGTCAGCGGCGGCGTACGGGCCGGAGTCCGGTGAGCGGCTTCCTGTTCGTCGTACCGCCCCTGGTCGGGCACATCAACCCGGCCGTCGGCGTCGCGGCCGAACTCGCCGCGCGCGGGCACCGGGTGGCCTGGGTCTGCGCGGACACCGCGCTGGTGCAGCGGCTGGCGGGTCCGCAGGCCCGGGTGTTCCCGTGCGCGGGGACCGCGGAGGGCGAGCGGCCCGCCGACCTGCGGGGCGCGGAGGCGCTGCGGTTCCTCTGGGAGTGGTTCCTGGTGCCGCTGGCGGACGCCATGGCACCCGGTGTACGCGCGGCCGTCGACGAATTCCGCCCCGACGTGGTGGTCGCCGACCAACAGGCCTTCGCCGGGGCTCTGGTGGCCGAGCGGCTCGGGCTGCCGTGGGCGACCTCCGCGACCACCTCGGCCGAGTTCGGCGGCGCCTACGACGGCATCCCCAAGGTCGCCGAGTGGCTCCGGGACCGGCTCGCGGAGCTGCGCGGCCGGATCGGCGACCCGGCGGGCACCGCCGACCCGCGCTTCTCGCCGTACCTCACCCTCGCCTTCACCACCCCCGAACTGGCGGGCCGCACCGACCGGCCGGCGGTCCGCCACGTCGGCCCGTCGATCTCCGAGCGGCCGGTCGCCGACGGCTTCCCCTGGGACTGGCTGGACCCGAGCCGGGAGCGCGTCCTCGTCTCCCTCGGCACCGCCAACGCGGACGCGGGCGGGCGGTTCCTGGCCGAGTGCGTGGCCGCCGTCCGCGAACGAGCCGACCGGGTGCAGGCGCTGATCGCCGACCCCGGTGGCACCCTGCCCCCGGCCGCCGACGACAAGGACATCCTCATCCTGCCCTCGCTGCCCCAACTCCCGCTCCTGGAACGGGTCGACGCGGTCGTCTGCCACGCCGGGCACAACACCGTGTGCGAGGCCCTGTGGCACGGCGTCCCGCTGGTCGTCGCACCCATCCGCGACGACCAGCCGGTGATCGCCGGACAGGTCGTCGACGCCGGCGCGGGCCTCCGGGTCCGGTTCGGCCGGGTCACCGCCCCACGCCTCGGCGAGGCCCTCGACACCGTCCTGTACGAGCCCGGCCCGCGCACCGCGGCGGCCCGCATCCGCACCGCGTTCCGCGCGGCCGGCGGAGCACCGGCCGCCGCGGCCCACCTGGAACGCCTCGCAGCCGACCCGCACGCAAGGAGAGCCGATGAGCAAGCAGAGTGAGATCGAGGCGCTGCGCTCCGCCTACGAGCGGGACCTCGCCGAGGGCACCGACCGCTTCTTCGAGCCCCGCCGCACCGCCTGCCCCTGGTGCGGCTCCGACCGGCTCACCACCCGGCTGCGCACCACCGACCTGCTCCAGCACAAACCCGGCGCCTTCGCCCTCGACCGGTGCACGCGGTGCGGCCACACCTTCCAGAACCCGCGGCTGAACGAGACGGGCCTGGAGTTCTACTACCGGGACTTCTACGACGGGCTCGGCGAGCAGAAGATGAGCGGCACCTTCGGGGGCCGCACCAAGATGTACCAGGGCCGCGCCCGGTCCATGGTCCCGCACGACGCGACCCCGAAGAACTGGCTCGACGTCGGCACCGGCCACGGCCACTTCTGCGAGGCCGCCCGCGAGGTGCTGCCCGGCACCGCCTTCGACGGCCTCGACTTCACCGACGGCGTCGAACTCGCCGCCCGCGAGGGCCGCGTGGAGCACGCCTACCGCGGCGCCTTCCCCGACCTGGCCCCCGAACTCACCGCCCGCTACGACGTGGTGAGCATGTTCCACTACCTGGAGCACAGCACCGACCCCGACCGCGAACTGCGCGCCGCCCACGAGGCGGTACGCCCCGGCGGCCACCTCCTCATCGAGGTCCCCGACCCCGAGAGCCGCTACGCCCGCCTGCTCGGCCGCTGGTGGCTGCCCTGGCTCCAGCCCCAGCACCTGCACTTCATCCCGGTCGGCAACCTCCGGGCCCGCCTCACGGAACTGGGCTTCACGGTCGTCGCCGAGGAGCACGCCGAGGCGCACGACCCCGTCGACCTGCTGGCCGCCGTCTGGCTCGCCCTGGACCACACCGCGCCGCGCGAGGACGCCCCCTGGCTGCCGGCACAGCCCGGCGCCCTCCAGAAGTCGCTGCGCGCCGCCCTCCTCATCGCCGGCATCCCGGCCCTGATCGCCGGCACCCTCCTGGACCGCTTCGCCGTACGGCCGTTCTCCCGCCGCCTCCGCGTCTCCAACGCCTACCGGGTCGTGGCCCGCCGCGACTGACGCCCGGCCCTCACAGCACCTTCGCGCGGATCATCGCCGACAGCACCAGAGCGCCCGGCAGCAGCGGGATCCAGTCGGTCAGGACGCGGTAGCCGATCACCGTCGCGGCGGCCACCCCGGCCGGGGAGCCGAACGCGACCAGGGTGATCACCAGCGCCGCGTCCACCGCGACCCCGCCGGGCACCGGCACGGCACCCCCCGCCGTGCCCGCCGCCAGGTAGGCGAAGATCACGGTGCCCCACGACAGCCCGAGTCCGAGTGCCTCCCCGGTGCAGGCCAGCACGCACGCCTGCACCAGCGGCATCGCGGTGGCCCCGCCCCACAGGGCCAGCACCCGGGAGGGCCGCGCGTGCACCGTCCGGGCGTCGGTGAGCGCCGAGCGCACCATGCCGGTGATCGGGCGGCGCAGCGGTCGTACGACGGCCGTCGCCACGCCCATCAGGGTGAGTACCGCGGCGACCGGGATCAGCACCACACCGTCCGGCACCAGCTCGCCCAGCCGCCGCCAGGCCGACGACGACAGCAGGAACCCGATCAGCACGACCGTCTTCGCACCCGACTTCGCCACCGAGTACAGCGCGATCGAGGCGGTGGCCCGCTCCAGGGGGACGCCCCGGGTGCGCAGGAAACGCACGGTGACGGCGTGCGCGCCGAGACCGGCGGGCAGTGCGTGGTTGGCGGCGCCGGCGGCGAACTGCGAGGCCAGCAGCAGCCCCGGCGGCAGCCGGTCGGGTACCGCGCCCTGCCGCATGCAGGCGGCCACCACCCAGGTCAGGCAGGTGAAACCGCCCGCGGCCAGCAGCCACGCCGGTTCGGCGCGGGCGAGCCGGGTGACGCCCTCGTAGAGCAGCGACTGGTTGGTCAGCCCCCAGACCGCCGCGATGAGCAGGGGGGACAGGCACAGGGCGAGCCGGAGCGGCCGGCCGGCCATCGAGGAGGGCGCCGGCAGCGGACACACGGGCGCGTCGGGGTGGGACGACGACAGAGACGACAGTGAGGACACGGGGACGTTGTCCTTCCACGGCGGGCCTGCGGTGGGGAGCCGCGGGCGAGCAGACGCCGGGGAGCCTTCCCGTCCCGTATGACACCCGGATGTCCGAAAACCGAAGGCAGGAGGGCGGGCCGGTGCCGCGGGCGCTGCGGTACCCGGCGGACCCGGTAGCCTTCCTGGGGAAGGCGCACACGACAGGGGAGGATCCGGCGGTGCACGTCCAGGAATGGCTCGACTCGGTCCCGGCGGTCGCCGTCTACGCAGTGGTGGCGCTGGTCATCGGACTGGAGAGCCTGGGCATCCCGCTGCCGGGCGAGATCGTCCTGGTCTCCGCCGCGCTGCTCTCCTCCCAGCACTCGGGCATCAACCCGTTCGTCCTCGGCGCCTGCGCGACCGCCGGCGCGGTGATCGGCGACTCCATCGGCTACGCGATCGGCCGCAAGGGCGGCCGTCCGCTGCTGGCCTGGCTGGGGAAGAAGTTCCCGAGACACTTCAGCGAGGGCCACGTCGCCACCGCCGAGCGCTCCTTCGAGAAGTGGGGCATGTGGGCGGTCTTCTTCGGCCGCTTCATCGCCCTCCTCCGCATCTTCGCGGGCCCGCTGGCCGGTGTCCTCCACATGCCCTACTGGAAGTTCCTGATCGCCAACCTCCTCGGCGGCATCTGCTGGGCGGGCGGCACCACGGCGGTCGTCTACTACGTCGGCCTCGTCGCGGAGGACTGGCTCAAGCGTTTCTCGTACTTCGGCCTGGCAGCGGCAGTCCTCTTCGGCCTCGCCTCCATGCTGATCGTCCGCCGCAAGGCGAAGAAGCTCCAGGTGTCAGAGAAGGAAGCCGAACCTGTAGGCGCCGGGGACTGAAGCGCCCCGTCAGGGGCGCGGGACTGCATCTGATATGCGGCTCCGCCGCGTGGGCGCGAGAAGCCCCCACCCACCCGCACCCGCCGAACCCCCTACTCATGCACCCCGCGATGCGCCACAGCCAACTCCGCATAGAAGGTCCCGTTCAGGGTCACCCCCTCCCGCTCTTCCCGGCTGAGCTCGCGCCGCACCTTCGCCGGCACCCCCGCCACCAACGACCCCGGCGGCACCACCATCCCCTGCGGCACCAACGCCTGCGCCGCCACCAACGACCCCGCCCCGATCACGGCCCCGTTCAGCACGGTCGCCCCCATGCCGATCAGGCAGTCGTCCTCCACGGTCGCCCCGTGCACCACCGCGTTGTGCCCGATGGACACCCGCTCCCCGACGCTCACCGGAAACCCGGGGTCCGCGTGCAATGTCACATTGTCCTGGACGTTCGCCTGCGCCCCCACGGTGATCTTCTCGACGTCCCCCCGCACCACCGCCCCGTACCAGACACTCGCCCCGGCCCTCAGGGTGACGTCCCCGATCACCGAGGCGGTCGGCGCCACGAACACGCCGTCCTCGATCTTCGGCTCCCGCCCCCCGATGCCCACGATCAGCGCCTGCCGCGTCATCACCGTCTCCCGTCGTCGTCGATGTCCCCGGCAACCTAGCCCACGACCTGGGGCGAAGATCACAGCAGCCCGCCTTCTGCAATGCGGCGCCCGCTGAGTAGCGTGACTCCGTGCCGAAGCCCAAGAACACGTTCTCGTCCTGGCGCCGCCGCCTCGCCCAACGCGCGGTGCACGCGGCCTGGGCCTGGGTGCAGCGCACCGGATCCGTCTCCGCCGACCACCCCGGCCGCTTCCGCTTCGGCGCCCTCGGCGAGGCCACCCGGCTCGCCTTCCCGCTCGGCACGGTCTTCGGCGAGCCGTGGATCCACCTCGGCTCGCACTGCATCGTCGGCGAACAGGTCACCCTCACCGCGGGCCTGATGCCCGACCTCGACCTCGGCCCCGACCCGATCCTGCGCATCGGCGACGGCGTGGTCCTCGGCCGCGGCAGCCACGTGATCGCGGACACCACGGTCACCATCGGCAGCGACTGCTACTTCGGCCCGTACGTCTACGTCACCTCCACCAACCACTCCTACGACGACCCGCACGAGCCCATCGGCAGGCAGTGGCCCCGCATGGAGCCCGTGGAGATCGGCCCGGGCTGCTGGATCGGCACCGGCGCGGTGATCCTGCCGGGCGCGCGGATCGGCCGGAACGTCGTGGTGGCGGCCGGCGCGGTGGTCCGGGGCACGGTGCCCGACCACGCCGTGGTGGCGGGCGCCCCGGCCCGCGTCGTACGGCGCTGGACGCCCGAGACCGGCTGGCAGCCGCCGCTGCGCACGCCCCCGCCGGTGCCGATCCCGGCGGGCACCACGCCGGAGCAGCTGCGCGCGCTGGCCGAGCTGGACGAGGCGGACGTGGCGCGGCTCGCCGAACTGGAACCCGAGAGCTGAGCGGTAGCCGGCCGGGTCGTCGGCCTGGCGCCGCTCAGCCGGTGGCCAGCAGCAGCGTTCCCACCAGCGCCAGCCCGGCGCCCGCCGCCTGGATGGCGCGCAGCCGTTCGCTGAGGAAGCCGCGGGCCGCGAGCGCGGTGACCACCGGGTAGAGCGAGGCGAGCACCGCGGCGACGGTGACCGGGCCGTGCTGGGCGGCGATCGAGTACGTGCCGTTGGCCGCGACGTCGGCGAGACCGACGAAGCCCAGCGCCGGGAGCGCGGACCAGGTGAAACCGGCCGGGGGCAGTGCGGGCGCGCCCCGCCGCACGGACAGCCACAGGGCCGCGCCGCCTGTCGCGACGCTGGTCAGCCGCTGCACGAAGAGGGCCAGGAAGAGGCCGGTGACCGTGGTGGACGCCTCCGTGATCAGCGCGAACACCGTGCCGAAGCCCGCCGCCGCGACCAGGGTGAGCAGGATCGTCCGGCGCTGCACGGGCGCGCCGCGCAGCTGCGGGCCGCCGGCCAGCACGACCCCGGTGACGGCGACCGCGATGCCGGCCACCTGGAGCAGCCCCGGCCGCTCGCCGAGGAAGAGCCCGACCCCGACCGGGACGGCGACGCTCAGCGTGGCCAGCGGGGAGACCACCCCCATCGGGCCGAGGGCGAGGGCCTTGTAGAAGGAGAGCAGCGCGACCGGTCCGGCCAGGCCCGCCGCGACCGCGAACCAGAGCCGGGGCCCGGCCTCGCTCCAGCCGCCCGTGGCGACCACGATCACGCCCAGCACGACCGCCGCCAGGCCCTGCGACGCGACGACCACCGTGAGGGCCGGCGCGCGTCGCGTGAGCAGCCCGCCGCCGAAGTCGGCCAGCCCCCACAGGAGACTGGTGGTGAGGGCGAAGAATGCTGTCACGGCCCGCCTCGCAGTACAGTTCGGTGAACGATCAGGTACACCCCATCGTAGTTCAGTCAGATGAACTACGTCATTCAAAATATTGGACCCCCATGCCTTCCGCAATGCCTTCCCCCATGGACGGAACGTGTCGGACCTCGACCTGCTGACCCAGTCCCTGGCCCGCAACGTCAAGCACTGGCGCGCGGTGCGCGGCTTCACCCTGGACGTGCTCGCGACCAGGGCCGGGGTCAGCCGCGGCATGCTGATCCAGATCGAGCAGGCCCGCACCAACCCGAGCATCGGCACGGTCGTCAAGATCGGTGACGCGCTCGGCATCAGCATCACCACCCTGCTCGACTACGAACAGGGCCCGAAGGTCCAGATCGTCCCCGCCGACAAGGCCGTACGGCTGTGGCACACCGACGCAGGCAGCTACAACCGGCTCCTCGCCGGCACCGAGGCGCCCGGCCCGCTGGAGATGTGGGACTGGCACCTGATGCCGGGCGAGAGCAGCCCGTCGGAACCCCATCCGACCGGCACGGTGGAGATCGTCCATGTCCTCGCCGGGGAACTGACCCTCACCGTCGACGGGACCGACCACCGCGTGCCGACGGGCGCCAGCGCCTCCTTCGAGGCCAACACGGCCCATGTGTACGGCAACACCGGGGACGTGCCGATGGAGATGGTGATGACGGTCTCCGTGCCGCCCGTGCCCTGAGCCCGGCGGGCCGGGCTGTTAGCGTGCGGACATGCGCGCACCCATCGGAGACTTCGACACCGCCGTCCCCGCCCCGGACTGCCTCGACGAGCTGACCGCGCCGGTCGCCGACGCCCTGCGCGCGTGGACCGGCGCCGTCCCCGCCGACCGGATCGTCTACGTCGAGACCGACCCGCAGTGGGCGGACACCGCGGTCTTCGTCGAGCACTACGGGCGCGACCTGCTGGACAAGTCGGCCAACTGCGTGGTGGTGGCGGGCAGGCGCGGCGCCGAGACCACCCTGGCGGCCTGCCTGGTGCTGTCCACCACCAAGGTGGACGTCAACGGCGTGGTGCGCCGCCAACTCGGCTCCCGCAAGGCCTCGTTCGCGTCGACGGACACCGCGACCGGCGCGACCGGCATGGAGTACGGCGGCATCACCCCGATCGGACTCCCGCGCGACTGGCCGCTGTTGGTGGACCCGGCCGTGGCCGACCTGCCCTACGTCCTGGTCGGCAGCGGCCGTCGGCGCGGCAAACTCCTGGTCCCCGGCGAGGCGTTCGCCCAACTGCCGGGCGCGGTCGTGCTGCCGGGGCTCGGCGTCTAGGAGACGACGCGTGCGCGTGGTCGGCTAGGAGACGGGGTGCGCGTGGTGGGCCAGCGCCAGGTGTGGGTCCGCCTGGCCCGGCGCGGGCGCCGGATCCGCGTGCACCAGGGCCGCCGTCAGCCGCGGTACGGCGTGCAGCAGCGCGTGTTCCGCCGCGACGGCGATCGCGTGTGCCTGCCGTACGGTCGCCTCGCCGTCGACCACGACCGCCACCTCGGCGCGCAGCCGGTGCCCGATCCACCGCAGCCGCAGCTCGCCCACCGCCCGCACCCCCGGCACCTCGCGGAGCGCCCGCTCGGCCCGGTCCGTCAGTTCCGGGTCCACCGCGTCCATCACGCGCCGGAACACCTCGCGCGCCGCGTCCCGCAGCACCAGCGCGATCGCCGCGGTGATCGCCAGCCCCACCAGCGGATCGGCGAGTTGCCAGCCCAGGGCGGCGCCGCCGGCCCCCAGCAGCACGGCCAGCGAGGTGAACCCGTCGGTGCGGGCGTGCAGCCCGTCGGCCACCAGCGCGGCCGAGCCGATCTCCCGGCCCACCCGGATCCTGTACCGGGCCACCCACTCGTTCCCCGCGAACCCGGCGAGCGCGGCCACCGCGACGGCCGTCAGGTGCGTGACCGGACGCGGCTCCAGCAGCCGCTCGACGGCCGTCCACGCGGCGAAGCAGGCCGACGCGGCGATGGTCAGCACGATCGCGATCCCCGCGAGGTCCTCGGCCCGCCCGTAGCCGTAGGTGAAGCGGCGGTTCGCCGCGCGCCGCCCGAGCACGAAGGCGATGCCCAGCGGTACGGCGGTCAGCGCGTCCGCGGCGTTGTGCACCGTGTCCCCGAGCAGGGCGACCGAGCCGGACAGGACCACCACGACCGCCTGCACCAGCGCCGTCGCCCCGAGCACGGCCAGCGAGACCCAGAGCGCCCGCATGCCCCGCGCCGAGGCCTCCAGGGCCGGGTCCAGCTTGTCGGCCGTCTCGTGGGAGTGGGGCGTCAGGAGGTGCGCGAGGCGGTGGCGGAGGCCCGCGGCCGAGGGACGGGAGTGACCGCGGTTCTCGCCGTGACCGTTCCCGTGGTGGTGGCCGTGCCCCTGCCCGTGGCCGTGCCCCTGCCCGTGGCCGTGGCCGTGGCCGTGGCCGTCGTCGTGGCCGTGCGCGTGCTCGTGCGCGTGCGCGTGGCCGTGGGCCGGCTCGCCGTGCCGGTCGTGGGCGTGCTCGTGGGGGTGACGGTCGTCCGCGTGTGCGTGTGTGTGTTCGTGATGGTGCCGGTCGCTCATGCGGCTCCCCTCTCCGGTGCGCGGGGCGTGGACACGGGACGCCCACGACGCCATTATGTGCGTATGAGCGCACGCTTGCACCTATCACCTGCGCATCATGCGCATCCGCGCACCCCCGGCGAGGAACAGTTCGCGCTCGCCGCCGAACTCCTCGCCCTGCTCGGCGACCGCACCCGGCTCACCCTGCTGCACGCCCTGACCACGGGGGAGGCCGATGTCACGACGCTCACGGAGGTGTGCGGCGCCGCCCGGCCTGCCGTCAGCCAGCATCTGGCCCGGCTGCGGCTCGCCGGTCTGGTGGGGACGCGCAAGGAGGGGCGGCGGGTGGTGTACTCGCTGCGCCACGGTCATCTGCGGCGGCTGGTCGAGGAGGCGCTGAAGGTGGCGGACCACCGGCTGACCGAGACCGAGACCGAGACCGAGACCGAGACCGAGACCGTGCGGGACACCCGGTCCTCGTGACGGCGGTGGCTCTCAGAACGCGTCGGCCGCGCCGAGGTACTGCTCCGCGAAGGCCGTCGCCGCCGCGCGGGAGGTGAACAGCCTGCGCAGTCTGGCCAGGCTGGTGCCCGCGAGGAACGGGTCGCCGGAGGCGGTGCCGTGGTAGATGCCGGACAGGAACTGGGAGAACTCCTGGTAGTCCCAGACCCGGCGCAGGCAGGCGTGGGAGTAGCCCGCCAGGCCGGTGTCGTCGCCCTTGGCGACGCGCGTGGCGAGTGCGTCGCCCAGCAGGAAGGCGTCGTGCAGGGCGAGGTTCATGCCCTTGGCGGCGATCGGCGCGGTCAGGTGCCCGGCGTCACCGGCCAGGAAGAGGCGGCCGAACACCAGCGGTTCGACCACGTAGTCGTGCATGTCCAGCAGGCGCTTCTCGATCAGCCGCCCCTCGTTGAGCGGTGGCGCCCCGGCGGCGTCGAGCCGCTCGCGCAGCTCGTCCCAGACCCGGTCGTGCGACCAGCTCTCCGGGTCGTCGCCCGGCGGGCACTGCAGGTAGTAGCGGGTGACCTCGGGGCTGCGCGCCATGTGCCCGGCGAAACCGTTCGGATGGACGCCGAACAGCACGCAGTCCGAGGACGGCGGCGCCTCGGCGAGCAGGGCCAGCCACGCTATGCCGTAGTCCTGCCGGGCGACCCGCACCCGCCCCTGCGGTATCGCGTCCCGGGTCACCCCGCGCGCCCCGTCGCAGCCCGCGACGAACTCGCAGCGCAGGACGTGCCGTTCACCGGTCGCGGGGTCGAGGTACGACACGGCGGGCCGGTCCGTCTCCAGGTCGTGCAGTGCGACGTCCCGCACCCCGAACCTGATGTCCCCGCCGCGCACGTCGGCGTACTCCCGCACCAGGTCCGTCACGAGCAACGGCTGCGGATAGACGTAGTGGTGATGGTCCGTCAGTTCGCTGTAGTCGAAGCGGAACCGGTCGCCGCCGAACCGGAACTCGCACTCGCTGTGCACCTGCGCCCGGGCCACCAGGCCGTCGCCCAGGCCGCGTTGCCGGAGTCCGCGCACCGCCCATTCCTCGATGACCCCGGCCCGCGGCCGGGTCTCGATGAACTGTCTGCTCTCGGTCTCCAGGACCACGCAGTCGACGCCGGCGGCCCGCAGGATGTTCCCGACGGTCAGCCCGGCGGGTCCGGCGCCCACGACGACGACCGTACGGCGTTCCTCGGAAGGGGAGTTGCTGTGGGGGGAGGGGTGAGTCACCCCCGCATTATGACGGTGTCCCGTCAGCCACGGCAGTGCCACCGTGGCTGACGGGACGTGGGTGAGGAGGGCGGGTCAGTGCGCCGGGGCGTCCGTGACCACGACCTCGTCGATGCTGCGCTCGATGTCCTCGGCCGTGGAGGCGGTCGCCTTGGCCCAGTAGTAGATGCCGATCGAGAAGACGGCGATCACCAGGATGTCCCACCACAGCGCGATGTTGTTCTGGCCGCCGAAGCTGCCCTGCCAGGAGATCAGGCCCATGCCGATCAGATAGGCGGGCAGCCACTGCGCGGCCCGGAAGTCCAGCCGGGGCGCGTCCGGCAGGTTCCTGCTGTGGGCGTAGAAGGCGTAGCCGCCGAGCAGCAGGTAGCCGAGGATGATCGCGAGGCCGAGCCGCCACAGGATGTCCCAGCCGGACCAGTAGATGATCAGGTTGGCGACCACGAACGACAGCGGGGAGATCACCTTGCCGAAGGGCAGCCGGTAGGGGCGCTCGTGCCGCGGCAGCTTGTCGGTGAAGACGCCGTACGCCAGCGGGGCACCGGCGTACATCAGCACGCTCGCCGAGGTGATGAAGCCGACCAGCTGCTGCCAGCTCGGGAACGGCAGGAAGCAGATCACACCGGTCACGAAGGACATGACGAGACCGAACCACGGCACACCGCGGGAGTCGGTCCGGGTGAAGAGCTTCGGCGCGTAGCCGTTCTTCGCCAGGCCGTAGGAGACCCGGGAGGTGGCGGTGGTGTAGATGAGGCCGGTGCCGCCGGGGGAGATGATCGCGTCCACGTAGAGGACCCAGGCCAGCCAGCCGAGGCCCACCAGGGTGGCCAGGCCGGCCCACGGGCCGCTGATCCCGGCGTACTTCAGGTGGTCCCAGCCGTGCGCGAAGGTGCTGTGCGGCAGCGCGGCGATGAACACGACCTGGAGCAGGACGTAGATGACGGCGCCGATCGCGACCGAGCCGAGCGTGGCGCGCGGCAGGTCCTTCTTCGGGTTGCGGCTCTCGCCCGCCAGCTGGATCGCCTGCTCGAAGCCGAGCAGCGCGAAGATGATGCCGCTGGTGCTGATCGCGGCCAGGACGCCCTTCGCGCCGAAGGGGGCGAAGCCCTCCGAGTGGAAGTTGGCGGTGTGGAAGTTGCCGACCGCGATGATGAAGATCGCGGCCAGCGGCACGGCGATCTTCCACCAGGTCGCGGCGCTGTTGGTGTGCGCCAGGACCCGGACGCCGAAGAAGTTGACGCCGACGAACAGGGCCATGAGCACGATGGCCACCAGCAGGCCGCTCGTGGTCAGGGTGCCGTCGGCGTGCTCCAGGTGCTGGGCCCACTTCCAGTGACCGGCGTAACCGATCATGGCCTCGACCTCGATCGGGGCCACCGTCGCCGCCTGGAGCCAGGAGAACCAGCCGAAGGACATGCCGGCCAGGCCGCCGAACGCGTAGTGCGGGTAGCGGGCCGTACCGCCCGCCACCGGGAACATGCCGCCGAGCTCGGCGTGCACCAGTGCCAGCAGCACGATCGCGACCGCGCCGATCACCCACGAGATGATCGCCGCGGGGCCGGCCATGCCGACCGCCTTCTCGGCGCCGTACAGCCATCCGGAGCCGATGATCGAGCCCACCGAGGCCCACATCAGGCCGATCAGGCCGACGTCCCGCCTCAGACCGCCCGAAGGTGTGATGTCCTCCGTCGCGGCTTTCTCGACACTCACCATGTCAAGTGGCCTCTCAGTTTCTGAACGCAGATTTAACGAGCAAGAGGGCACAAGTTAAGGGCGCACGTCGCAACCGGAGAAGAGTGTTGCCGAAAATTTGACCCTCGATCTTTCCTGTCTTGGCCAAAGCTTTTGCACAGGTCAGCGAGGGTCACAGAATGTCCGTATTCAGTTCTGTTAAGTGAGAAGAAGGTAAGACAGGGCAAGCTCAGATTTTCCTCAAATCCGGCTCAGTTCTGGTTCAGGCGGGGTATTTCGATGGCCGGGCAGCGGTCCATGACCATGTCCAGACCCGCGGCCCGCACCCGCTCGTACGCCGCCTCGTCGACCACCCCGAGCTGGAACCAGACCGCCTTCGCGCCCTTCTCCAGCGCCTCGTCCGCGACGGCACCGGCCAGCTCGCTGTTGACGAAGACGTCGACGACGTCGACCTCGAAGGGGATCTCCGCGAGGGAGGCGTAGCCCTGCTCGCCGTGGACCGTCTCCGCCTTGGGGTGGACCGGCACGATCCGCTTGCCGAACCGTTGCAGCACCTGCGCCACCCCGTACGCGGCCCGTCCCCGGTTGGCCGACAGGCCGACCACCGCCCAGGTGTCACCCGTCCCGGTCAGAATCCTGCGGATCGTCGCTTCGTCGCCGTACACCGTCGGCCTCCTCGGCTCGGGGGAATGTCCGCCGTCGGCAACAGCGGCCGGCGGACCCTGATTCCCCGGCCGGGACCGGGTACGCGCGGTACCGCCGGGGCAGCTCGCGCGGCACGGGGTGTCACATGTCCCGCATGTCCCGCCACGGTGACCTGAATCGTCGCAAGGTGCCTGCGTACGGCCCGCCGCACGCCTACGCTCAGCCCGTGCTGCGCATCCTCGACGCCAAGTCCGGTGAGACCGTCCCCGCCGTCTCCGCCCGCCGTGCCCTGACCCGGGTGGAGGCACACGCCTCCGGGTACGACCTGACGGCGCTGCGGGTCCTGCTCACCACCGACCTCCTGCTGCGCGCGCTGGAACTCGGCGGCACCCCGGTCCTGCCGCTGCTCACCGCCGACCGTCACCAGGCCGAGCTGCACGCCGCCGCCACCACCCTCGGCATCCGCCCCTTCGAGGACGGCCGCGACCTGGCCGCAGGACTGGGCGAGGCACAGGTCGTCCACGTCACGGCGGCGGGTGGCACCCGGTCCGCGGCCGGAGCCGGCGTGACCGTCGCCGTCGCCCCCGCCGACGGTCCCGACGCCGGTGTCCTGGGCACGCTCGACGACCCCGCCGCACTGCGGCTCGCCCTCCTCGACGCCCCGCGCGGCACGGCCGTCCACCTCGGCGCCGGCGCCCTCGACGAGGCAGGCCGGCGGCTCGGCCGGCTGCGCGGGTCGGTGGCGCACTGGGCGCGCAGCCCCTCGCGGCCGGTGCCCGAGAAGGTGCGGGGACGGCTGCGGGACGCCTGGGAGGACGACCTCGACGTGCCCGGGGTGCTCGGCGTGCTGCGCTGGATGGAGAACCAGCCCGAGATCTCCGACGGCGCCCGCTTCGAGACCTGCGCCTACGCCGACCGGCTGCTCGCCCTCGAACTCACCCGTGACCTCGGGCGGGCGGCGTGATCACCCGGGCGGGCGCGGGCCCGCTGCGCCGCCTGGTCGTCCTGCGGCACGCCAAGTCCGCCTGGCCCGAGGGCGTTCCCGACCGCCTGCGCCCGCTCGCGGACCGCGGCCGGCGCGACGCCCCCGCCGCCGGGCGAGCCCTCGCCGAGTCCGACTCGCTGCCCGACCTCGCGATCTGCTCCACCGCGGTACGCGCCCGGCAGACCTGGGAGCTGGCCGCCGGCCAGTGGGGCACACCGCCGCCGGTCCGCTACGACGGGCGGGTGTACGCCGCCGACGTACCCGGCCTGCTCGCGGTCGTGCGCGAGGCCCCGCCCGAGGTGGAGACACTGCTGCTGGTCGGGCACAACCCCGGCCTGGAGGAACTCGTCCTCGACCTCGCGGGCGACGGCCTCGACGACACCCTGGAGCAGATGCGCAGGAAGTTCCCGACCTCCGCGCTCGCGGTCCTGGCCTGGCACGGCCCGACGTGGGCGGCGCTCGCCCCGGGGACGGCCCTGCTGACGGAGGTCACGGTGGCCCGCGGACACAAGGAGAAGCAGAAGGAGACGTAGTAGGAGGTAGTAGGAGAGGGAGCAGGGAAAGGAGCAGGGAAAGAGGCAGGGAAACGGGCGGTGCGCGGGCCCGCATAGGGTGGGCGGATGCAGGACGAGTACCGCACCGTCGCCCGCGCCGGCACGCACGAGACCGAGGTCAACCGCTCCCGCTTCCTGTGCGCCCTCGCCCCGGCGGCCACCGAACAGGAGGCCCAGGACTTCGTCGCGGCGGTCCGCAGGGAGCACGCCGACGCCACCCACAACTGCTGGGCCTACGTCATCGGCGCCGACGCCGCCACCCAGCGGGCCAGTGACGACGGCGAACCGGGCGGCACCGCCGGCGTCCCCATGCTGCAGATGCTGCTCCGCCGCGACATGCGGTACGTCGTCGCCGTCGTCACCCGCTACTACGGCGGCGTCAAGCTCGGCGCCGGCGGCCTCATCCGCGCCTACGGCGGTGCGGTGGGCGAGGCCCTCGACACCCTCGGCACCCGCACCCGGCGACGCTTCCGGCTGGCCACGGTGACCGTCGACCACCAGCGGGCCGGCAAGCTCCAGAACGACCTGCGGGCCACCGGCCGCGAGGTCCGCGACGTCCGCTACGGCGAGGCCGTCGCCATCGCGATCGGCCTGCCGGACGCCGACGTGGACGCCTTCCGCGGCTGGCTCGCCGACGCGACGGCGGGCACCGCCACCCTCGAACTGGGCGGGGAGGCGTACGGGGACGCGTGACGGCCGGGGACGCCCGTTCGGGGACCTGACCTGCGGCCCGGCACCCGACCCAGAATGACTCGCGTACGTGCGAAGGCGCTCGGGCCGGCTGAGCCCTTGCCACCACGAGTGAGGCCACGCGATGGCATTGCAGGTCGCCGAGGGAGACGAGACTCCCTGCGGTACTCCCCTCGACACCCCCTCCGGCGCGGGACGGCCGTTCGTCGACGTCGGCTCCCCCTCGTTCCGTTTCGACGACCGCCGCCTGCACGCGGCCCGCACCCGGGGCCTGCTCCCGGACAGCATCTACGGTCCCGTGATCTGCGACCACGCCACCGTCGGGCGGCTGCTGCGGCAGCCGACCCTGGTGCACGACCCCTGGCGGCAGCTGCGGTGTTCCGGGGTGACCGACCACGCGATCGGGTCCTGGTTCGCCTCCCTGCTCATCTTCTCCCGGGCCGCCGACCACGACGCGCTGCGCCGGCTCATGCGCCCGCTCCTGCGCGGCCCGGCCTTCGACCCGTCGTTCGCCGCCGCCGAGGCCCGCGCCGCGACCGCCGCGGTCGACGGCGCGTGCGAGTTCGTGACCGACGTCGCCGACGCGATCGTGGACGCCCAGGCCGCACGGTTGCTCGACGTCGGCAGAGACACCTATCGCGAGATCGCGCAACCGGTACGCGACCTGGCGCTCGTCCACCGGCTGATGCCGCTGGAGACACTCGGGCAGGCGAAGGCGGCGGTCGAGCACGTGCAGGACTTCCTCGGCCGGCTGGCCCGCCGGGAGGGCGTCACGGCGGCCGAGCGCCCGGACTGGACGCGCTCCAGGATGTCGCTCCTCATCGGGTTCGAGCCGTACCGCCTGGCGCTCGGCCAGCTGGTCGCCGTACTGGCGGACCATCCGCGGACCTGGTCGGCGGCGGCCGGCGACGAGACGGTCGCCCGGGCCGCGGTACGGGAGCTGCTGCGCTGGATGCCGACGGCGCCGATCCAGATCCGGTTCACCGAACAGCCGTTGACGCTGGCCGACCGCACCCTGGAACCCGGCCGTCCGGTGCTCCTGTGCGCGGTGCAGGCCAACCGCGACGCGGAACCCGACGGCGACGCCTACCGGCCGGGGCGCGTGCCGTCCCGCCCGCACCTCAGCTTCGGCGCGGGCCTGCACTACTGCATAGGCGCCACCGCCTCCGAACACCAGCTGGCCGCCGTGCTGGGCGCGCTGGCGGCCCGGTTCCGCGCACCGGAGCCGACGGGCGGGGTCCGGTGGGGCCCGCCGTCGGGGGTGCAGGGCCCGGTCGAGGTCCCGGTCCGGCTGACCCGGCACCGGGACCGACACCTCGACGCCCACCGAGGAGATGCCCGGATCAGCCCGGTCGGTGAGTGACCACGGAGACGAACAGAAGGTGAGCACCGACGGCGGGCGGACCCGCGTGCCCTCCGAGCAACGCCGTGAGTGCGGGGATGCGGTGCCCCCGCGCGGCGATGCGGTGCCCCCGCGGACGACGGGTTCGGGGTCGAAGAGGAGTTCGCCGACCGGGACGTCGCCCAGCACGTCAAAGCCCTGTCGGCGCGCCCCGCGGCCCAGCGGCGACACCGCGCTGACGTGCACCGGCCCCCGTTGCCTGGCCGCCGCCCGGCCACTGCGCCCGCTTCTCTCGGCCATCGCTGCGCGGGGGGTTGTCCTGACATTCCTCCGAATCTAGGGTCTCTCCGGGAGCAAGCGCTTTCTCCGCGTCTTGGTCCCCGCACTCCCAGGAGGACCCCCATGCCCCCACAGCCGACCCGCCGCCGCGTCGCCGTGATCGGCACCGGCGCGATCGTCAGCGGCAGCCATCTGCCCGCCCTCACCGCCCACGCCGACCGCACCGAGTTGGTCGCCGCGGTCGACGTCGACCAGGCCCGCCTCGACGCCTTCCGGGAACTCGCCGGCGGCGACGTCGCCGGGTACACCTCCGTCGACGAGATGCTGGACGCCGTACGCCCCGACCTCGTCCTCGTCGGCACGCCCCCCTCCCTGCACCGCGCGCAGACCGTGGCCGCGCTCAAGGCGGGCGCCTGGGTGCTGTGCGAGAAGCCGCTGTGCCTGTCGCTCGCCGAGTACGACGAGATCGCCGCCGCCGAGGAGGCCTCCGGCGCCTACGCCTCCGTGGTCTTCCAGCACCGCTACGGCTCCGGCGCCGTACACGCCCGGCAGCTGATCGCCGACGGCGAGCTGGGCGCCCCGCTGGTCGCGCACTGCCAGACCACCTGGCACCGGGACGCCGCCTACTACGCCGTGCCGTGGCGTGGCACCTGGGCCAGTGAAGGCGG
This sequence comes from Streptomyces sp. NPDC048278, assembly GCF_040652195.1. Taxonomy (NCBI): domain Bacteria; kingdom Bacillati; phylum Actinomycetota; class Actinomycetes; order Kitasatosporales; family Streptomycetaceae; genus Streptomyces; species Streptomyces sp. NPDC048278. The sequence goes on from NZ_JBEZLP010000007.1 coordinate 139,311, forward strand.
CGGCCCGACCATGGGCCATGGCATCCACCAGTACGACCTGCTGCTGCACCTGCTCGGCCCGTGGACGGAGATCCGGGCCATGGCGGCCCGCCTGGTCCACGACACCGAGAGCGAGGACGTGTCCACCGCCCTCGTCCGCTTCGCGAACGGCGCCCTCGCCACCGTCGTCAACAGCGTGCTCTCCCCGCAGGAGGTGAGCCGCATCCGCGTCGACTGCGCGGACGCCACCGTCGAACTCACCCACCTGTACGGGCACCGCAACGAGGACTGGGTCTACACCCCGGCCCCGCACGTCCCCGCCACCCGCAGCGACGCCTGGCGCACCCCGGAGGCGGACGTCCCCAGCTCGCACACCGCGCAGCTCGGCGCCCTCCTCGACGCCTACGACGCGGGCGAACGGCCACCGGGCAGCGGCCCCGACGCCCGCGCCACCCTCGAATTCGCCGCCGCGCTCTACAAGTCGGCGTTCACGGGCCGCCCCGTGCACGCGGGCGAGATCGGCCCCGGCGACCCCTACTACGCAGCCATGCACGGCGACCACCCCCACTGGGCCCCCACCGAGGAGCGCGCATGAGCATCCGCGTCAGCCACGTCCACGGCGAGCACATCGCGGTCGCGGCACCGGACGGCACCGAGATCCTGCGGTACGTCTACCGCCCCGACCCCGAGGCGTACGAGGCGCGCAAGCCGTACGCCCACCCCGTGCGCACGCTGGCCGGGCGGACCGTCACCGGCTACCGGCCGAGCGACCACCGCTGGCACAAGGGCCTCCAGATGACGGCCAGCCACCTGTCCGGGCAGAACTTCTGGGGCGGCAACAGCTATGTCCACGGTCAGGGTTACCAGGTGCTGCCCGGGCGGGTCGGCTCGATGCGGCACGACGGATTCACCCGGTTCGCCGTCGCGGACGACCGGCTCTCCTTCACCGAGGAGCTGACCTGGGTGGAGAACGGCGGCGCGGAGTGGGCGCGGGAGGTGCGCGGGCTCACCGTCCACTCCGTCGACGAACGGGCCGGCGCCTGGGCGCTCGACTGGACCATCCACCTCACCAACGTCCGCGACGAGCCGCTGACCTTCGGTTCCCCCACCACCGAAGGCCGCGAGATGGCCGGGTACACCGGGCTCCAGTGGCGCGGCGCCCGTGACTTCACCGGCGGTACCGCGTTCGGCCCGGACTCCGTCACCGGCGCCGAGAAGCTGATGGGCACCCAGGGCCCCTGGCTCGCCTACACCACCGAGCACGACGAGGTGGACGGGCACTCCACGATCGTCTTCGCCCACGCGCCCGAGAACCTCGACGGGCGGACGCCGATCCACGAGTCGCACTGGTTCGTGCGCGCGGAACCGATCCCGACGGCCGCGTTCTCCTGGGCGTTCTTCGAGGAGTTCGAGCTGCCGCCCGGCGAGTCCTTCGCCTACCGCTACCGGATCGTCTTCGCCGACGGCGCCTGGGACGCCGACCGCGTCGCCGCGCATCTGGCGAGCCTGCCGTGGTGAGCACGCCCGGGTCCGCGCCGCCCCACCCCCTCCCCGGCGCCGTCGGCCTCTCCCACCTCAGCGCCTACGACTGGGAGGCCGCCGACGGCGTCTGCGGCGGCAGCCCGCATCTGCACCTGGTCTGCACGGAGGCGTACGTGGTCACCGGGGGCCGGGGCGCCGTGCAGACCCTCGGCCCGGCCGGCTACCGGGAGATCCCGCTGGAGCCCGGTTCCGTCGCCTGGTTCACCCCGGGCACCGTGCACCGCATGGTGCAGGGCGGCGACCTGCGCATCACCGTGCTGATGCAGAACGGCGGACTGCCGGAGGCCGGGGACGCCGTCTTCACCTTCCCGCCGGAGGTGCTCGCCGATCCCGAACGGTACTCGGCCGCCGCGGCGTTGCCGCCGGGCACCGGAGCCGAGACGGAACGGGCCGCCCGGCGCCGCCGGGACCTCGCCGTCGAGGGCTACCTCACGCTGCGGGAGACGCTGGTCGCCGGGGACGGCGGCCCGTACGCCGAGTTCCAGCGGTCCGCCGCCCGGCTGGTGCGCGACAGGGTGCCGCGCTGGCGGGAGCTGTGGCGGGCGGGTGCGCTGGCCGCCGCCGAGCGCACCGGTGCCCAGCTGGACGCGCTGCAGGCCGGCGAGCCCTCGTACCTCGGCGAGGCGGGCGCCTACGAGACCGCGCCCACCCGGCTCGGCGGGTTCGGGATGTGCGGCCGGCGTGACGAGTACAGCCTGCCGGGCGTGACGCTCCCGTACGGCGGTGGGTGACGCGGGTTTCCGGAGAGGGGTGCCGCCCGGCGATCAGGGAATGTGAGGTCTGTGGTGGATCAGGGGGTGATATGCGTTAGCGTGGCAGGCGGTGCCGGGGAGCCCCCGTGCTGATTCATACGGGTCATATAGGTGCAATAGGGGTAAGGGTGCGGGTCGGGGTGGTTGCGTGAGAATCCTGCACACTTCCGACTGGCATCTCGGCCGGGCGTTCCACCGCGTCAACATGCTGGGCGCCCAGTCGGAGTTCATCGGCCACCTCGTGGCGACCGTACGTGAGCACGCCGTCGACGCCGTGGTGGTCGCCGGCGACGTCTACGACCGCGCGGTGCCGCCGCTCGCCGCGGTCGAGCTGTTCGACGACGCCCTGCACCGGCTCGCCGGCCTCGGCGTGCCCACGGTGATGATCTCCGGCAACCACGACTCGGCCCGCCGCCTCGGGGTCGGCGCCGGTCTCATCGACCGCGCCGGCATCCACCTGCGCACCGAGCCGTCGGCCTGCGGCACCCCGGTCGTGCTCGCCGACGCCTCCGGGGACGTCGCGTTCTACGGCCTGCCGTATCTCGAACCCGCCCTGGTGAAGGACGAGTTCGCGGTCGACCGGGCCGGACACGAGACGGTGCTGGCCGCCGCCATGGACCGGGTCCGCGCCGACCTCGCCGCCCGCCCGCCGGGCACCCGCTCCGTCGTCCTCGCGCACGCCTTCGTCACCGGCGGCGAGCCCAGCGACAGCGAACGGGACATCACGGTGGGCGGTGTGGCCGCCGTCCCGGCCGGCGTCTTCGACGGGGTCGACTACGTGGCCCTCGGCCACCTGCACGGCTGCCAGACCCTCACCGAACGCGTCCGCTACTCCGGCTCGCCGCTGGCCTACTCCTTCTCCGAGGCCGGCCACCGCAAGAGCATGTGGCTCGTCGACCTCGCCGCCGACGGCACGGTCACCGCCGAGCGCCTCGACTGCCCGGTGCCACGCCCCCTGGCCCGCATCCGCGGCACCCTGGACAGCCTCCTCGCCGACCCCGCGCTCACCGCCCACGAGGACGCCTGGGTCGAGGCCACCCTCACCGACCCGGTCCGCCCCGCCGACCCCATGGCCCGCCTCGCCGACCGCTTCCCGCACACCCTCAGCCTGGTCTTCGACCCCGACCGCGCCCCGGACGACCCCGACGTCTCCTACGCCCGCCGCCTGGCCGGCCGCACCGACCGGCAGATCGCCGGGGACTTCGTCGCCCACGTGCGCGGCGCGGGCCCCGACGAACGCGAACTGGCCGTCCTGGGCGAGACGTTCGACGCGGTCCGCGCGGACGGCACGGTACGCGAGGTGGCCCGGTGACCGCACACCCGCACCCGAGCCCCCGCACGGAGGCGCCCGCATGAGGCTCCACCGGCTCGACATCACCGCCTTCGGACCCTTCGGCGGCTCCCAGAGCGTCGACTTCGACACGCTCTCCGCCGCCGGGCTCTTCCTCCTGCACGGACCGACCGGCGCCGGAAAGACCTCCGTCCTGGACGCCGTCTGCTACGCCCTCTACGGCACCGTCCCCGGCGCCCGGCAGACCGGCCAGGGCCTCACCCTGCGCAGCGACCACGCCGACCCGGCCACCCGCACCGAGGTCCGCCTCGAACTCTCCGTCGCCGGACGCCGGCTGGAGATCACCCGGCAGCCGCCCTGGGAACGCCCCAAGAAACGTGGCGCGGGCACCACCCTGGACAAGGCCCAGACCTGGCTGCGCGAGTACGACGCGACGGCCCGCGCCTGGAAGGACCTCAGCCGCTCCCACCAGGAGATCGGCGAGGAGATCACCCAACTGCTCGGCATGAGCCGCGAACAGTTCTGCCAGGTCGTTCTCCTGCCCCAGGGCGACTTCGCCCGCTTCCTGCGCGCCGACGCCGGCGCCCGCGGCCAGCTGCTCGGCCGGCTCTTCGACACCCAGCGCTTCGCCGACGTCGAGAAGCGCCTCGCCGAGCGCCGCAGGACCGCCGAGGCCCGGGTCCGGGACGGCGACTCCGTGCTGCTGGCCGACGCGCACCGCATGCAGCAGGAGGCCGGCGACGCGATGGAGCTGCCGGAGCTGGCCCCGGGCGAGCCCGGCCTGGCCGCCGCCGTCCTCGCCGCCGCGGCCGTGGCCCGCAGCACCGCACGCGAGCGCCTCACCGTCGCCCACTGCCGGCTCACCGCCGCCGAGTCCGCCCAGTTCGCCGCCGACCGCGCGCTCGCCGGCGTACGCGAACTGGCCCGGTCGCAGGCCCGGTTCGCCGAGGCACGGCAGCGGGCCGTACGGCTGGAGGAGCGGGCCGGGGACCACCGGGCCGCGCAGGCGCGGATGGAGCGGGCCCGCAAGGCGGAATCGGTGGCGCCGGCGCTGGAGCTGCGGGAGGCCGCCGAGGAGGAGCACCGCAGAGCGGCCGGCGCCGAGGTGCGCGCCCGGGCGCTGTTGCCGGAGAGCCTCGCCGGAGCCGGTGCGGCAGGGCTCGCCGCCGCTGCCCGCAAGGCCGCCGAGGAGCTGGGCGGGCTGGAGTCCGCGCGCCGGGCCGAGCGACGGCTCACCGAGGTCGTCGACGAGCGGGTCCGGCTCGACCGGCAGGAGCGGGACGACGAGGACACGCTGCGCGAGGCCGCGGGCTGGCTCGCCGGCTGGGACGCCCGGCGCGCGGGACTCCAGGCCCGTGTCGACTCCGCCCAGGAGGCCGCGACCCGCGCCGAGCAGCTCGCCGTGCAGCGCGACCCCGCCCGCCGGCGGCTGGAGGCCGCGCGGTTGCGGGACACGCTGGGCCGGGACACCGACGAGGCCCAGCGCGCCGCCCTCGCCTCCGCGCAACGCGCCGTGGCGGCACGGACGCACTGGCTCGACCTCAAGGAACAGCGGCTGAACGGCATCGCCGCCGAGCTGGCCGCGGAGCTCACCGAGGGACAGCCGTGCGCGGTCTGCGGGGCCACCGAACACCCCGCGCCGGCCGAGAAGTTCGCGGGCCACGTCGACCGCGAGGCCGAGGAGGGCGCGCTCGCCGCGCTCCAGCGCGCCGACGAGCAGCGCGCCCGGGACGAGCGGCGGCTCGGCACCGCACGCGAGGCCCTGGCCGCCGCCACCGCCGAGGCAGGAGACACGCCCACCGCACAACTGGCATCCCAGACGAACGAGTTGGAGCAGGAGTACGCCCGGGCCCGGCAGCTGGGCTCCACCCTCCACGCGGCCCACGAGGAGCTGCGGCTCGCCGAGCAGGAGCGCGAGCGCCGACTGGCCGACCGGCAGCAGACCGAGGTCCGGGCCGCCGCCCGGCTGACCCGCCGCGAGGGCCTCGACGCGGAACAGACCGTCCTGGAAGAGGAGTTGGCGCAGGCCCGGGGGAGCGCCGCCAGCGTGGCCGCGCGGGCCGGGCAGCTGGAGCGGCAGGCGGTACTGCTCACCGACGCCGCCGACACCGCGCGTGCCGCCGAGGACACCGCCCGGCACCTGAAGGACACCGACGCCCGGCTCGCCGACGCGGCCTACCGGGCCGGTTTCGACACCCCGGAGGCCGCGGCCACCGCCCTCCTCGACGACACCGCCCACCGCGAACTCCAACGGCGCCTGGACGAGCGGCAGTCCGAGGAGGCCGCAGTACGTGCCGTGCTCGCGGAGACCGACACCGCAGCCGCCGCGCAGCAGCCGCCCGCCGACCTCGACGCGGCGGAGCGCACCGCCGCCCTGGCCGCCCAGCGCCTGCGCGACGCCGCCTCCGCCCGCGACGGCGCCGCCCGCAGCTGCGGCGAACTCGACCGGCTCTCCGCCCGCGCCACCGCGGGCGTACGGCAACTCGCCCCGCTGCGCGAGGAGTACGACCGGGTCGCCCGGCTCGCCGGCCTCACCGCGGGCACCTCAGCCGACAACGAACGCAGGATGCGGCTGGAGTCCTACGTCCTGGCCGCCCGCCTGGAACAGGTCGCCGCCGCCGCGACCGTACGCCTGCAACGGATGTCGTCCGGCCGCTACACCCTGGTCCACTCCGACGACCGCACCGGACGGGGTCGCAGCGGCCTCGGACTGCACGTGGTCGACGCCTGGACCGGACGCGAACGGGACACCGCCACCCTCTCCGGCGGCGAGACCTTCTTCGCCTCCCTCGCCCTCGCCCTCGGCCTTGCGGACGTCGTCACCGACGAGGCGGGCGGTGTCCGCCTCGACACCCTCTTCATCGACGAGGGCTTCGGCAGCCTCGACGACCAGACCCTCGACGAAGTTCTCGACGTCCTCGACTCCCTCCGCGAACGTGACCGCACCGTCGGCATCGTCAGCCACGTCCCCGACCTGCGCCGCCGCATCCACGCCCAACTGGAGGTCTCCAAGGGGAGAACGGGCTCGGCCCTTCGACAGCACGGGGTCTGAGCGCTCCGGTGGTTGCGCGGTCCGTCCACCGCGGGCCGGTGGGGGCTGGTCGCGCAGTTCCCCGCGCCCCTTACGGGGCCCGGAAGAACGGCCCGGCGAAGCGCCCCGAAGGGGCGCGGGGAACTGCGCGACCAGCCACGACGCAGCCGCAGTCGACAGCCGGCCGATCGCGGCGCCCCCCCCAGCGGAGCCGCTCAGACGCCGACGGCCCGCCGCGGAAGCGGCGACGAGTAGACGACGCTCGTCGTCACCGACCCCAGCGTGCCGATCCGGCCGGAGACCTCCTCCAGGTGCCGCATCGAGCGGGCGGTGACCTTGAGGACGAAGCAGTCGTCGCCCGTGACGTGGTGCGCCTCCAGGATCTCGGGGGTCGCGGCGACCAGGTCGTGGAAGGGCTTGTAGTTGCCGTTCGGGTAGCGCAGCCGGACGAAGGCGAGGATGGGCAGGCCGAGCCGCTCCGGGTCGACCACCGCCGCGTACCCCTGGATCACGCCCGCCTCCTCCAGCCGCCGCACCCGCTCGGTCACCGCGCTCGCGGACATCGCGACGGCCCGCGCCAGCTCGGCGAAGCTGGCCCGGCCCTCACGCTGGAGGACGTCGAGGATGCGCAGGTCGGTGGCGTCCGGGGAAAACTCGGTCATGGAGGATGGATAACAGGGATTCCCCGGCCGGACAAGGAGTGGGCCGGGGATCACGGCTTCAGGGCGCCCCGTCACCCTCGTAGATTTGCGGCCATGGAGATCCGCCGCACCGACGGCGGCCGGCGAAAGGCCTCACATGACCGTCACCACCGACCACCCCGTCCTGCGCATCGCCCCCGCCGCCCCCGCCGAGGCCGCCGCCCACTTCCGGGCGAGCCTCGCCTGCCACGCCGACGTCTCCGACGTGGCCGCCGCCCTGGCCGCTGACGGCGACCCCGGCTTCGTCGTCCTGGACTCCCGCTCGACCGAGTCCTGGGACCAGGGGCACATCCCCGGCGCCGTCCACCTGCCCACCGCGCTCATCCCCGAGCAGGCGGCCGGGCTCCTCGACAGGGCGCGGCCCGTGGTGACGTACTGCTGGGGTCCCGGCTGCAACGGCGCGACCCGCGCCGCCCTCGCACTGGCCGAACTCGGCTACCAGGTCAAGGAGATGCTCGGCGGATTCGAGTACTGGGTGCGTGAGGGCTTCGAGTTCGAGACCTGGCAGGGCCGCGAGCGCCGCGCCCCGGACCCGCTGACCGCCCCCGTCGCGGGCGACTGCGGTTGCTGATTCCCGGAGGCGAACCTGTGCCGTCGCTGTCCGTGTAGGTTCACCCCATGACTCGATATGGGGATCCAGGCGCGGTGGAGTGGGTGGAGTCGGGCGGCGGCCCGCTGGTGGCGGTCCCGGAGACGGTTCTGCCGTTCTGGGCCGGCGCCGACAGCGAGGACCTGGCCACCGACTACGACCGGGCCTGCGAGGTCGACGGTTACGTCGGACTGCTCCCGGTCGGGGACAGCACCGCCCTGGTCCTCGGCGACGAACCCGCCTCGACGTCGTTCCTGCCGGACCACGGCACCTTCGTACGGTGGTCCGCCGCCAACTCGGAGGAAGAGCTCCTGGCGCAGGTGCCCGCCGCCCTCGACACCGCCGCGTGGGAGAGCGAGATCCGCTGGCAGGTCCCCGGCCCGGTCGTCCTGTTCGACTCCGCCTGGCCGGGTGACGAGTCCGAGGGCGGCGACCGTCTGCGGGTCCCGCTGGAACCGGGCACCTACGCGGTGCGCGCCGCCTACACCAGACCCGGCCCGGAAACCTGGCTGGGCCTGGTGCAGTTGCGCAGGCTCTCGGCCTGACCGACCGTCACTTCACGCCGTCGATCGCGATGTTGAGGTGGCGCGGGCCGCGCAGCACCGCGTTCGGGCGGTAGGGCGGCGGGTCCTCGACGAGGCGTGGGTTCTCGAGCCGGCGGGCCAGCTGGGCCAGCGCGATCTGGGCCTCCAGGCGGGCCAGCGGGGCGCCGAAGCAGCTGTGGATGCCGCTGCCGAAGCCGAGGTGCTGGATGTCCTGCCGGTCCGGGTCGAAGCGGTCGGGATCGGTGAACCGATGCGGGTCCCGGTTCCCGGCGGCAAGCATCAGCCAGATCCGTGACCCCTTGGGGATGGTCACCCCGTGCACCTCCAGGTCGGCGATGCAGGTGCGCTGCGGGAGCAACTGCACCGGCGGCTCGTAGCGCAGCAGCTCCTCCACGATCCGCACCGACAGCCCCGGGTCGGTACGCAGCCGCTCCAGGTACTGCGGGTGGCGCAGCAGCGTCAGCATGCCGTTGGTGATGAGGTTGACCGTCGTCTCGTGCCCGGCGATGAGCAGCAGCACCGAGGTGCTGAGCACCTCCATGGTCGTCATGGCGCCGTCCGGACCGTGACTGTGCACCAGGTCGGAGAGCATGTCGTCGCGCGGCTCCTTGGCGCGCTGCTCCACCAGCCCGTTCAGGTACATGCCGAGCTGCAGCCTGGCCTCCTGCGCGGTCTTCGCGGAGTCGTCGGCCGTGCGGCTGTCGGGGTCCAGGCCGGCCACGATCGGGTCGACCCAGGCCCGGAACCTCGGCTCGTCCTCGCGGGGCACGCCGAGCAGCCGGCAGATGACGGTGACCGGGAACGGGTAGGCGACCTGGTCGACCAGGTCGACCTCCCGGGCGTCCCCGAGGCCGTCGATCAGCTCGGTGACGATCTCCTCCAGCCGGCCCCGCATGCCGTCGATCCGGCGCGGCTGGTGCGGCGGCCCGAAGGAGCTGTTGGCGATCCGGCGCAGCCGGTCGTGCTCCGGCGGGTCGAGCCGGATGAAGCTCGGCGGCAGCCCCGTCGCCTCCGGTCCGGACAGCTCGTCGTCCCCGCCCGCGGTCACGTTGGACTCGTCGGAGCTGATCCGCGGATCGTGCAGCAGGGCCTCGATGGCGTGGTAGGTGCTGATGAGGTAGGGGCCGTCCTCCTCCTCGTGCAGCACCGGCGTCTTGCGGAGTTCCTCGTACAGCGGGTACGGGTCGGCGCGGTTCGCGAAGTCGGTGATCCGGTACAACATCGAGGTCTGCGTCATGACAGTTCCTTGGAGCGTCGGGGCCGGGTCGCGGTCAGTGGCGGGCGGGGTGGAAGACCAGCTGGGTGTCGGTCGGCGAGTAGCCGCTGAGCGTCACCATGGGGCCGTGCGTCGGCAGCGCCGGGTCCGGGAAGTCCGCGTCGACCGGCACCCGTCCTTCGGGACGCCGGTCCACGGTCGGGAACTCCACCGGGAACGGCCCGGCCTTCTCGATCTGCCGCTGGTAGAACTCCAGCCACCGCGTGTTGTCGAAGCTCACCGCGGCGATCGTCCGGCCCTTGTAGCCGTACACCCCGACGAACCGGCGTTCGGCCAGCGAACCCTGGGTGATCATGATCTGCTCGCCCATCGGCGGCACCCCGACCGACTTGATGTTCACCCCGAACTGCGACGACCAGAACGCCGGCACCCACAGGTGCGGCCTGCGCTCGGCGCTCGGGCTGATCATGTTGTGCGCGGCGATCTCGGCCTGGGCGACCGCGTTGCCCCAGTGTTCGAGGGACAGGAACTGGTAGCCGAACAGCGCGTGCGGGGACCGGGCGACGTCGCCGGCGACGAAGACGTCGTCGGTGACGATGCCCCGGAAGTCGAAGGCACGGCAGCCCGCGTCGCAGGCGATTCCCCGCGGGCCCGCGCCGAGACCGGAACCGGCCAGCCAGTCGGTGTTGCGGGTCGCGCCGAGCGAGACGATCACCACGTCCGCCTCGACGATCGACTCGTCGGACAGGTGGACCGCCCGCACCCGACCGGCCGGGTCGCCCTCCAGCGCGGTGACCTGGACGCCGGTGCGCAGGTCCACGCCGTTCTCGCGATGCATCTCGGCCGCCACCGCGCCGATCACCCCGCCGAGGGCGCCCACCAGCGGCGCGCCCGCGCGTTCCGCGACGGTGACCGCGATGCCCTGCTCCCGGCAGGCCGAGGCGATCTCCGACCCGGTGAACCCGGCGCCGATCACGAACACCCGGCGCGGCCCTGCCTTCAGCCGCCGCAGCAGCGCCGCCGCGTCGTCCCGGGTGCGCAGTGTGAACACGCCCTCGAGACGGGCCTCGTCCTCCTTCGGCCAGGGCCGGGCCCGCACCCCGGTCGCGATCAGCAGCCGGTCGTACTCGACCTCGTCGCCGTCGGCCAGCCGGACCCGCTTCGCCTCGACGTCGAGACCCGTGGCCGCGACGCCCAGCCGCCACTTCGCGTCGATCTCCCGGCGGTGCGGCAGCGCGGTGTGGTTCGGGACCGCCCTGCCGAGCAGGACCGCCTTGGACAGCGGCGGCCGGTCGTAGGGCTCGTACGGCTCGTCGCCGATCATGGTGAGTTCGCCGGTGAACCCCTCGGCACGCAGCGTCTCGGCGCCCCGCAGCCCGGCCAGCGAGGCGCCCACGACCACGATCCGGCCCTCACGGCGCAGCCAGTCGAGATAGTCAGTGGGCGGCATCGGAGGCACCTCCCGCGAATCCGTCCAGGCCGTCGGCGGTGATCGCCTGTACCGGGCAGGCGGCCACGGCCCGCGCCACCCGCTCGCGCTGCTCCTGCTCGGCCTGAGGGTTGTAGACGAGGGATTCCTCGCCGTGCATGGCGAAGACGTCCGGGGCGAGGAACGCGCACTGCGCGTACCCCTGACATCTGTTGAGGTCGACGACAAGGCGCATCATGGCTCCGCCCTTCCGGTGGCCAGGTCCGGTGCGTACCGCGGTCCGTCGGTCCGGTCGTGGACGGCGGCGAACTCCCCGCACGCCAGCATGGGAGCCCGCTCGCGCCGTCGCGCGCCGGGGCCCGCCGATCGGGTGAGCCCTCAGGCCGCCGGGCGCGTCGGGGCCGCGGCGGCACGGCGGAAGCCCGCCACGAGGATGTGCACGCTGAGCAGCAGCGACCAGGCCGGGAACACCAGCTCGGCCCAGGGCACGGCGGACGACACGAACAGCAGGACCAGGGTGGTGAGGAAGCCCAGCAGGGTGAGCCAACGCGGCAGGATGCGCAGGCGGTGCCCGATCACCGAGGCGGAACAGGTGTAGACGGCGGCCATCCGCATCGCGTACCCGGTCATCAGCGTGTAGGCGAGATGCTGGCCGAAGTCCCAGGTGGGCCGGGAGGGCGAGGTGCCCGCCGGATGAGCGGTGTCGAGCACGGACGACGCCACCGCGGCGGCGGCGAACATCATGGCGGTGAAGACCAGTCCGCTGCCGAGGAAGACGGTGGCCATGAACCGGTCCTCGGCGTCGCCGACGTGCGAGCGGACGGCGCCGACGAACCACAGGAAGAAGATGCCGGCGAACGGCACCAGCAGGAGGGCGGTGTGGAGGGCGCTGCGCCGGGTGGGATCCGGCTGCTGGGCGGTGACCGCGTCGGCGCCCTGCGGGATGGCCAGCCGGATCAGCACCATGGCCGCCGCGAGCAGCAGCGCGAAGACGATCCCGGCCGCTCCCGCGGCGCGCGGGGTCTGCAACGGCTCCTTCGGGTGCGTGGAGGTCTGCATCCGCGGCTCGCTTCCTGTGTCCGGTGGCCCCCGGCACCAGCAAGCCCGTCGGCGCCGGCCGCCGCCACCGGAGCACCCCCGAACGGCAGACCGTGCGGCCCCGGCCCCGGACACGGCCGCCGCCGGGCGCCCACCGGCAGTGGGCGCCCGTCCGGTGCCGCCGCCCGGTCAGGCGCGGACCCGTGCCGTCACAGCTGCGACAACTCGTCCACCAGGTCGTCCAGGCCCAGCGAACCCTGGGAGAGGGCCGCCATGTGCCAGGACTTGAGGTCGAAGCCGGCGCCCCGCCGCTCCCGGGCCCGCTCCCGGCCCAGCAGCCAGGCCCGTTCGCCCAGCTTGTAGCCGATGGCCTGCCCCGGCATGGACAGGTAGCGGGTCAGCTCGCTCTCCACGAAGTCCGCCGGCCGGCTGCTGTGCGAACCGAAGAACTCCTGCGCCAGCGCGGGCGTCCAGCGCTCCCCGGGGTGGAAGGGGGAGTCGTCCGGGATCGTCAGCTCCAGGTGCATGCCGATGTCGATGATGACCCGCGCGGCCCGCATCATCTGCGCGTCCAGATAGCCGAGGCGGCGCTCCGGGTCGGTGAGGAAGCCCAGTTCGTCCATCAGCCGCTCCGCGTACAGCGCCCAGCCCTCGGCGTTGGCGCTGACCATGCCCACACTGGCCTGGTAGCGCGAGAGGTCCTCGGCGACGTGCTTCCACTGCGCCAGCTGGAGGTGGTGGCCGGGCACGCCCTCGTGGTACCAGGTCGACACCAGGTCGTAGACCGGGAACCGGGTCTGGCCCATGGTCGGCAGCCAGGTGATGCCCGGGCGCGTGAAGTCGTCCGACGGCGACGTGTAGTACGGCGCCGCCGCGCTGCCGGGCGGAGCGATCCGGGACTCGACCCGGCGCACCCGCTCGGCCAGGTCGAAGTGGGCGCCGTCCAGCTCCTCGATGGCCTCGTCCATCAGCGACTGGAGCCAGCCGCGCACCTCGTCGACGCCCTCGACGTGGGTGCCCTGCTCGTCCAGGTGCGCCAGCGCCACCCACGGCGTGGCCGCGCCGGGCAGGATCTTCTCGGCCTCGGTCTTCATCTCGCCGAGCAGCCGGTGGTACTCGGACCAGCCGTACGCGTACGCCTCGTCCAGATCGAGGTCGGTGCCGTTGAAGTAGCGCACCCAGCGGGCGTACCGCTCCCGGCCCACCACGTCCGGCGTGCCCTCGATCGCGGGCGCGTACACGTCCCGCATCCAGTCGCGCAGCGCCAGCACGGCCTCGGTGGCGGCGCGGGCCGCCTCGTCCAGCCCGGTGCGCAGCGCCTCCGGCCCGGACGCCGTGAACTGCTCGAACCAGCCCTTGCCGTCGCCCGTGTCGGCCCACTGGCCGAGCTGTCCGACGAAGGTCGCGGTGGCGCGCGGACCGGCGTACAGCTTCCGCTCCAGGCCGAGTTCGAGGGACTGCCGGTAGCCCTCCAGCGCGGCCGGCACCGCACGCAGCCGCTCGGCGACCGCCGCCCAGTCCTCCTCGGTGGCGGTGGGCGTCACCGTGAACACCTGGCGCACCGCGTGCGCCACCGAGCTCAGGTTGCTGACCGAACGCAGGCTCTCGTCGGCCTCGTGCACGGCGAGGGAGGCGGTGAGCCGCTCGCGCAGCAGGCGCGCGCAGCGACGCTCGATGTCACTGTCCGCACCGGGCTGCCGTTCGGCCTCGTCGAGCTTCGCGAGCGTCTCGCGCTGGAGCCGGGCGAGCGCCTCCGCGCCGGCCGGCGACGTGTCGGGCAGCCGGCCCGAGCTCTCCTTGTCGCCGAGGAAGGTACCGGTGATCGGATCGAGGGCGATGAGCTCGTCGACGAAGGTGTCGGCGACCTGACGGGGCAGCGGGTTACTGGTCTGTGACATGCGGTCCATCCTCGTACGACGGACCGCCGTGCGTCACGGGGATTGCGGCGACGGCACCGGCGGAAGCAGCGGCCCGCACTCCCATTTCTGGAAGATCAGCCGGGTCTCCACCCGGGCCACCTCCCGATGGGCCGTGAACTCGTCCAGGACGAGTCGCTGCAGGTCCGTCATGTCCGCCACGGCCACATGCACGAGATAGTCGTCGGGACCGGTCAGGTGGAACACCGTCCGCGACTCCGGCAGCGCCCGGATCCGCTCCACGAACGGTCCCACCAACTCCCGCCGGTGCGGCCTGACCTGCACCGACAGCAGCGCCTCCAGACCTCGCCCGAGTTTGGCCGGATCCAGCTGGAGCCGGTGCCCGAGGATCACCCCGGAGCGGCGCAGTCGGGTCACCCGGTCAAGACACGTCGACGGCGCCACGCCCACCTGGGCGGCGAGGTCGCGGTAGGTGGTCCGGGCGTCGTTCTGAAGCAGCCGCAGCAGATGCAGATCGACCGGATCGAGTACGACGGAATCAGCCATCGGCCGAACGTAGCACGGGATTCGCCCCACCCGCCCCGTCGGATGTTCACCCTGCGGCCATGGACTCAGCGAGCACCTACGACGACCCGGCGGCCCTCGGCGGCCACGCCTTCCGTACACCGCGCGCCCTGGCCACCGAGGCCGTGCACGCCGGCCGCGACGACCTCGCCCGGCAGGGCCTGCACGCCCCGCCGATCGACCTGTCCACCACCTACCCGTCGTACGACAGCCGCGCCGAGGCCGCCCGCATCGACGCCTTCGCCGCCGACGGCGCGGACCCGGCCGGACCGCCGGTCTACGGGCGCCTCGGCAACCCGACGGTCGCCCGCTTCGAGACCGCCCTGGCCCGCCTCGAAGGCACCGCGTCCGCCGTCGCCTTCGCCAGCGGCATGGCCGCCCTGACCGCCGTCCTCCTCGCCCGCGCCGCGACCGGCCTGCGCCATGTCGTCGCGGTACGGCCCCTGTACGGCTGCAGCGACCACCTGCTCACCGCCGGCCTCCTCGGCACCGAGGTCACCTGGACCGACCCGGCCGGGATCACCGACGCGCTGCGCCCCGACACCGGCCTGGTGCTGGTCGAGTCCCCGGCCAACCCGACCCTCGCCGAACTCGACCTGCGGGCCGTCGCCCACGCCTGCGGCACGGTTCCGCTGCTCGCCGACAACACCTTCGCCACCCCCGTGCTGCAACGCCCCGCGGAACACGGCGCACGCCTCGTCCTGCACAGCGCCACCAAGTACCTCGGCGGTCACGGCGACGTCCTGGCCGGGGTCGTCGCCTGCGACGAGGAGTTCGCCGGGCAGCTCCGGAAGATACGGTTCGCCACCGGCGGCGTCCTGCACCCGCTCGCCGGCTACCTGCTGCTGCGCGGCCTCGCCACGCTCCCGGTGCGGGTCCGCGCCGCCTCCGCCACCGCCGCCGAACTGGCCCGCCGCCTCACCGCCGACCCGCGCGTCGCCCGCGTCCACTACCCGCGGCTGGGCGGCGCGATGATCGCCTTCGAGGTGTACGACGACCCGCACGAGGTCATCTCCCGGGTACAGCTGATCACCCCGGCCGTCAGCCTCGGCAGCGTCGACACCCTCATCCAGCACCCCGCCTCCATCAGCCACCGGGTCGTCGACGAGGCAGACCGCCGCAGCGCCGGGGTGAGCGACAGGCTGCTGCGCCTGTCCGTGGGCCTGGAGGACGCGGACGACCTGTGGGCGGACCTGGACCGGTCACTGGGGATGCTGTAGCGCCCCGCAAGGGGCGCGGGGAACCGCGCGACCAGCCCCCACGCCCCCGCAGCCGCCGAACGACCAAGAGTCCTACGGCGCTTCGGCGTTGTTCCCCAACTCACCCGCACCGGAAAGCCACCCCGCGGCAGTCACGGCACTCTCCGTCTCCGCCGCAAGCCGCGCCGTGATCACCAGCGTCCCCTCCTCGATCTGGTAGTCGAGCGGCAACCCCAACGCCCTCATCGCCGCCACCATCCCGGTGTTGGACGCCTGCGTCACCGCGTACACGCTCTCGCAGCCCGCCTCGACGGCCATCCGCACCAGCCGCCCCAGCAGTTCGCCGCCGATGCCGCGCCGCTGCCAGTCGTCCTCGACGAGCAGGGCCACCTCGGTCTCGTCCCCGTCCCACAGCAGATGCCCGAGGCCGACGATCCGGCCCGACGCGGTCTGCACGGCCAGCGTCCTGCCGAAGCGGGGGCTGAGCAGGTGGTTCAGGTACCGGTCCGCGTCCCCGACCGGCCCGTGGTAGCGGAGCGCAAGGGTCCGTGTCGAGCAGCGCTCGTGCATCGCCCTCGCCGCCTCCAGGTCGCCGGTGTCGGCCCGGCGTACCGTGATCTCGCTGCCCGCGGGCAGCGAGATCACGTCCTGGCTGCGCGGGATGCGCGGCCCGAGCCGGGCGTCCAGCTCCACCAGCGCCCGCGCCCGCGCGAACTCGGTCGGCGTGAACGGGAGATACGGCCGTTCCACGGTGATCACTCCCCCCTCCGGCGCACGCAGCCGCATCACGGTGTCCTCCAGCGCCCCCTCGACGGGAACCGCCTCGGGGCTCCGGGCCCCGCCGACCGGGTGGGCGGGGAGCGAGCGGATCGTGCACCTCCCCAACAACTGCCGGAGGGCCAGCGGAAGTTCCGCCGCGTCCAGGGCGGTGCGAGTGGCCAGTCCCAGCACCCGGGTCGGCGCGTCCACCAGATCGTGTGCGTCGGCCCGCTCGATCCAGGTGTCCGTGCCCCCGGCCAGCGCGACCGCCCGGGTGATCTCGCCGGCGAGCAGCTCACCCGGGGCCCGCAGCAGGAACTCGTCCACCGTGCCGTCGCCCAGCGGATGCGTCTGCAGGCTCAGGATGTCCACGCGGTGCCCGGCGAGCGCGGCGCACAGCGCAGCAAGCGAACCCGGCTCGTCGCGCACCGTCGTCCGCAGCCGCCACAGCGTGCTCGCCCGGTCGCCGGTTCCCGAGGCGTCCGCGCCGGCCCCGGCCCGCCGTGTCTCGGTGACGGCCGGCCGGGCGCCGGTATCGGTATCGGTCACCGGCGGTGCGTGACCTGGGCGCCTCGCCCACCAGACGTGGAAGCCGGCCGTCGCGGCCAGCACCAGCGCCGAGATCACCAGCAGCGCCGGCCCGTCGGGCCCGTGCCCGACCAGGTTCGCCACTCCGTCGGCCACCGCGACCGCGGTGAACAGGGCGGCGAGCTCGACGACGTCCCGTCGCCAGTGGTGCACGGGGCGTCCGTTCCGCGCGCGTGTCACATCAGACATGTTCCGATTCATGCAGCCACTGTGAAGCAACGGTGTTGCGTGATCACGAACGCTCTGTGACCGACGGGTAAAGCATGCTTACGTTCCTTTTGTGATGTTTCTTGTGGTGCCGAGGTCCGTGAAATGACCGGTTCCTGACCCTGTCAGGCGGCCTCCGCCACGGCCAGGGCGTCCCGCAGCCGACGGGCCTGGACCGCCAGCCGGGACGAGCCGCGCCGGGCCGCCGCCCCGGACAGATGCGGCAGCTCACCCCGGGCCCCGGACCGCTCGGCGCAGTCGGCGGCGACCGAGAGCAACTCCCCGAGCCCACGGGCCGCACCCGAGGCGCCCGCGGTCCCCGTGCTTCCCGCGGACGCGAGGTCGGCGAGCAGCACGGGCAGGGTGTGCCGGAGCATCTCCCATATCGTCGCGTTCGCCCCCGTGGCCGCCGCCGTCCGGGCCGACTCGGCCAGCCGCAGCGGCTTCACCGCACCGCGCCGGACCAGCTGACCGAGGTCGGCGCCCAGCCGCTCGGCGTCGAGCTGCCCGCGCGCGGCGAGCACCAGCAGCGCGTCCACCGCGGCCAGCCGGTCCTCCGGATGCCGGGCGCCCAGCCCGTACGCCACGCACAGGTGCGTGCTCTCGCCGGCCGGGCCGCCGGACTCGGCGAGCAGCGGCAGGGCGGCGGCCATGCCCCTCCCGTCGTCCTGGGCGGCCTCGGAGACGTCGTGCACCAGCCGTACGGCGACGATCTCCCGCAGTTCCGGGAGCGTGGCCAGCCAGTGCCGGTGGTTCTCCTGGCCCCAGTGGTAGCAGTACCGGACCGCGTCGGACACCGTGAACGCCCGGCCCAGCCGCCGGAACGCCTCGGGGAAGTCCGCCAGGAGTTCCCCGACCTCACCGGACTCGACCAGGATGCGCGGCCCCGACGTCCGACGGCCGTTGGCGGGGAGGGCGGGCGCCCCGGCGGACAGCCGGCGGGCGAGTCGCTCGCCCTCCGGCGTGCCGAGCGCGCTCGCGCGTCCGGCGGCGGCCAGAGCGGCCGTACGGTCCTCGCGCCGGACCCGCAACAGGGCTTGGGCGAAGTCTGCCTCGCCCACCCGGGCGCCGAGGCGGCGGTAGGCGTCGAGCCGGTCGACGAGTTCGGCCGGCTCCAGGAGCCCGGTGCTCCACGAGGGTGTGGCCAGGAGCAGCGGCTGCGGGTCCGTGCGTATCCGGTGGGCCAGTTCCCGCAGCCGGACGTCCAGGACGCGCGAGAACCCGTGGCGCGCGCAGTCGTGGTCGGCCGGACCGCTCCGCAGCCCGGCGAGCAGGGTGGCCGTGCTCACGGCCCCGTACAGCGTGGCCAGGACCAGTTCGAGGCCGCCCTCGGCGGTGAGGAGACCGCGCCGGGTATGGCCGAAGCGCTCCTCGCACAGCTGCCGGCGATGCGGCTCGGGCTCCCACCACCAGCGGGTGGCCGCCACCGGTTCGAGAGCCTCCCGCAGCGCGTCCTGGTCGCGGTGCGCGTGCCGGGCCAGACCGTCCAGCGCCCGCTCGAACGCGGCCACGTCCTCGTCCCCGTCCGCGGCCAGCAGGGCCGACACCTCCTCGGCGAGTGCCACGGCGGAATCCGGCGCGGCCGGGAGCCGGAGCGGCTCCGGAGGCGGCGGCAGCACCTCCTCGTACGCCTCGGGCGCCGCCGCGGGCGCGATGCCCGGAACGGCGGTCGCCCGCATCCGCAGGGCAGGGCTCAACCGCTCGGCCGCGACGGCGATCTCGGACCGGACGGCCTCGGACCGGGCCGCGGGCTCGCCGTCGAGCCGCTTCGCGTGCCGCTCCACCAGCTTCAGCGCCCGCTCCTGCACCTGGGTGTCCTCGTGCCCGAACGCCTGAGCCACGACCGGCAGCAGCTCCGCCGCCGCGGACGCGTCGCGGGCGAGCACCTTGCCGAGCAGCACCAGCTGGGCGCGCACCAGCTTCTTCTCGGCACGGAACAGCAGGCCTTCGGAGGCCTCGGCCAGCTGCCGCGGGGTGAGGCCGCCGTCCAGCGCGAGGCCGGCCAGGACCGACTGGGCGTGGGCGGCGACCGGGGAGGCGGCGTCCCTCGCCAGGGCCGTCCAGTCGGCGACGCGCTCGCGCACCTCGTCCCTCGTGAGGGCGAGCAGGCCCAGCAGCGGCAGGAAGATCCGGTGGTCGGTGGGGCCGCCGCCGCGCAACAGGCGGGCCACACAAGCGTCGACCACGGACTTGCGCTCCAGCACGCCCGCGCCGGTCAGCTCCGCGAGGGCGCTCTGCCAGGAACCGGGACCCTCACCGAACAGCCAGCGGACCTCGCCGAGATCGGCGAGCTCGAACAGGCCCGTCACCAGCGGCGCGAGGTCGGGCTCGGCACGCAGCCGGTCGACGAGGGAGACCCGTCCCCAGCTGTGGCCGATGTGCCTGACCCAGCCGACCACATAGGCGTCCGTCACCGGGACCTCGCACCCGGAACGCCGGACCAGTCCCGCCATCAGCAGGAACGGCACGTCCGCGGAGACCGGCCGCGCGGCCAGCCGCCGTGCCACGTCGGCCTGCCAGCCGGTGTCCCGGTCCGCCAGCACCTTCAGCAGCGTGTCCGCCGGGGCCTGCCGCCACCGCATGTCGGCCCCGGCGATCCAGGTCGCGGCTGCCGCGGCCCCCGAGTGGCACATGGCCCCGGCCACCTGGAGCGCCGGATAGCTGCGCTCGGGCCGGGTCTCCCAGGGAGCGGCCCGCAACTCCTTGCGCAGAGCCTGCAACTCGGGCAGCAGCCCCCGCCGTTCGGCATCCGACAGCTTCCGCACCAGGAGGGCCGTCTCCCCGGTGCGCCCCGCCCGTACCGCCTCAAGCACCGCGTCCATCACGCACCCCCGCCGATCTCCGCCATGTCCTGTCCCGCCGTGTTCCGCGCCCGCGTGTTCCGCGCCGCCATGTCCTGCCCTGCCGTGTCCTGTTCCGCCGCGGCCCCCCGCCGCACCATCCGCACCGCCAGCGCGTGCTTGCACGGACCGCGCCCGCCCCGGTACTTCGCCCACCACAGGCAACTGCAGCTCAGCACCCCCGCCGTGTCCCGCACCCGGTGCACATGACCGTCCTCGGCCGTCACCGTGGCCAGCCCGCCGGCCAGGGCCACCGCACCCGCGGCCACCAGCGCCCGGGCCGACCGCAGCCGGGGGTTGTGCCGCTCCACGCGCCCCGCGTCGTAGGGCAGTTCGCGGTGGAAGTAGGCGGCCTCCGCCGTGTCGTAGCCGACCCGTCCCGAGGTGCCGAGGCGGACCAGGGCCGCGCGGACCCGGTCCGCGGTGAGCCCGGAGGCGGCGGCCAGGTCGGCGACGTCGACACGGGGCTCCCAGGCCAGCAGGACCGCGATCAGCTCCGCGTCCTCGGCGGCCTCGCCGGTGGCGAGCGAGTCCAGCACACCGCCCTCGCCCGAGAACCCCCGGGCCGCGTCCGGCGACAGGGTCAGCGTGAGCCGCATGCCCGGCAGGACGATCTCCCAGGCGGCGGCCGTACCGGAGGCGGCCAGGCCTCCCTGCGGGCCGTAGACGCGCAGGGCCGTCGCATGGCGCAGCACCCGCTGCAGCGCGCCCAGCCGCTCCGGTCCCGGCAGGCACACCGCGCCCGGCACCGGCCGGGTCGTCGGCCGCAGCCCCCGGCCCACCGGTACCACCCAGCCGGGACCGGCCGAGCCCCGGCGCCCGGTGCCGCCGCGGGGGAGCGAGCGCAGGAACCGGACCGCCTCGTCCGCCGGCAGCTCGGCCCGCAGATCGAACCCGGCGGCCACGACCTGCGCCTCCGCGAAGCCGCGCAGCCAGCGGTCCGGGAGCGGGACCTTCTTCTCCACCACCGGGCCGTCCAGCGTGGTCACCGCCAACTCCTCGGGGCCGACCCGCAGATGGAGCGGATCGTCCGAGCCGAGCCGGGAGAGCGCCTCCCGCAGCGGGTTGTTGACGTCGACGTTCGTCGTGCCCTGGCCCACCTCGCCGCCGTCCAGTCCCGGGCCGAGGACGTCCAGCCGGGCGTACACCCCGCCGCAGCCGGAGAAGGACTCGAAGCGCAGCCGGTCGCCGTTGCCCGTCACCACCGGGTCCAGCGAGGCGCGCAGCTGCGGCTGGTAGTACCGCGCCGCCGCCACGTCGGCCACCGCGAGCAGCCCGGCCGCGGCCACCTGAGGCGAGGTCAGGAACCCCGCGAAGAACCGCGGATGGTCCTCGACCCCGGTGGGCGTCGCACCCCGGGAGGTCTCGAGACCGAGGTGGCGGCCGTCGGCGCCGGAGCGCAGCACGGAGGGTTGGCGATAGGCCACGGCCTGTGAAGATCGCGTCATGGGAAAAACCGTAGAGGCGACCACTGACAATCGCTCCGACCTGCGAAAACATGCTGTGCGACGGCGGGTTCGCGGAGTCGGGGAACGGTGTGCCGAAAGATGCGGCAGGGCCGCGCACCGGGGGATGACGCCGGTGCGCGGCCCTGGAAAAAGCGTACGGGAGTTACTGGCCGACCCGGCCCGGCTGCAGGGTCTGCGTGAACAGCACGGTGCCGTCGTACTCGCGCAGACGCACCGTCAGTTCACCGCTGTCACCGTCGATGTCGACCTCGCCGAAGAACTGGTAGCCCTCGGCGGGTGACACGTTCGAGGCGGTCGGCGCCTTGACGAACACCCGGTCGGGTCCGAAGGTGCCGTCCAGCGCGCTGGCCGGGAAGGCACCGGCGTTCAGCGGGCCGGAGACGAACTCCCAGAACGGCGCGAAGTCCTTGAACGCGGCCCGCGACGGGTCGTAGTGCTGGGCCGAGGTGTGGTGGACGTCGGCCGTCAGCCACACCGTGCCGGTGATCTTCCGGTGCTTGATGTACCGCAGCAGCTCCGCGATCTGCAGCTCGCGGCCGAGCGGCGCGCCCGGGTCGCCCTGGGCGACGGCCTCGAAGTTCGCCTTGCCCTCGACCGGGTCGGGCACGACCAGGCCGATCGGCATGTCCGCGGCGATCACCTTCCACACCGCCCGCGACCGGGACAGCTCGCGCTTGAGCCATGCCAGCTGTTCGGCGCCGAGGATGCCCTGCGGGTCGGTCGTCTGGTCGTCGGGGGAGTTGGCGTTGCGGTAGGTCCGCATGTCCAGTACGAACACGTCGAGGAGCGGGCCGTGGTGGTGGACCCGGTAGATCCGGCCGTCGGGACGGCCGCTGATCGTGGAGATCGGGAAGTACTCGGAGAACGCCCGCCGCGAGCGAACCGCCATGTCGTCCAGCCTGGTGCCGGCCGGGTAGGCGGTGCCGGTGCCGATGACCTCGCCCGGGTACCAGTTGTTGCGGACCTCGTGGTCGTCCCACTGGATGACGTTCGGCACCTGGGCGTTGAACCGGCGCAGCGCCTGGTCCAGCAGGTTGTAGCGGAAGTTGCCGCGGAAGTCGTCCAGGGTGACCGCGACGTGCGACTTCGCCTCGGAGGTGACGTTGCGGTAGAGGCTGCCGTCGGGCAGCGCCTGGGTAGCCGTGATCACGCCGTCGGCGTAGATGTTGTCACCGCTGCACAGGAAGAAGTCCGGGTCCAGCTTGGCCATCGCGTCGAAGATGCGGTAGCCGCCGATGGACTCGTTGATGCCCCAGCCCTGTCCGGCCAGGTCACCGGACCACAGGAACTTCACGCCCTGGCGGCGGCGCGCGGACGCGGTGCGGAAGGTGCCGGTGACCGGCTCGCCGGTGCGGCGCGGGTCGTCGGGGTCGGCGAGCCGCACCCGGTAGTGGATCTGCTCACCGGAGGGCAGCCCGTGCAGCCGCGTGGTGCCGGTGAAGTCGCTGTCCGCGCCGAGCAGCGGGCCGTGCCAGCTGCGGGCGTTGCGGAACGACTCGGTGGCCGAGGTCTCCACGATCATCCGCGCCGGCCGGTCCGAACGGACCCACACCAGGCCGGAGTCGGCGGTCACGTCGCCCGCCTGGACGCCCCAGTCCGCCCGGGGACGCCCGGACAGTGCGAACGCCGGCGCGGAACCGAGCGCCGTGGGCAGGGTCAGGGCCGCCGACGCGGCGAGCGAGCCGCGCAGCACGCTGCGGCGGCCAGGGAGCGAAAAGGACATGGAAGGGCCTCCAGAACGGGAACCGGCCAGGGGTGCACAGCCACAACTACGGGGGCGCCGCAGCGCACACGCAAACCGCGAGTGAACAACTGACCGGCACTGCAAGCGCTGTCCCTCCACCGGGCAGGCCGTTGGCGGTGCCCTGCGGGGGTGCGGGGGCGCCGGGGTGGCGCTGGGTTCGGGCGCGCGGCTGCGGCTCGGTCACCGGTCGGCGACCGCCGCCGTGTGGCCCCGCGAGGCGCCCTCCTGCATCGGCTTCCGGCATCGGCTATCGGCATCGGCTTCCGGCCGGCGGCCGGCGGCCGGCCGTGCTCCGGGCTGCCACTCCGCGGGCCGGTCGCCGGTGGGCAGGGCCCAGACCCGCCTGGACGGCCGTCGTACCCCGGCCGCCCCGGGGCCCCGCGCCGCACCGTGCCGCAGGCAGGCTCAGGCCCGTAGACGCGGACGCGGACGCTGACGTGGACACGAACACCGCACCGGCGTCCGGCCGTGCGTCAGCGGCTGCCGTCGAGGATGACGCGGGCGACCAGCGCCGGGTCGTCGTTCATCGGGCAGTGTCCGCAGCCGGGCAGGCGGATCAGCCGGGCCTTGGGGATGATCTGCTTGGCCCGCACCCCCTGGCGGCGCACCAGCAGCATGTCCCGGGTGCCCCAGCCCACGGTGACCGGGATGCCGGGGATGTCGTCGGTGAACTGGACGGCGGAACCCGCCCGCAGGGTCTCGGCGAATCCGCGGGCCTGGGCGAGGGCCAGCGTCTCGGCGACCACGGCGTCGGGTGAACGGCGCGCCGGACGGGCGTAGATGGTGCTGGTCAGGGCGGCCCGCCCGGCGGCCGACCGGGACAGCCGCTCGATCAGCGGGAGCGGCAGCCGCTCCGCGATCCGCCGCATGGCGATGAGCACGCCGAAGGCATAGCGCCGCTCGGCCTGGGTCCAGAACCCGGCGGGGGAGAGCGCGGTCACGGACCGTACGAGCTTCTCGCGGCCCAGCTCCAGCGCCAGCAGCCCGCCGAGGGAGTTGCCCGCCACGTGCGGCCGGTCCAGCTCCAGGGCCTCGAACAGGGCGCCGAGCACGGCGTTGGTGGTCGGCAGGTCGTAGGCGAGGCCGGCCGGAAGGGCCGGGGAGGCGCCGAAGCCGGGCAGGTCCACGGCGATCACGTCCCGCTCGGTCGCGAGGATGTCCACCACGGGGTCCCAGGCCTGCCGGTGATGCCCTATGCCGTGGATGAGGACCAGGGGTTCGCCGCGGCCCACGCGCGCGTACGAGACGGTCACATCCTTCCGGCCGAGCGCGGCCGGGGCTTTGAAGGAGACGGTGGCGGACATGGGGGCTCCTCGTCTGGCGACTTCGGCGGACGCCGTAGACAGCTTGTCAGCAATTGCTACTCGCGGGTAGTCCCCGGTGCGGTGTGTCGTGCGCCGGTCCGCCCCGTCAACGCACCCCGGGCGGCTCCTGATGGAAATGGGGATGCCGCCCCGCCTCCCGGGGGCACCGCACCGGCCACTTCCGCGCCCGGGTCGCGGGTCTCCGGTGGTCCCCGTCGGTCCCGTCCGGTCCCCGGATCATTCTGGGCCGAGGGTGTGGGACGCCGGGCGATTCCGTCCTGACATGCGCGAACGTGTCGGACCCGAGGTGGGTGACGACCGCGGCGCCGACCGCCGGCCCTCCTGCTCGGGGCCCTTCCCCGGGTGCGGTGGGAGCTTTGCCGCCATGTCACGAAAACGCACCCGCGCGAACGCCTCGTGAACGCTCTGTGACACCGCTTTCTATGCGTTGCCCAAGGGATCGAGGATTGGTCTTGACCAAGGGTCTGCGCCGCCCTATGGTCGCAGATAAGTAAAACAACCTTTAATAAACAAGGGCGCTAAAACGCCGCCGGACCACGGCGATTGCGGAGGACAGGGTGGGGACCACGCAGCTGGAATCGGTGCCGGAACCGAAGTACTGGCATCTCAAGACCGTGCTCAGTGAGGCACTGGACTCGGAGTTCTCGGTCGGCGAGATCCTGCCCAACGAGCGCGACCTCGCGGCCCGCTTCGGCGTGGCCCGAGCCACCCTCCGCCAGGCACTCGAACAGCTCGAACTGGAGGGCAGGCTGCAGCGCCGCCGCGGTGTCGGTACGACGGTCGCGCCCCCGCGCATGGGCGTGGCGGTCGGCACCGACCAGCACGCCTGGCCGGGCGCGCCCGGGGACGCCTGGCAGCCCGCCGACTGCACCCTCGCGGTGCCGCCCGCCGCCGTCGCGGCAGCCCTGGAGACAGGCGCGGAGGAGCCCGTGCACATCGTGCGCCGCTCCCGTGTCTCGCACGGCCAGCCGGTCGCCGCCGAGCTGCTCTACATTCCGGCGGCCTCGGTCCCGGAGCTGACGGCGATCGACGCGCCGTCGGGAGCGCCCCGCGCGCGTGCGGTGCTGCGTGAGCTGCTGCACCTGGAGCTGGAGGGCCAGGACCGCGCCGTGGAGCTCGGCTCGGCCCGCGCGGACGACGCCAAGGAACTCGACCGTCTCCCCGGCGCCCCGGTGCTGGTCGTCACCACCCGGTTCCTCGCCGCCGGCCGCACCGCCGCGCTGTCCGTGGCCACCTACCGGGCGGACACCTGCCGGCTGACCTTCGGCGACACCGGCGGCGTGGAGATCCACCACGGCCCCGAGCGGCAGGCCTCCTAGCCGCCGCGCCCGACCAGGTCGTGCCCCGGCTCCTCGCCGGGGCGCGACGCTTTTCCCGACCCACTTGCTCAGCCACTCAGCCGCTCAGCGGCGCGCGGTGACCGTCCCGTCCACCGCGAACAGCTGTTCCTCCACATGGTCGAGGGCGAGCCGCAGGGCGCCCGTCGCCACCGCCGCCTCACCGAGCAGCGAGAGAGCCACCCGGGGCGGTCGCAGACAGTAACGGGCGAGCTCCCGGCGCAGCGGCTCCAGGACGCCGTCGAGGCCGGCCGCCCAGCCGCCGATCACCACCAGCTCCGGGTCCAGCGCCAGCACCAGCGCGGCCACGTCGTGCACCAGCCGCTGGATGAACCGGTCGACGGCCGCCCGCGCCCGCGCATCACCCTTGCGGGCCAGCGCGAACACCTCGGCGACCGCCTGCTCGTCCAGCGGATGCAGCGGCTCGTCGGTGGTGGACAGCAGCGTCTCCGGGGTCACCTCCCGGCCCAGCAGATGCAGCGCGCCGATCTCCCCGGCCGCCCCGCCGTACCCCCGGTGCAGCCGCCCGCCGATCAGCGATCCGGCGCCCGGACTCAGCCCGGCCATCACCATCACCACGTCGTCGGACTCGGTGGCGGCGCCCTTCCAGTGCTCGGCCACGGCCGCCGCGTTGGCGTCGTTCTCCACCAGGACCGGACACTTGAAGGACCGGCTCAGCCGCTCGCCGAGCCGCAGCCCCGTCCACTCGGGCAGCGCGGTGCCCAGCCGCACCCGGCCGTCCGCCTCGACGATGCCCGGGGTGCCGACCCCGACGGCCCGCAGCGAACTGCGCGCCACCCCGGCCCGGCGCAGCAGCTCGGCGACGGCGGTGCGCAGCCGCTCCAGCCGCTCGTCCGCGTCGGCCGTCTCGTCGACCTCCTTGGCCTGCGCGCCCAGTATCCGGCCGTCCAGGTCGGCCAGGAGCGCGGCGACGCGGTGCGGGCCGATCTCCAGGCCGAGCAGATGCCCGGCCTCCGCCCGGAACCGGAACCGCCGGGCCGGCCGCCCCTGCCGCCGGGCGGCGCCCTCCTCGGCCGCCGTCTCGACGACCAGTCCGGCCTCGATGAGCCCCTCGACGACCCCCTCGACGGTCGGCCGGGACAGCCCGGTCACCCGGGTGATCTCGGTGAGCGTCGCACAGTCGGTGGCCCGCAACGCATGCAGCACCACTGCGGAATTGATCCTTCGCAGCAGAGACGGATCACCGCCGGTCAGTCCCGCCAACGTCCGTCCTCCCAGCTAACCCTGCACGTTGGCCGGATCGTACTTCGACGCCCACGACCCCGGCGAGTGCCGGACGCCTCCGATCTGCCGCAGATCCACGATCAGCGGCGCCCGACGAACCCCGACTCGTACGCCGCGATCACCGCCTGGGTGCGGTCCCGCACCCCGAGCTTGGCCAGGACGGCGCCCACATGGGACTTCACGGTCTCGGTGCCGACGACCAGCCGCGCGGCGATCTCGGCGTTGGTCAGCCCCCGTGCCATGAGCCGCAGCACCTCGGCCTCCCGCTCGGTCAGCCGCGCCCACTCCAGCGCGCCCCGCCCGTCGCTCCGGCCGTACCGTTCGGCGAGTTGCCGCACCGACGCCGGGAACAGCAACGACTCGCCCTCGGCGACGAGCCGCACCGCATGCACGATCTCGGCCGGCCGGGCCCGCTTCAGCAGAAACCCGTCGGCGCCCGCACGCAGCGCCTCGTACACGTACTCGTCGTCCTCGAACGTGGTCACCACGAGGATCTTCGGTGGCTCCGCGACCGTGCGCAGCACCGCGCGCGTGGCCTCGATCCCGTCCAGCAACGGCATCCGTACGTCCATCGCGACCACGTCCGGCCGCAGTTGCCGCACCAGCGGGATCACCGCTGCCCCGTCCGCCGCCTCCCCGACCACCCTGATGTCGGGCTGTGCCTCCAGCACGGCCCGCAGGCCCGCGCGGACGAGTGGCTCGTCGTCGACGAGCAGAACAGTGACCGGCATCCGGTCAGCGTAGATCAGCCGACCGGTAGTTCGGCGTGCACCTGCCAGTCGCCCCCGTCCGGTCCGGTACGCGCGCGGCCCCCGAGCAGAGCCGCGCGCTCGCGAATGCCGCGCAGCCCGCTGCCCCGCCCCGGCCCGGGTATCGCGCCCGGAAGCGGATTGCGCACTTCCAGGTCGAGGGTTCCGCCCGCCACGCGCACCCGGACCCGCACGGGCACGGCCCCCGCGTGCCGCAGCACGTTGGTGAGCGCCTCCTGGAGGATGCGGTAGCCCTCCCGGGAGACCGGCCCCGGCACCGTCTCCAGCGGGCCGGTGACCTCCGCGTCCACCTCGGCGCCCGAGGCGCGCGCCGACTCCAGGAGCCGGTCGGCCTCGGTGAGCGTCGGCCGTCCGCCGGCCTGCTGGCGGGACTCGCGCAGCACGCCCAGCACCCGCTCCAGGTCCGCCAGCGCGCTCCGGCCGGTCTCCTCGATGGCTGCCAGCGCCCGGTCGGTGAACTCCGGATCGCCCGCCGCCCGGGCCGCGCCCGCCTGCACCACCGCCACCGTCAGCGCATGGCCGATCGAGTCGTGCAACTCGCGCGCGATACGCGTGCGTTCCAGGAGCTGCTCGGTGCGCTCCTCCAGGGCCGCGAGCCGCTCGGCGGCGGACGGACCGAGCAGCCGCCCGGCCAGCGCGGTGATCAAGTTCCCGAAACCGACGACGACCCCGTAGAGGGCGATCAGCGGGAGCGGGACCAGCAGGGCGTAGGCCCAGTGCGGCCGGGCCGTGTCGAGCAACGGGACACCGCCGGGCGTCTGCCCGGCGGCGAGTCGGCCGAGGTCGAAGGCGATGGCCGGGAGCCACACCGAAGCCAGCGCCCCCGCCGAGCCGACGATCATCCGCGCCTCCAGCCACAGCACCGTACGCCCCCGGTCCCGCCAGGTCGCCGACGGCGTCTGCGAGATCCCCGACTCCTCCTCACCGGGCGTCAGGAGAAGCCGCGCCTGTACCCCCTCGCCCCGGCGCACGGCCGGGATCAGCCCGACCGGGATCAGCGCCAGCGCGGGCACCCACGGCCTCGACGGGTCGACGAAGAGCCACAGGGCGACGACGAGCAACGGCACCCACAGGTGCAGCAGGCGCGTGTACGTCGTCCCCCGCAGCAGCGGACGGAGAAAGCGGATCATGCGGACATCGTGACAGGCCCCACCGACAACGGCCGTCCCCCGGGCGGGGGAGACGGTCCCCGCCTGCAGGGGAGGCCCCAACCCCCTCGCCCGACCAGGCTGTCGGGCATGAACACCATCGACGTGCGCGACCTCACCAAGGAGTACGGCGGCCGACGGGCCGTGGACCAGCTCACCTTCTCCGTCCGCCCCGGCCGCGTCACCGGTTTTCTGGGCCCCAACGGAGCCGGGAAGTCCACCACCCTGCGCCTCGTCCTCGGCCTCGACCACGCCACCTCCGGCTCGGCCACCGTCGACGGGCGGCGGTACCCCGAACTCCGCGAACCCCTGCGCCGGGTGGGTGCCCTGCTCGACGCGGGCGCCGCGCACGGCTCGCGCACCGGACGCGACCATCTGCGCGCCCTCGCGGTGAGCAACCGCATCCCGGCCGGCCGGGTCGACCAACTCCTGGCGGAGACGGGGCTCGAGCCCGCCGCCCTGCGCCGGGTGCGCACGTACTCCCTGGGGATGCGCCAGCGGCTCGGGATCGCCGCCGCCCTGCTCGGTGATCCCGGGGTGGTGCTGCTCGACGAACCTTCCAACGGCCTCGACCCCGAAGGCATCGTGTGGATCCGCCACCTGCTGCGCCGACTGGCGGCGGAAGGCCGCACCGTGCTGGTCTCCAGCCATCTCATGAGCGAGACGGCGGCCTTCGCGGACCACCTCGTCGTCCTCGGCCGCGGCCGGCTCCTGGCCGACACACCCGTGCGCGACTTCATCCACGCGCGCGTACGGCCCGCGGCGAGGATCCGCACCACCGACGACGGACGACTCGCCGAACTGCTCGCCCGGCACGGCCGGGACGCGGCCCGCGGTGCGGACGGGGCGTGGACGGTACGGCACGCGCACGTGGAGGAACTCGGCCGCCTGCTGGCCGGCGCGGCCGTCCCCGTGCTCGAACTCACCCAGGAACAGGCCACCCTTGAGCAGGCCTACCTCGACCTGACCGCGACGGACGCCGAGTTCACCGCGCAGCACCACCAGGAGGCCTGAGCATGCCGTTCCGGCCCCTGCTCCACGCCGAGTGGATCAAGATCCGTACACTGCGTCCGCTCGTCGGCACCCTGTGCGCGGTCCTGCCCGCCACCGCCGTGTGCACCGCGCTCTCGGCGGCCGGTTCCGGCGGCGGATCCGACCCGCTCTTCTCCGCCTTCGCCGGCGTGTCCTTCGGGCAGGTCGCGGCGGTCGCCTTCGGCGCGACGGCCGTCACGTCCGAGGTCCGGGGCGCCGCCCTGCGCCTCACCCTCTGCGCGGTGCCTGACCGGCGGCGCTGGTTCGCGGCCAAGGCCACGGCGATCGCGCTGTCCGTGCTCGCCGTCGGCCTGGTGACCGGCCTCGTCACGCTGGTGCTGGGCAGGCTCCTGCTCGGAACAGCCGGACCGACCTGGCCGGAAGGGCTGCGGGGTGCGCTGGGCTGTGGCGTCTACCTGACACTGATGGCCCTGTTCGCGGCGGGAGTCGCGGCCGTGCTGCGCAGCGGGACCGCGACGCTCGGCGTCCTCGTCCCGCTCCTGCTGATCGTGTCGTTCGTGATCGGCGACCTGTCGGCCGGCATCTCCGACTTCCTTCCCGACCGGGCAGGCCAAGCGGTCCTGCACAGCGGCCGGGAGGGGACCCCGGGTCCATGGGCCGGACTCGCGGTGACCGGACTGTGGACGGCGACGGCACTGCTCGCCGGAGTCCGCAGTCTGCGCCGGCGCGACGCCTGACGACCAGCCGGGTGCCACTGGGACCGCGAGCTACCCCTCCGCCGCCGCTCGCAGCCGTCCGAACTCCTCTGCCATCGTCGCCGCCGTCCAGTGCGCGTTCAGCCCGCTGGGGTTCGGCAGCACCCACACCCGGGTGTCCCCGATGGTCCGTTCCTGCGGTCCCACCTGGGCCCCGCGGTCGGCGAAGGCGGCGCGGTAGGCGGTGACGCCCACCACCGCGAGCCACCTCGGCCGGACCCGCGTCACCTTCGCGGTCAGCAGGCGTCCGCCCTCCGTGTACTCCGACGCCGTCAGCTCGTCGGCCCGCGCGGTCGCCCGCGCCACCACGTTCGTGATGCCGAGCCCGTACGACAGCAACTCGTCCTGTTCCGCGGGCTTCAGCAGCCTCGGGGTGAAGCCGGACAGGTGCAGGACCGGCCAGAAGCGGTTGCCGGGGCGGGCGAAGTGGTGGCCCGTGGCAGCCGTCATCAGGCCGGGGTTGATGCCGCAGAACAGGACGTGCAGGCCGTCCGCGAGCACGTCCGGGACGAGACGGTCGCGGGCGGCCTCCAGGTCCGCCGCGGTGAAGCGGGGGGAACGGCCGGTCAGAGGATTGCTCCGGGGGTGTAACCGGCGGCCTCGGGGTGCTGCTTGACGATCTCCTCGATCCGGCCGACGACGACACCGACCTGGGCGGACGCCGCACCCGTGAAGGACAGCTTGTCGGCCATCAGGGCGGTGAGCTGCTCGTGGTCCAGCGGCAGCCGCTCGTCGGCGGCGAGCTTGTCGAGCAGGTCGTTGCGCTCGGCGCCCTGCTCGCGCATCGCGAGCGCGGTGGCGACGGCGTTCTCCTTGATCGCCTCGTGCGCGACCTCACGGCCGACACCCGCGCGCACCGCGCCCATCAGCACCTTGGTGGTGGCGAGGAAGGGGAGGTAGCGGTCCAGCTCCCGAGCGACGACGGCCGGGAAGGCGCCGAACTCGTCGAGGACCGTCAGGAAGGTCTCCAGGAGGCCGTCGAGCGCGAAGAAGGCGTCCGGCAGGGCCACCCGGCGCACCACCGAGCAGGACACGTCGCCCTCGTTCCACTGGTCGCCCGCCAGCTCGCCGGTCATCGAGGCGTAACCGCGCAGGATCACCATCAGACCGTTGACGCGCTCGCAGGACCGCGTGTTCATCTTGTGCGGCATCGCCGAGGAGCCGACCTGGCCCGGCTTGAAGCCCTCGGTGACCAGCTCGTGCCCGGCCATCAGCCGGATCGTCTTGGCCAGGGAGGAGGGGGCGGCGGCCAGCTGTACGAGCGCGGTGACGACCTCGTAGTCCAGGGAGCGCGGATACACCTGGCCGACCGAGGTGAACGCCTGCGAGAAGCCGAGGTGGCCGGCGATCCGGTCCTCCAGCTCGGCCAGCTTCGCCGCGTCCCCGCCCAGCAGGTCCAGCATGTCCTGGGCGGTGCCCACCGGGCCCTTGATGCCGCGCAGCGGGTAGCGGCCGAGCAGCTCCTCGACGCGGCCGTACGCCACCAGCAGCTCGTCCGCGGCGGTCGCGAAACGCTTGCCGAGGGTGGTGGCCTGCGCGGCCACGTTGTGCGAGCGGCCGGCCATGACCAGCTCGGCGTACTCGCCGGCCAGCCTGCCCAGGCGGGCCAGGACCGCCGTCGTACGGTCCCGCATCAGCTCCAGCGAGAGCCGGATCTGGAGCTGCTCGACGTTCTCCGTCAGGTCACGGGAGGTCATGCCCTTGTGCACGTGCTCGTGGCCGGCGAGGGCGTTGAACTCCTCGATCCGCGCCTTCACGTCGTGCCGGGTGACCTTCTCGCGCTCGGCGATGGAGGCCAGGTCGACGGTGTCGAGAACCCGCTCGTAGTCGGCGATCGCCGCGTCCGGCACCTCGATCCCGAGGTCCTTCTGGGCCCGCAGCACGGCGAGCCAGAGCTGCCGCTCCAGTTTCACCTTCTGCTCGGGCGACCAGAGCGTGGCGAGCTCGGCGGAGGCGTAGCGTCCGGCGAGGACGTTCGGGATACGGGGCTTGGCGGGCGCGGCTGAAGTCACGTGCACGGAGTTTACCCGGCGCCCGGCAGCGCCTCCGGAGCGTCCACGGAGCAGACGCGCAGGTGAGGCCGGGGCGGGACCGTCACCGCGGGGAACCGGCCCGGCCCGGGTCCCCCTTCTGCTGCTCCGCCTGCTCCCGTTCGTCCATTCCCGCCAGCAGTGCCTGATGGCTGCGGCGGACGTGCTCGCGCATGACCCGTTCGGCACCGTCGCCGTCCTTGGCGAGGACGAGGTCCAGCACCCGGTGGTGCTCGTGGTCGGACTCGGTCAGGCGGCCCGGCTGGGCCAGCGAGGTGCGGACGAGACGGGCGTACGCGAGCTGGTTCATGAGGGTGCGGTAGTGCGCCTCCAGCTTGGTGTTGTCGGCGCCGACAACGATCAGGTCGTGGAACTCGTGCACCAGCCGCCCGTACCCCTCGGCGTCACCCGCCCGCACCGCCTCGTCGGCCTCGCGCATGTTGTCCCGCAGCCGGGCCACCTCGGGCACGTTGCCCCGGAAGGCGAGCAGCCGGGCCGCGGCGCCCTCCAGCAGCTCCTTCATCTGGAACAGCTCGGTGATCTCGCGCCGCGAGGGCACCGCGACGAACGTGCCGACCCGCGGCCGTACCTCCACCAGGCCCTCGATCTGCAACTGCTTCAGGGCCTCGCGGATGGGGGTACGGCTGACCCCGAAGGTCTCCGACAGCGCCATCTCGGACAGGCTGGAGCGCGGCGGCAGCTCACCGGTGATGATCATCTGCCGTAGCTCCTCGGCGACGCGCGCCTGCATGCTCGTCTGCTGGAGCGGCTTCCGCGCCCGGCCACTGGGTTCTTGCATGGTACGTGAACGTAGTCGGGGTCGTCGGGAGTCGTCAACAGGCCGGGGTGATGTCGGTCGCTCTGCCATACAAGGGTCGTTCATGACCGCAGGATGAACGGATCACCGGCCGGTTCCTCGCTCGTGTTGACCCACACGCTCTTCAGCCGCGTGTACTCCCGGATCACCTCCGTGCCGTGCTCGACACCCGTGCCGCTGCTCTTGAAGCCGGACCGCGGGGACATCGGCGACATCGACCGGTAGGTGTTGGCCCACACGGTGCCCGCCTCCAGCCGCGCCGCCATCCGGTGCACCCGGTTCACGTCCCGGGTCCACACGCCCGCGGCCAGGCCGTACGCCGAGTCGTTGGCGATGGCCAGGGCCTCCTCCTCGGACGCGAACGGCATGAAGGTGGCGACCGGGCCGAAGATCTCCTCCCGGCAGATCCGCATCGCGTTGTCCGTGCCGGTGAAGACCGTGGGGGAGTAGAACCAGCCGTCGAGGCCGGTGTCGGGCCGGGCCCCGCCGCAGACCACCTTGCCGCCCTCGGCCAGCCCGAGTGCGACGTACGACTCGACCTTGGCCAGCTGGTCGGCGAGGGCCAGCGGGCCGAGTTCGGTGGAGTCCTCCAGCGGGTCGCCGATCCGGATGGTGGCGGCGCGCGCGGTGACGCGTTCCAGGACCTCGTCGTACACGTCCCTGTGCACCAGAACCCGGCTGCCGGCCACACAGGTCTGGCCCGCCGCCGCGAAGATCCCCGCGATCACGCCCATCGACGCCGACGCCAGGTCGGCGTCCGGGAAGACGATGTTCGGTGACTTCCCGCCGAGTTCGAGCGTGCAGCGGACGAAACGGTCGGCGCAGGTGCGGGCGATACGGCGGCCGGTCTCGGTGGAACCGGTGAAGGTCACCTTGGCGACGTCCGGGTGCTCGGTGAGGGGGCCGCCGGCGGTCGGGCCGAAGCCGGTGACCACGTTGACGACACCCGGCGGGAAGCCGGCCTCCTCGAAGAGCGGGGCGAGGGCGAGGAGGGAGGCCGAGGTGTGCTCGGACGGCTTGACGACCACGGTGTTGCCTGCGGCGAGGGCCGGGGCGAGCTTGGTCGCGGTGAGGAGGAGGGGGGAGTTCCAGGGGGTGATCGCGCCGACCACGCCGACGGGTTCGCGCAGTGTGTAGTTGAGCAGGTCGCGGCTCGCGCCGGGGACGACCTCGCCGTGGATCTTGTCGGCCAGGCCGGCGTAGTAGTGGAAGTACTCGGGGAGACCGGCGAGTTGGGCGCGCATCTCGCGCAGGAGCTTGCCGTTGTCGAGGGTTTCGGTGCGGGCGAGTTCTTCGGCGTGCTCGCCGATGAGGTCGGCGAGGTCGCGCAGCAGGCGGCCCCGGCGGGTCTGGCTGAGGTCGCGCCAGCGGGGGTCCTCGAAGGCGGTGCGGGCGGCGCGGACGGCGCGGTCGACGTCTTCGGCGGTGCCGTTCGCGGCCTCGTACCAGGGCTGGGCCGTGGTGGGGTTGAGGCTGGGGAAGTACTCGCCGGAGGTCGGTGCGGTCCATTCTCCGGCGATGTAGTGGTCGTGGCGGGGGAGTGGGGTCATTGAGGTCGCTCCTCGGCTGCGGGTGAATCGTGGTTGATCGCGCAGTTCCCCGCGCCCCTAGAGGGGCGCCCAGGGTGCCGTGTGTTTCAGGATCACCTCGGTCAGCTCCTCAGGGCGTTCCAGTGGCAGCAGATGGCGTGCTCCGGGAAGGACTTCCGCGTGGGCACCTGGAATTCGGTCGGCCAGCCTGCGGGTCATCTCCGGGGTCGATCCGGGATCGTCCGCACCCGTCACCGCCAGGGTCGGAGCGGCGATGTCCGGCAGGAGGGGCCACAGCCCCATGTCCGCCGTCGCGAACACGTCGTAGCAGGCCAGGTACGAAGTCCGGTCGTTCGCCAGCAGTGTGGCGAGCACCCGGTCCGCCGACTCCGGCGCACGCGACCGCCATTGCGGGGAGAACCAGCGTTCGACGGCGGCCCGCGCCGACCCCTCGAAGTCCGCCCGTGCCCGCTCCCGCCTCCCGGCCACCGCCGTCCGCTCCTCCTCCGACCGCCCGGCGACCGAGCTGACCAGGGTGAGGGTGGCCGTCAACTCGGGGCGTGTTACGGCCAGTTGTTGAGCCACCAGGGCGCCCAGCGAGAAGCCCACCAGATGGGTCGGTCCGTCCAGGAGTTCGGCCACGTCCTCGGCCAGCTCCGCCAGCGACACACCGGGAGCCGCCGGTGGGGAGTCGCCGTGCCCGCGCAGGTCGACCAGGGTCACCCGGTGCCGTGCCGCCAGTGACGGCAGACAGCGTGCCCACATGCTCCGGTCGAGGCCGACACCGTGCAGCAGCACGAGATCCGTACCGGAGCCGTGGACCTCGTGGCTCAAGGGCGCCGCCGTCATGTCACTGTTCCGTGGCCAGCGGGGCCAGCCGCGCCTGGGGCCTGCCCTGGGCCGCCGCCGCGAGGCCGATGACGATCTCGTCGGCGCGGGGGCCGTCCGGGACCCGGACCTCGATGCTCTGGTGGTGGGAGCGGATCGTCGCGTCGGTGACGTGCTTGAGCGGGATGTCGAAGACCGTGCCGGCCGCCGCCCGCTTCTCCACCGCGGGCAGCAGGGTGGTCGCGTCGGCCGCCTTGCGGAAGTGGTCGCCGAACTTCAGCGTGTGGATCAGGCCCGAGCCGTGCTCGATCTCCCCGTCCAGGCCCACGATCGCCGCCTTGCCGTACGCCTCCACCGGCGCGCCGAGTGCGGCGACCACCCGGGGTGCCAGCAACTCGCCGAGCTGCGGGGCGACTTCGTCGATGCCCGGCAGCAGGTCGGCCACGAAGCCCTGGCCCGCCCACGGGTTCTCGATCACCGCGAGCACCACCGCCGTACGGGCGGGCGGGTCGACGGGTCGGCCGCCCTCGGTGTGGATGTCCTCCGTGTACGTGATGATCTTCCGGACGTTCATCGGGCGCTCTCCAGTTTCTCCAGGTCGGCGAGGCGGACCACGGGGTCGGTACGGCGGTCCCCGATACGGGCGTTGGGGCGGGGTCCGGACGCGGCGGCGGCGATCACCACGATCTCGTCGGGGCGGGGCGCGTCGGGGACCCTGATCTGCACGGTCTGGTAGTGCGAGCGGGTCGCGGCGGCCGTCTTGTGCCACAGCGGCACGGTCAGCGGTTCGCCCGCCGGCAGCCGGTCGTCGTTGAAGACGATGATGGAGGTGCCCTCCGTCAGCTCCCGCAGGACGTTGCCGAAGTACGGGGTGTGGATGAGCGCTCCGCCGTGCTCGACCTCGCCGTCGAGCCCGACCACGGCCGCCTTCCCGAAGGCCTCCACACGGTCGGCGCCGCCGAGTTCCGCGATCAGCCTGCCGGTGAGGATCTGCGCCAACTCGGGTGCCACCGACTCCACCTCGGGCTGGAGGTCGGCCACGAAGCCGCGCCCGGCCCACGGGTTGCGGATCACCGCGGCGACCGCGACCCGCCGTACCGGAGCGGCCACCGGGCGGCCCAGTTCCAGCAGCACCTCGTCGACGACGGTCACGACCTTGCGGATGTCCGTCATGCGGTGAACTCCGGCATGACCTTGTCCGCGAACAGCTCCAGGCTGCGCATCGCCTTGCGGTGCTCCAGACCTGGGTGCGTGGTCCACAGGAGCAGGTGCTCAAGACCGACCTCGTCGCGGAGTTCGGCGATCTTCTCCGCGACGTACTCGGGGGTGCCGACCAGCAGGTTGCGGCCGTGCAGGAAGTCGTACGACAGCTGGTGCGCGTCGGTGAGCTCCTCGTCGGCCTCCATCAGGTTGGCCAGGCCCCGCCAGTGCATGATCCAGCGGTACGTCGTCATCAGCGCCTCCTCGAAGTCGGCGCGGGCCTGCTCCATGGTGTCGGCGACGTACACGTCACGGACCAGGCCGATGCCCTCGCCGAGCGCGTACTCCCGGCCCGACGCCAGGCTGGCCGTGGTGCGGTACAGCTCGAAACGTTCCTTCAGGGCGGAGACCGGCGGCAGCCAGAACATGCCCTGGACGCCGTCGGCCGCGGCGGCCTGGATGGAACGGGGGCTGTCGATGACCTGCCAGAGCGGCGGGTGCGGGCGTTGCAGCGGGAACGGGGTGACCTGCATCTTCGTGATCACGCCATCGGTGGTGTAGTCGTCCGTGGCGGGGGAGAGCGGGTGGTTCCACTTCACCCCGGGGGCCGGGAACTCGTAGAAGCGGCCCTGGTGCACGAAGAACTCGCCGCTCCACGCCTTGCGCAGGATCTCCACCGTCTCGTCGTACAGCGCCCGGTTCTGCTCCTGGTCGCGCGGGTCGGCGAGCGCGTTGAGGTTCAGGGCCTCGCGGCCGTACAGGCCCCGGCCGAGGCCGACCTCGACGCGCCCGCCGGAGAGCTGGTCGAGCATCGCGATGTCCTCGGCCAGGCGCAGCGGATGCCAGAAGGTGGCGATGGAGGCCGCCTGGCCGATCCGGATACGCGAGGTGCGGGCCGCGATGTCGGCGCCCATGAGAACCGGGTTCGGAGTGATCTCGATGGCCTCGTGGCCGAAGTGGTGCTCCGTGTACCAGGTGGACCAGAACCCCGCCTCTTCGGCCGCTACGGCGAACTCGCGTGCCTCGTCCATGACTTGGGCGTACTCGCCGAGCCGGCCGGGCGCTCCGAGGTTGTGGAATATCGAGAACCGCATCAAGTGTCCTTTCCACTTCGGCTGTGCCATGCAAGCGAGGCTAGGAGGGTGGATCGGGCCCGTCAAGGGTTCACCTCGCCGAAACAACCATGACCTGTGTATTTGACGCGCCTACCAGGGTGGATGGAGCTTTTGTGTCGAGGGTGTTGACACGGTTGTGCGGCGTACTTACCGTCCTCTGCCATACAAGAGCTGACCGATGGGACCGCCATGACCCACACTCTTGACCGCACCTCCCTCCTCCGCTCCGCCTGGCGGGCCGCCTGGGACCACGGGCGGGTCGACGCCCTGGACGACCTGCTCAGCCCCTCCTACGTCCGTCGCCGCGGCCCCGCCGGCGCCACCCAGAACCGCGACCAGTTCAAGGACTCCGTCCGCGCGGTGCGGGAGGCGTTCCCCGATCTGCGCACCGAGATCGAGGACGTCGTCGAGGACGGCGACCGGGTGGCGGTCCGCTGGCGCAGCACCGGGCGCCACACCGGCGCCTTCCTCGGGGTGCCGCCCACCGGCAAACCCGTCGAGGTCTCGGGCGCCACCTTCGCCCGCTTCGAAGGACCGGCCGTGGCCGAGGAGTGGGTGACCTTCGACTCCCGGCAGCTCCTCGAAGCGCTCGGGATCATCACCACCGCGCAGCAGGCCGCCGTCGACCCGGACCTGGTGCGCGGGGTGCACCGCAAGTTCATCACCGGCGTCACCGTGGTCACCACGGACGACGACGGCACCCCCCGCGGGCTGGCCTGCAACGCCTTCTCCAGCATCTCCCTCGACCCGCCGATGGTGCTGGTCTGCGTCCAGCACAGCTCCGCCACGCACCCCGCCCTGCACCGGGCGAGCCACCTCGGCATCAGCATCCTCGCCGCCGACCAGCTCGACGTCGCGAAGACCTTCGCCGCCAAGGGCGACGACAAGTTCGCCCGGATCTCCTGGACGCCCGGCGACTTCGGCGCCCCGTTGATCGACGGCTCCTGCGCCCAGCTGGAGGTGGAGATCGGGGAACGCCTGGAGGCCGGCAGCCACACCGTGTTCACCGGCCGGGTGGTCTCCGCCCGCCACGACGACCTCGCCCCGCTGGTCTACAGCGGCGGCGGATTCTTCGACATCTCGCACACGGCGCCGCTGCCGTGGTGACCTTCCTCCCGTAGCAAGAGCAGGAGCACCGCATGACAGAAGGAACACCGGCGCCGGTCTACGGCAGCGCGGTCACCAAGGTCGAGCCCTTCGGCGTCGACCACATTCCCGACAACGAGCGCCACGGCAGGCCCAGTTCGCAGTTCTTCGTCTGGTTCGCGGCCGGCCTCAACTTCCCGATCATCCTGCTCGGCTTCAGCGCGGCCTGGTTCGGGCTGAGCTTCGGCGCCGCGGCGACGGCCATCGTGATCGGCGCGGCGCTGGGCTCCCTGCTGATGGCCGTGATGTCCCGGATGGGCGTACGGCTCGGGGTGCCGCAGCAGATCCAGGCCCGCGGCCCGCTGGGCTTCTTCGGCAACTTCCTGCCGGTGGCGTACATCAACGTCTTCGCGGGGATCGGCTGGGCCTCGGTCACCGTGATCCTCGGCGGCAAGGCGTTCGCCGAGCTGACGCATCTGCCGTTCTGGCTGTGCGCGGCCGTGCTCACGGCGGCCGAGCTGGTGGTGTCGATCTACGGCTACAACATGATCAACTACCTCCAGCGGGTGCTCACCTACGTCCTGACCCCGCTGTTCCTGCTGATCACCGTGGTCGCCGTGGTGCGCGGCGGCAGCTTCTTCCACTCCGACCCGCACGCCTCCGGATACATCGGCGCCACCGGCGGCTGGATCACCTTCGGCGGCTGGTTCCTCTCCTTCCTGGTCGCCTGGGCCCCCTTCGCCTCCGACTACTCGCGCTACCTCCCCGACACCCCCGAGGTCGTCACCCGCACCGCCTGGTACACCGGGCTCGGCAACTTCGTCACCATCTGCTGGCTGGGCATCCTCGGCGTGGTCGTCGGCGGCAGCGCCACCAGCTCCGACTCCATCACCGCGCTGCACGAACTGGCGGGCCCGTTCGCCGTCCCGGCCCTGATCGCCGTCGGCCTGTCCGCGCTCGCCCAGAACTTCCTCAACGTCTACGGCGGCGCGATCTCCGTCCAGACCCTGAAGGTCCCGGTCAGCCGCAGCCAGGCGGTCACCGCGATCTGCCTGCTGGCCTACGCGATCAGCCTGTGGGGCGAGTCGGGCACGGAGGACAAGTTCAAGGTCTTCCTCAATCTCACCGCTTATTTCATCGCCCCGTTCGCGGCCGTGCTGCTGCTCGACTTCTATCTGGGCGGTCGCTCCGACCCGTCCCGGATCGCCGAACTCTACGACCGCCGCCGGATCCTGGACTGGGGGTTCGTCGCCTGGGCGGGCGGGGTCGCCGCGTCGGTGCCGTTCTGGCAGTCCAGCTTCTACACCGGGCCGTTCTCGAAGGCCTTCCCCGGCGCCGGCGACCTGAGCATGTTCGTCGCGGCGGGCGCGGGCACGGTCCTCTACCTGCTGACGTACCGGCTGAAGCCGCTGTGGATCGCCGACGGCGGGCCGACACCGGCCCTCGTCGCCGACAAGGCCGCCGCCGACCTCTCCTGACGGCTCCTCAGGGCCGGTCACCCCTCCTCGGAGGCGGTGACCGGCCCTTCGGATTACGGGGAACTTCCCGGGCGGAAATCCCGCCGTAACGCACCGCCTGTCTACTGGTGTGCAACAGTGATTCATGTCAGTGGACACCTCCCGGGAGGCCCCCATGACGACCGACCTCGCCGCACTGGTCCGGGACGACGGCATCGAGTTCGTGCTCGCCGTCTTCGTCGACCTGACCGGCAAGCCGTGCGCCAAGCTCGTCCCCGCCCAGGCCGTCGAGGAACTCCGGGACGAGGGCGTCGGCTTCGCCGGATACGCGGCCGGCGCGCTCGGCCAGCAGCCCAGCGACCCGGACGTCGTCGCCCGGCCCGATGCCTCCTCGTACACCCCGCTCCCCTTCGTCAAACCCGGCCTCGCGCTCGTCCACTGCGACCCGTATGTCGAGGGGGAACCCTGGCCGTACGCCCCGCGCGTCATCCTGCGCTCGCTCCTTGAGCGGGCCGCCGCCCGGGGACTCTCCCTGGCCGTGGGCGCCGAGGTCGAGTACTTCCTGGTCAACCGCGACGAACACGGCGTCCTCAGCGTCGCCGACGCCAGGGACACCGCCTCGCAACCCTGTTACGACGCCCGCGGCCTGACCCGGATGTACGACCACCTCACCGCCGTCTCCACCGCGATGAACAGCCTCGGCTGGGGCAACTACGCCAACGACCACGAGGACGGCAACGGCCAGTTCGAGCAGAACTTCCGCTACGCCGACGCCCTCACCACCGCCGACCGGGTCATCACCATGCGCTACCTGGTGTCGGTCCTCGCCGAACAGCGCGGCATGACCGCCACGTTCATGCCGAAGCCGTTCACCGACCGCACCGGCACCGGCATGCACCTGCACCTGTCGCTGTGGCGGGACGGCGAACCCGCCTTCCCCGACCCGGCGGACACCCGCGGCCTCGGCCTCTCCCCGCTCGCCTACTCCTTCGTCGCCGGGATCGTCGAGCACGCCCGCGCCCTCCAGGCCGTCATCGCGCCCACCGTCAACTCCTACAAGCGCACCGGCGCCGTCTCCACCCGCTCCGGCGCCACCTGGTCGCCCCGGGTCGCGGGCTACGGCGGCAACGACCGCACCCACTTCGTGCGCGTCCCCGACGGCAACCGCGTCGAACTGCGCGGCGGTGACGGCGCCGCCAACCCCTACCTCGCCGCCGCCGGTGCGCTGGCCGCCGGACTCGACGGCATCGAACGCGGCCTCGACCCGGGCGAGCCGGGCGCCGGGGGCAAGGGGCCGGAACTCCCGCCGACCCTGCTGCACGCCGTCGAGGCCCTCCAGTCCGACGACGTCATCAGCGGCACCCTCGACGCCGCAGGGCCGGGCGTGAGCCGGTACTTCGCCGACCTCAAGCGCGAGGAGTTCTTCGACTGGCACTCCACGGTCGGCCCCTGGGAGCTGGACCGCTACCTCACCGCCTTCTGAAGGGACTCGGTATGTGCGGAATCGTCGGGCTCCATCTGCGGGAGCCCGCCCTCGAACCCCGGCTCGGCGAACTGCT
The DNA here is from genome assembly GCF_040652195.1 of Streptomyces sp. NPDC048278. Taxonomy (NCBI): domain Bacteria; kingdom Bacillati; phylum Actinomycetota; class Actinomycetes; order Kitasatosporales; family Streptomycetaceae; genus Streptomyces; species Streptomyces sp. NPDC048278. The sequence goes on from NZ_JBEZLP010000007.1 coordinate 181,865, forward strand.
CGCCGCGATGCTGGGACAGGTCGTCGAACGGGGACCGGACTCGGCGGGCGTCGCCGTCTACGGCGACCCACGGCTGTCCCCGCCCGGGCAGAGCGTGGTCTCCCTGCTCGGCACCTCGGTCGCCGAGGTCGAGACGGTACTGCCGGGCGCGGTGGCCTACGACGCCGACGCCACGACCGTCGTCCACGCGGAGCCCGCCCGGCTGGCCGAACTCCTGCCCCATGCCCGGGTGATCGGCTCCGGCGAGGGCTGCGCCGTGCTCAAGGGCACCGGGAAACCGGTCGAGTTGGCCAAGTCCTTCGGGCTCGCCGGCGTCACCGGCTGGCAGGGCGTCGGACACACCCGGATGGCCACCGAGTCGGCGGTCACCCCCGAGGGCGCCCACCCCTTCTCCGTGGGACCGGGCCAGTGCCTGGTGCACAACGGCTCCTTCGCCAACCACGCCACCATCCGCCGGGAACTGCGCGCCCAGGGCGTCGAGTTCGACAGCGAGAACGACTCCGAGGTCGGCGCCCGGTTCGTCGCGCACCACCTCGCCCAGGGCGCCGACCTGGAGAAGGCGCTGAAGCTGCTGTGCGAACGCTTCGACGGCTTCTACACGTTGCTGGTGTCCACCGGCGACTCCTTCGCGGTGGTCCGGGACGCCATCGCCTGCAAACCGGCGCTGGTCGCCGAGACCGCCGACTGGGTGGCGATGGCCTCCGAGTACCGGGCGCTGGACGTCCTGCCGGGCATCGAGAACGCCCGCATCTTCGAACCCGAGCCGGAAGAGGTGTACGTATGGCGACGCTGATCGACCTGGCGACGACGCCGGTGCGCGAGCTCAACGGGGCGTTGCACGCGGCCGGGGCCGACGACTGGCGGGTGCTGAACCCACGCGGCGCGCACGCCGTCGCCTGCGGCATCCGGGAACCGCTCACCGTCGACATCGAGGGCCACGTCGGCTACTACTGCGCCGGCATGAACCAGCACGCCACGGTCACCGTGCACGGCAACGCCGGGACCGGAGTCGCCGAGAACATGATGTCGGGGACGGTCCGGGTGCGGGGGAGCGCCTCCCAGTCGGCGGGGGCCACGGCCCATGGGGGGCTGCTGGTGATCGACGGGGACGCGTCGGCCCGGTGCGGGATCTCCATGAAGGGCGTGGACATCGTGGTCGGCGGAAACGTCGGTCACATGAGTGCGTTCATGGGGCAGGCCGGGCGGTTGGTCGTCTGCGGGGACGCGGGGGAGGCGCTGGGGGACTCGCTGTACGAGGCGCGGATCTATGTGCGGGGGGCGGTGAGGTCGCTGGGCGCGGACTGTGTGGAGAAGGAGATGCGGGGTGAGCATCTCGCCGAGTTGGGTGAGTTGTTGAAGGCGGCGGAGCGGGAGGAGGAGCCGGGGGAGTTTCGCCGGTACGGCTCGGCGAGGGAGTTGTATCACTTCAAGATCGACAACTCGGGTGCGTACTAGCGCCGTTGTCGGCTGCGGGCCGGTGGGGGCTGGTCGCGCAGTTCCTCGCGCCCCTAAAGACACAACTCGCCGTACTCAAAGGAGCTGAACCTTGGAACCCGCATCCCATGGCCTGCGTGAGTCCGCCACTTTTGATCGAGCCACCATCCATGCCATCCAGCGTGCCGCCGACACCGGGATCTATGACATCCGGGGGTGGGGGGCCAAGCGCAGGCTGCCGCACTTCGACGATCTGCTGCTGCTCGGTGCCTCCATGTCCCGTTATCCGCTGGAGGGTTACCGGGAGCGGTGTGACACGGACGTCGTGCTCGGTGCGCGGCACGCCAAGAACCCGTTGCGGCTCGCCACGCCCGTCACCGTCGCCGGCATGAGCTTCGGGGCGCTCTCCGCGCAGGCCAAGGAGGCGCTGGGGCGGGGGGCGAGCGAGGTCGGTACGTCGACGACCACGGGGGACGGTGGGATGACGCCCGAGGAGCGCGGGCACTCCAAGCACCTCGTGTACCAGTACCTGCCGTCCCGGTACGGCATGAACCCCGATGACCTGCGGGCCGCCGACGCCATCGAGGTGGTTCTGGGGCAGGGAGCGAAGCCCGGTGGCGGGGGGATGCTGCTCGGGCAGAAGGTCACCGAACGGGTGGCGGGGATGCGGACGTTGCCGGTCGGGATCGATCAGAGGAGCGCGTGCCGGCATCCCGACTGGACCGGGCCCGACGACCTCGCCATCAAGATCCTCGAACTGCGCGAGATCACCGACTGGGAGAAGCCGGTCTATGTGAAGGTCGGCGCGACCCGGACGTACTACGACGTGAAGCTGGCCGTGCACGCGGGCGCCGACGTCGTGGTGGTCGACGGCATGCAGGGCGGTACGGCGGCCACCCAGGACGTCTTCATCGAGCACGTCGGCATCCCGACGCTCGCCGCCCTGCCCCAGGCGGTGCGGGCGCTGCAGGAGCTGGGCGTGCACCGGGAGGTCCAGCTGGTGGTGTCGGGCGGCATCCGCTCCGGCGCCGACATGGCCAAGGCGCTGGCGCTGGGGGCGGACGCGGTCGCCATCGGTACGGCGGCGCTCATCGCGCTCGGCGACAACCACCCCCGGTACGAGGAGGAGTACCGGCGGCTGGGGTCTGCGGCGGGCTACTTCGACGACTACCAGGACGGCCGCGACCCGGCCGGCATCTCCACCCAGGACCCGGAGCTCGTCGCCCGGCTCGACCCGGTCGAGGGCGGCCGACGGCTCGCCAACTTCCTGCGGGTGATGACCATGGAGGCCCAGACCCTGGCCCGCGCCTGCGGCAAGGCCCACCTGCTGCACCTCGAACCCGAGGACCTGGTCGCGCTCACCATCGAGTCCGCCGCCATGGCCCGGGTCCCGCTGGCGGGCACGGACTGGATCCCGGGGACCGGGCTGTGATCGCGGTCGTCGGCGCCGGGCTCATGGGTGCGGCCACCGCCTGGCAGCTCGCCCGGCGCGGTCACCCGGTCACCCTGATCGAGGCGTACGACATCGGGCACAAGCGGGGCAGTTCCCACGGCAGTTCGCGCATCTTCCGGCACGCCTACGCCGACCCCTTCTACGTCCGCCTGACCGGGCGGGCATTGGAGGAGTGGCGGGTGCTGGAGGAGGACACCTCGACTCCCCTGCTGCGTACGACCGGTGGGCTCGACCTGGGGGAGGGGCGGGACCCGGAGGGCCTCGCCGAGGTCCTTGCGGCGGCCGGAGTGCCGTACGAACTCCTCGGCGCCGAGGCCGCCCGGGAGCGATGGCCGTCGATCCGGTTCACCGGCCCGGCGCTGTACCACCCGGGCGCGGGGGTGCTGGACGCGGACGAGACCGTCGCCGCCTGTGTGCGCGGGGCGGTGGACCACGGGGCGGACGCGGTGATCGGGGTGCGTGCCGTGGGCCTGGAGGCGGTCGCGGGCGGCGCGGTGCTGCTGCGTACCGACGACGGCCGGGAACGCTTCGCCGACACCGTGGTGATCGCGGCCGGCGCCTGGCTGCCCGAACTCGAACTGCCCCTCGCGCTGCCGCCGTTGACGGTCACCCAGCAACAGGTCTTCCACTTCCGGCAGCGGGACCCGGGCGAGCGCTGGCCGATCCTGGTCACCAAGGACGCGGACCTGCAGGTCTTCGGGCTGCCGTCGGGCAGCGACGGGGGCTTCCAGCCGGCGATGAAGGTGGCCGAGCACGACCGGGGCACGCCCACGACGGCCGGTACGCGCAGCGGGGTGGTCGACCCCGCGTCCCGGAGCCGGGTGAGCGGCTTCGTGCGTGACCGGCTGCCGGGGCTCGACCCCGCCCCGGTCGCCGAGGCGACCTGCCTCTACACCAGCACCCCCGACGAGGACTTCGTCCTGGACCGGCGCGGGCCGTTCGTGATCGTCTCGCCGTGCTCCGGGCACGGCGCGAAGTTCGCCCCGCTCATCGGGGCGATGGCGGCCGACCTGGCGACCGGCCGGGCCGAGCCCCAGTCGCGGTTCCGGCTCGAACGTGCGGGCTAGGATGCGCCGGTGACCGAGCAGCACACAGACGGCGACGACGGCGACAGCGACGCAAGCGACGATTTCGACGACAAGGCACTGGAGCGGATCATCGCGGTCCGGACCCGTGAGTACCGGCAGGCGGCGGGGGTCTCGGTCGGGGAGATGGCGCAGCGCGTCGGGATCTCCAAGGCCATGCTGTCGAAGATCGAGAACGCCCAGACGGCGTGCAGCCTCACCACCCTCTCCCGCCTCGCCCGCGGCCTCGACGTCCCCGTCACCGCCCTGTTCCGGGGCATGGACGACGACCGGGAGGCGGTCTTCGTGCCGGCCGGCCACGGCGCCCGGATCGTCCGGCGCGGCAGCCGCGTCGGCCACGAGTACGCCCAGCTGGGCTCGCTGCGGGGCGCCCACAAGCGGATGGACGCCCTGCTGGTCACCCTCACCGAGCAGAGCGAGGTCTTCCCGCTCTTCCAGCACGGCGGCACCGAGCTGCTCTACATGCTGGAGGGCGAGATGGTCTACGGCCACGGCAAGGCCAGCTACACCCTGCGCCCCGGCGACGCCCTCCAGTTCGACGGCGAGGCCCCGCACGGCCCCGAACGCCTCGTCGCCCTGCCGATCCGCTTCCTCACGGTGACGGCCTTCGGGGACAGCCCCCAGCACTGAGCCGGGAACCGTCCCGCGCCCCTATGCCTCGTACGGCAGCAGCTCCGGCCGCTTCGGCGCGCGGCCGTCGCCCGAGGAGCGGCCGGTCAGACGGCGGCCTATCCACGGCAGCAGGTACTGCTTGGTGAAGCGGGCGTCCTCGATCCGGCGCGCGGCCCAGCCGGGCGGCGGGGTGGCCGGCAGCGGTGTCCGCCACCCGGGGTCCTCGGCCTCGTACCCGAGGATCTGCCAGACCGCCTCGGCGACCCGGCGGTGCCCCTCGTCCGTCAGGTGCAGCCGGTCCACGTCCCACATCCGCGGGTCGGCCAGCGAGGGCGCGCCGTACAGGTCGACCACCAGCGCGCCGTGCTGCCCGGCGAGCTGCTCGATGATCTCGAACAGCGCCTCCATGCGGGGGCGGAACCGCTCCAGGACCGGACCGTTGCGGCCCGGGCTGCGCATCAGCACCAGCTGCCCGCAGGCCGGGGCCAGCCGCTCCACCGCCTCGGTGAGCAAGTCCCGGACCCGGACCATGTCGCACTTGGGGCGCAGCGTGTCGTTGAGGCCGCCGACCAGCGTGATCACGTCGGGCCGCATCGCGACCGCCACGTCCACCTGCTCCTCGACGATCTGCCCGATCAGCTTGCCGCGCACCGCGAGGTTGGCGTAGCGGAAGCCGGGGGTGCGGGCGGCCATCCGGGCGGCGAGGAGGTCCGCCCAGCCCCGGTAGGAGCCGTCGGCCCGCAGGTCCGACATGCCCTCGGTGAAGGAGTCGCCGATCGCGACCAGGCTGGAGTGTGCGGGAAGCACCGGGTTCTTCTGCATGGCGACACAGATGGTATCCCGAGGCGCATACCCGCCGGTCGGTCACTCCCACCGGCTGCGACTTCTCCGACGGCCCCTCCTCCGGGGAGGCCTAAGCGTGCTGCCCGAACAGCTCCCGCAGCACGTCCTCCATCGTCACCAGACCTGCCAGCCGCCCGTCGTCGCCGCGCACGCCGGCCAGGTGGGTACGGCTGCCGCGCATCGCGGTGAGCACGTCGTCCAGCGGGGTGTCCTCCCGTACCCGGGCGATCGGCCGCATGTCCCGCAGCCGGAACGCCTCGTCCCGGGGCGAGGCGTCCAGCGCGTCCTTGACGTGCAGATAGCCGACGATCCGCCGACCCTCGTCCACCACCGGGAACCGGGAGAACCCGGACTCCGCCGACAGCCGCTCCAGCTCCTCCGGGGTGACGCCCACGCGCGCGTAGACGACGCGTTCCAGCGGTACCACCACGTCCTGCACCGGCCGGCGGCCCAGCTCCAGGGCGTCGTGCAGCCGCTCCTGCGCCCGGTCGTCGATCAGGCCCGCCTCGCTGGCGTCCTTGACGATCTCGGCCAGTTGGGCGTCCGTGAAGGTCGCCGAGACCTCGTCCTTGGTCTCCACGCGGAGCAGCCTGAGCAGGGTGTTGGCGAACGTGTTGATCGTGAAGATCACCGGGCGCAGTGCCCGGGACAGCGCGACCAGGGGAGGTCCGAGGAGCAGGGCGCTGCGCACCGGCTCGGCCAGCGCCACGTTCTTCGGCACCATCTCGCCGAGCAGCATGTGCAGGTAGGTCGCGACGGACAGCGCGATCACGAAGGACACGGCATGGCCCGCGCTCGTGGGCACGCCGACCGCGTGGAACACCGGCTCCAGGAGATGCGCGATCGCGGGCTCCGCGACCACGCCCAGCACCAGCGTGCACAGCGTGATGCCGAGCTGGGCGGCGGCCAGGAGTGCGGAGACGTGCTCCAGGCCCCACAGCACGCTCCTGGCCCGCCGGTCGCCGGCCTCCGCGTGCGGCTCGATCTGGGATCGGCGCACGGAGATCAGCGCGAACTCGGCACCGACGAAGAACGCGTTCACGACCAGCGTCGCGAAACCGATCAGCAACTGTACGGCGGTCACCGCTGCCCCTCCTGCTCCGTCGTCTCGCCGGCGAGCGGCGCGTGCAGCAGCACCCGGGCCGCCCGCCGCCCCGACGCGTCCACCACGTCGAGCCGCCAGCCGGCGATCTCGACACCGTCCCCGGTCTCCGGTATCCGGCCCAGCTCGGCCGCGACCAGCCCGGCCAGCGTCTCGTACGGGCCCTCGGGCGGCCGGAGGCCCACGCGCGCGAGCTGGTCCATGCGGGCCGCGCCGTCCGCTGTGTAGAGCGCGCGGCCCGTCGTGTCCGCACCGGCGGGGGCGAGGTCGGGCGTCTCGTGCGGGTCGTGCTCGTCGCGGACCTCGCCGACGACCTCCTCGACGATGTCCTCCAGGGTGGCGACCCCGGCCGTACCGCCGTACTCGTCGATCACGACGGCCATCGTGCGCCGGCCGCCGAGGCGGTCCAGGAGACGGTCGACGGTGAGGGACTCGGGGACCAGCAGGGGCTCGCGCATCACCTGGGCGACCCGGACCCGGGACCGTTCCTCGGCGGGCATGGCCACGATGTCCTTGATGTGGGCGGTGCCGACGACCGAGTCCAGGCTGTCCTCGTAGACCGGGAAGCGGGACAGGCCGGTCGCCCGGGTCGCGTTCGCCACGTCCTCGCAGGTCGCCCGGACCTCCAGGGCGACGACCTGGACGCGCGGGGTCATCACGTTCTCGGCCGTGAGATCGGCGAGGTTGAGCGTGCGCACGAACAGCTCGGCGGTGTCCGCCTCCAGCGCGCCCTGCTTGGCGGAGTGCCGGGCCAGCGCGGCCAGCTCCTGGGGCCCGCGCGCGGAGGCCAGCTCCTCGGCCGGCTCCACGCCGAACCGCCGTACCAGCCGGTTCGCGGTGTTGTTCAGATGCGTGATGAACGGCCGGAAGGCCGCGCTGAACCAGCGCTGGGCGTTGCCCACCCGCTTGGCCACGGCCAGCGGTGTGGAGATCGCCCAGTTCTTGGGCACGAGCTCGCCGACGACCATCAGGAACACCGTGGACAGCGCGGTACCGATCACCAGCGCGAGCGAGCTCGCCGCCGACGCCCCGATGCCCACCGCCTCCAGCGGGCCGGCCAGCAGCTTCGCGATCGAGGGCTCGGCGAGCATGCCGACCACCAGGTTGGTGACCGTGATGCCGAGCTGCGCCCCGGAGAGCTGGAACGTCAGGTTCCGTACGGCCTTGAGGGCGCCGGCCGCCCCGCGCTCGCCACGCTCCACGGCGCGTTCCAGCTCGCCGCGCTCGACCGTGGTCAGGGAGAACTCGGCCGCGACGAAGGCACCGCAGGCGAGCGACAGCAGGATCGCCACCAGCAGGAGGAGCACTTCGGTCATCGGGTCACCTCCGTCCCATGATCGGGCAGGGCGGTCGGGACCGCGCGGCGTTGCCGGAGGACAGGACTGGGAGGCTCGCCCATGGCTGGACGCTCACACACCTTTCATCGAGGAAGGACGACGACTCCCCCAATAGTAAAGGACCGGCAAAGTGACGTCAGTGGCCGCCGTCCGTCAGCGGCTTCACCCACCGCCGCCACTGCTCCTCGGGCTGGTACCCGGCGGCCCGCCAGGCGTGGTGTGCGCTCTCGTTGCGGAGCAGCACCATCGCGTCCGCCCGCCGTCCGCCCAGCCGTACGAAACGCTCGTCGGCCGCCGTCAGCAGGGCCGAGCCGATGCCCCGGCGGCGCCGCCCGGGATGCACCGCCAGCCGGTACAGATGGCAGCGCCAGCCGTCGAAGCCGGCGATCACCGTGCCGACGAGTTCCCCGTCCAGCTCGGCGAGGAGCAGGGCCTCGGGGTCGGTGGCGAGGAGACGGTCCACGCCACCGCGGTCGTCGCTGATGCTGGTGCCCTCCGCCGCCGTCTTCCAGAAGGCGAGCACGGCGTCGAGGTCTCCGGACGTGGCAGCACGTATGCGCAGGTCGGTCATGCCGTGATCACATCACGGCGGTCCCCGCCCGTCGGCGATTTCCACTATGCGGACGGCACCGCCAGCACCGCCAGCTCCGCCAGCACCGGAGCGAAGGCCTCCATGTACGGCTCCAGGACGGTCAGATACGAGAACCCGTACCGGTCGCGCAGTCCTCGCACCCGCCCGGCGACCTCCTCCGGCGTGCCGACCAGGACGGTGGGCAGGGCGAGGAGCCGCTCCAGGGTCAGCTCGGGTCGCCGCTCCAGCACGGGGCCGAGCGCGGACAAGGGGGAGTCGGTGACCGCCGCGATCTGGACGAGCAGGTTGCGTTCGGCGGCTTCGGCGCGCGTCGCCGCCAACTCCCCGTAGCGGGCCACCCGTTCGTCGAGTTCCTCGGCCGTGACCGGATCCAGGCGGCCCTCCGTGCTCCCCGGTACCAGGCGGGCCCCGGTGAAGGCCGCGATGTCCGCGTGCTCGGCGGTCAGCCGCAGCATCCGGTCGCCGTTGCCGCCGATCAGCAGCGGCACCCCGGCCCCGTCCGACTTCAGCAACTCCTCGACCGTGCGCCGCAGATGGTCCACCCGCTCGCGCGGCGAGCCGAACGGCAGCCCGGCCCGGTCGTGCTCCGCCTGCACATAGCCGGTGCCGAGGCCGAGTTCGAGACGGCCACCGGTCAGCGCGGCGGCCGTCGCCACCTCACGGGCCAGCAGCACGGGGTTCCAGAAGCCCGCGTTGAGCACGAACGTGCCGAGCCGGGGCCGTTCGGTCGCCCCGGCAGCCGCGACCAGCGCCGGGAAGGGCGCCGGCATGCCCAGGTGGTCGGGGACGAGGATGACGTCGTATCCGAGTTCCTCGGCACGCCGGCACTTCGCGCGCCACTCGCCGGCCGAGGCGGGCGTGAGCAGGTTGACCCCGAAGCGGAACGGACGCGGCATGAACTCTCCTCCGCCGAAGACGACTTCAGTCACTCGTGCGCGATGGCCGCCAGCACGTTCATCCGTGACGCGCGCAACGCCGGCAGCAGCGCGGCCACGATGCCCACGACCGCCGACCCGATCACGACCGCGACGATCGTGCCCCACGGCACGGCGAGCGCCTTCATGCCCTGGAGCGCCAGCACCTGCTGGGTGCACACGCCCCACACCAGGCCCAGGGCGAGTCCCAGCACCGCGCCGAACACCGCGATCACCACGGACTCCAGCCGGATCATCCGGCGCAGCTGCCGCCGGGCCAGCCCGATGGCGCGCAGCAGCCCGATCTCCCGGGTGCGCTCCACGACCGACAGGGCCAGGGTGTTGACCACCCCGAGCACCGCGATCACGATCGCGAGCCCGAGCAGCGCGTAGACGAGGTAGAGCAGTACGGCGATCTGGTCGTGCACCAGCTTCTTGTAGTCGGCCTGGTCGCGGACCTGCACCTGCGGATACGGCGCCAGCGTCCGCTCCAGCCGCGAGCGCAGCTGGTCGGCGCCGGTGCCCGGGGCCCGGTTGACGTACAGCGACGAGTCCTGGCCGTCGGGGACGTACTTCTCCACCGTGGCGATGCCGAAGAACAGCCCGCCCTGGGTGCCGAAGCCGCTGCCGCTGTCCTGGTCGGTGAGGGCGGCCACCGTCATCTCGGCCCGCTTCCCGCCCTGGAACTCGACGGGGAGCACGCTGCCCAGGCGCACCTTGTGGTCCTCGGCGAAGGTGGCGTCCATGCCGAGGCTGCCGGGGGCCAGCGCCGCCGCGGTGTCGCCGCCCTTGTAGGCGACATGGGCGACCTGGTCGACCTGCGCGTCGTACCCGGCGGCGGTCGTGGTGACCCGCTTGCCGTCCGGCAGCCGTACCGCCACCGGCGCGAACCGCTGCCGTACGACGAGGCCCACGCCCTCGGTGCCCCGCACCTTGTCGGTGATCTCCTTGGTGAACGGCAGGAAGTTGCCGTTCTGGATCGTGAAGTCGGCGCCCAGGGTCTTGTCGATCTGCTGGTCGAAGGACTTGGACATGGAGGCGCTGGCCACCGACATCCCGCCGACCAGGGCGAGCCCCACCATGAGCGCGGCGGCGGTGGCGCCGGTCCGGCGCGGGTTGCGCAGGGCGTTGCGCTGGCTCATCCGGCCGACCGGGCCGAAGAGGGCGGGGAAGGCCCCGCCGAGGACCCGGATCACCGGCCGGACCAGCAGCGGGCCCGCGATGACCGTCGCGACCAGGGTCAGGACGACCCCGAGGCCGAGCAGCGAGGCGGCGGAGGCGGTCTTCGTGGCCGTCGCACAGCCGGCCAGGGCCGCGGCCCCGAGCACCCCGACGATTCCGCCCACGACCGCCCGGGTCCTGAGCGGCTTGCCCAGCCCGGCGATCTCGGCGTCCGCGAGCGCCGCCATCGGGGACACCGTGGCCGCGCGCCGGGCGGGCAGGTACGCGGCGACGAAGGTGACGCCGACGCCGACCACGTAGGCGGCGACCGGCGTGCCCCAGCCGACGACCATCTCGGTGGCCTTGAGGTTCATCCCGAACGCGCTCATCAGCTTGATCAGCCCGAACGCCAGCCCGACCCCGGCGCCCAGGCCCAGCGTCGAACCGACGAGCCCCAGCAGCACCGCCTCGGTGAGCACCGACCGCCGTACCTGGCGCCGGTCGGCGCCGAGGGCGCGCAGCAGCCCCAGTTCCCGGGTGCGCTGGGCGATCAGCATGGAGAAGGTGTTGACGATGAGGAAGACGCCCACCAGGGTGGCGATCCCGGCGAATCCGAGCATCACGTACTTGATGACGTCGAGGAAGCCGCCGAGGTCCGCGGCCGACGACTTGGCCTGCTCGTCGGCGGTCTTCAGGTCGTACGTGCCGGTTCCGATCGCCGCGCCGATCCGGGCCTTGAGCCGGGCGTCCGGCACGCCCTGCGCCGCGTCCACCGAGATGCTGGTGGCCCGGCCGGGGGAGCCCAGCAGTTCCTTCGCGGCCACCGCCGGGTCGAGGAAGACCAGGGCGGCGCCGGGGTTGGTGGTGGTGAAGGTGGCGATGCCGACGATCTCCACCTTGAAGGTGCCGGGCTGGGCCTGCACGGTCAGCGTGTCGCCGATCCGCACGTCCTTCTTGTCGGCGGTGTCCGCGTCGAGCAGCGCCTGGCCGGCGCCCCGCGGGACGTGTCCCGAGGTGAGCTTCACCGGGCTGCGGCGGGTGAGGTACCAGTCGGTGGCGATGGTCGGGGCGCCGGTGGTCGGGCCGACCGACTTGTTGTGGCTGTCGACCACCACGATGTTCTGTACCGAGACGTCCGCGTGGGTGTCCGCGACCCCGTCGACCTTCGCCACCTCGCCCGCCAGCGCGGCCGGCACGGTCTGGACCGCCCCGGTCGGCACCGACGACTTCAGGTCCTGCTTCGGCTCCACCGTCACGTCGGCGGAGGTGGAGGCGAACAGCCGGTCGAAGGTGCGGGTGACGGTGTCGGAGAAGATCAGGCTGCCCGCGACGAACGCCACGGACAGGACGATGGCCAGCGCGGACAGCATCAGCCGTCCCTTGTGCGCGAGGAAGCTGCGCAGGGTTGCCTTCAGCACCGGGTCAGTCCTCCTCGGGCCCCGTGGACCCGAAGCCCACGTCGGTCCCCGTGGATCCGTCGCCCACGTCGGTCCCCGTGGCCCCGCGTGCTCCGTCGGACCCGCGTCCTACGTCGAACCGCTTCATCCGTTCCAGCACGGCCTCCGCCGTCGGCTCCTCCATCCGGTCCACGATCCGGCCGTCCGCGAGGAAGAGCACCAGGTCGGAGTGGGCGGCGGCGCCCGGGTCGTGGGTCACCATGACCACCGTCTGGCCGAGCTGGTCCACCGCGTCGCGCAGAAAGCCCAGCACCTCCAGGCCCGCCCGTGAGTCCAGGTTCCCGGTCGGTTCGTCGGCGAAGATCAGCTCCGGGCGGGAGGCCAGCGCCCGCGCACAGGCCACGCGCTGCTGCTGGCCGCCGGAGAGCTGGGCGGGCCGGTGCTTGAGCCGGTCCCGCAGCCCGAGCGTGTCGATGACCTGGTCCAGCCACTTCTCGTCGGGCTTCTTGCCCGCGATGTCCATGGGCAGGGTGATGTTCTCGGCGGCGTTCAGCGTCGGGATCAGGTTGAACGACTGGAACATGAACCCGATCCGGTCCCGGCGCAGCCGCGTCAGCTCGCGCTCGCGCAGCCCGGTGATCTCGGTGCCGCCGAGCCAGACCTGACCGGCCGAGACGGTGTCCAGCCCCGCCAGGCAGTGCATCAACGTGGACTTTCCGGAGCCCGACGGCCCCATGACCGCGGTGAAGCGGCCCCGCGCGATGTCCACGTCCACCGAGTCCAGCGCGAGCACCGCCGTCTCGCCCGCTCCGTACGCCTTGGTCAGACCGCGCGCACGGGCCGCGACCCCGTCCGCGGCGGGCGCCTCCGCAGCTGCTGTGGACAAGACTGCCTCCCCGTTTCATACGACGGTCGTCCGACCTCTTCGCACGACCTCTTCGCACGGCCTCTTTGCCCGGGTCGAGCGTAGTGTGACCCGTCCCACAGCCGGTATCACTTTTCGATTCCGATGCGCGCTTGCCGTTGCTAGCGGATCCGCGCTAGCTTCGAGTCATGGCGAAGACCCAGCTGAACGTGCGCGTGGACGAGGGCACCGCCAGGGCGGCCCGCGAACGCGCTCTCGCGCGCGGTGTGAGCGTCAACCGCTACATAGAGGAACTGGTCATGCAGGACACCGGTGAGGCCGGCCGTACGTTCGTCGAGGCCGCGGCCGATTTCATGAAGCAGTACGAGTCCGTCTTCGCCGAGGAGTTCGGCGAGACGCACGGTACCGACACGTCTGACAAGACCGAAGGCCGTCACTGATCCCTTGAGCGACCTGACGATCGACCTCGCCTGGCTCCTCATGCTCGCCGAACAGAAGACCCCCGGTGACCCCCAGGTCACCGACTGGGGTGCGCTGATCGCCGCCGTGGCCAGGCACCGGGCCGAGATATTCGACGTCCCCGTCTACGACTCCCCGCAGGCCCGCGCCGCCGCCCTGCTCCAGTTGCTGATCCACGTCCCGGCCCTGGAGCGCTCGAACGCTCTGTTCGCGTCCTCGGTCGCCTACGCCTACCTGGTGGCCAGCGGCCTCAAGGTCGTCACCTCGCCCGAGCAGGTCCGCGACCTGGCCCGGCTGGTCAAGAACGGCCAGGCGAGCGTCGCCGACATCGCCGAGGAACTGCGCCGCTGGAGCCTGTGACCGGCCCGGCCGGGAGCCTGCGCTCAGGCTTCCAGGGGCTTGCGTGCGACGCCCAGCGCACAGTACGAGGAGGGCAGCCGGGGGCCGTGCTCCGGCAGGAACACCCGGCGGTACGGGCCGAGCTCGAACCCGGCCGCGCGCAGTTCGGCGACCGGCTCCCGGGACAGATGGCAGCCCCCGACCAGCAGCGGCCACACCGTCCGGTCCAGGGCCCGCTGGCTGAACCGCATCGCCGGGCCACCGCCCGCGCCGTGCTCGAAGAACCGCAGCTCACCGCCCGGCCGCAGCACCCGCCGCACCTCCGCGAGCGCCCGCCGCACATCCCGGACGCTGCACAGCACCAGCGAGCACACCGCCGCGTCGAAGGCCTCGCTCTTCACCGGCAGCGCCTCCGCCGCACCCGGCACCACGTCCACCGGGACGTCGGCGCGCACGGCGGCCTCCGCCGCCAACTGCCGCAGGGTGCGCTCCGGTTCGATCGCCACGACCTCCGCGACCGAACCCGGGTAGCGGGCGAAGTTGAGCCCGTTGCCCGCGCCGATCTCGATCACCCGCCCGGACAGCCCGGAGAGCAGCCGCTCCCGGATCGCGGCCATCCCGAGACCGGTCTCGGCGGAGACGCTGCAGCGGGCGTAGAAACGCGCGAACAGCGGGTGGTGGACGGGATCCCGCACCGGTGTCCCGGCGCCGGCGGACATCAGCCGCATGACGGACCTCCCGACGGAAGCAGGTCTACGGTGATTGTCCCCCGTTGCGGCCCGTCGCACCCCCGCTGCCGCGGACGGCTCAGCCGATGAAGTCGCGCACCTGCTCGTAGACGCCGTAGTCGTTGTTCATGTCGGTGTGCGAGATGCAGCCGACGTCGACGTTGGTCGCCCCGCTCAGCTCCGCCGAGGTGTCCGGGTCGATCGCCGCGTCGCAGTCCGACCAGTACGCCGCGTACGAGACGCTGCCGGGCGTCTCGTCACCCGAGTTCAGCGCGGTCAGGAAGGAGCTGCCGGTCGTCATCTCCTTGCAGGACGTGTACAGCCACCCGCACAGCGAGGCGACGCTGGTCCCGTGGTTCACCCCGGCGACCGACACGAAGTGGTCCACGTACGAGGTCCCGCCGAGGTTCTTCAGGTAGTAGCGGCTGTTCAGCGCACCCATGGAGTGCACCACCAGGTCCACCTTGGAGGCGCCGGTCTTGGAGAGGACGGACTGGATGTACGTGGACAGCGTCGAGGCCGTGGTGACGTTCGACTTCGTCCAGTCGTACGAGATCGCGTACAGCTCCGAGGACGAGTAGCCGTCCGCCTCGAAGTCCGCGATCCAGTCGTCCCAGCTGCTGGAGTCGCTGCTCAGACCGTGTACGAACACGATCGGGTCGTGGCTTGCCGCGTGCGCGGTGCCGGCACTCAGGGGGAGGGACAGAAGGAGCGAACCGGCTATCGCCGACAGAGCGGTTGCGATGCGACGCTTGGCGCGTTGCATGATGCCTCCTGAAACGGGTGGGGTTGTTCAGGAGTGTCGGGACCGGTCTACGCGCGGCGCATCGGTGAAGTCGCCAGTCTTTACGAATCAACTAACTCGCCAGTAACGTCTTTCGTGTGGTGATACCGGTGAACCCCCCACACCTCGACCGCACTTCGCCACCGCAGCCGACCGACGCGGGGCCATGCCCGGCTCCGGCGCTCCCCGAGGGCGTCCGCGTCCGGGTGACACGAGTCGTATACGAGGACCAGCGCGCCGCGGCCGAACTCGTGCCGCGTCTCACCGAACGGCAGGCGGCCGGTGCCGACCCGCTGCCGGTCGAACCGGCGGAACTGGCACCGCGGTTGCTCCGCACCCTGCGCCGGGAGATCCGCGCCCTGCCCGACGAGACCAGGCTGCTGTTGCTGCTCGCCGCCGCCGACCAGTACCCGGTCGCCACCCACGCCTTCCTGCGCGCGGTCACCGCCGGCCGCCTCGACACCCGCCCGCTGGAGGCGGCCGAGGCGGCCGGGGTCGCCCACGCCAGTGCCGGCGGGGTGTTCTTCCGGGATCCCTGGACCCGGATCGCCGCCTACGAGACCGGCTCGGCGGCCGACCGCCGCGAAGCCCACCTGCTGCTCGCCCGGGTGCTCGGCGGCAAGGCCGAGACGGCCCGCCGCTCCTGGCACCGGGGCGCCGCGGCCCTTGGCCCGAGCGCCCGGCTCGCGGCGGAACTGCGCACCGCCGCCGACCGGGCCCGCTGCGAGGGGCGCCCCGCACTGGCCCGCGCCCTCGCCGAACGCGCCGCCGACCTCTGCCCCGACCCGGCCGAGGAGGGCCGGCTGCTCGCCCTGGCCGCCGCCGACGCCTGGCGCTCCGGAGAGCCCGACCGGGCCAGACGGCTCGCCGCCCGCACCGACAACTCCGCCCTCGACGGCGTGCTCGCGCTCAGAGCCGGCAACGCCGCCGAGGCCTTCGACGCCCTGCTCACCGCGGCCGTCCGGCAGGAACGTTCCGCCGATGCCGTGGAACTCCTCGCCCTCGCCACCGAGGCCGCCGTCTACACCGGTGACCTGAGACGCTGCCGCGAGGCCCACGTCCTGGCCCAGTGGCTTGACCTCCCGCCGTCCGGCATCCTCGCCGCCCTCGCCTGCGCCGTCGAGGGCCGCTACGCCGACGCCCGCGTCCTCCTCAAGGGCACCGCGGGCCGCTGCGGGCCCGGCGGCGACCCCGGTCCGCTGATCCACTCCGGCATCGCCGCGCTGATGCTCGGCGACCACACCAGGACCGTCACCGCCACCCTCCGGGCCGCCGCCTCCGCCCGGTCGCGCGGCATCCCGGGGACGGTCGCCCAGGCCATGGAGTTCCGCGCCTACGCCGACTTCTGGACCGGCCGCCCCCGGGCCGCCGAGGCCGCCGCCCGGGAGGCCCTGCACCAGGCCCACGCCACCGGGCAGGACAACGGGGCATGCCATCTCCAGGCCGCGCTCGCCATGTTCGCCGCCGTCACCGGCGACGAGGAGGCCTGCCGGGAGCGCGCGGCGGCGGCACGCTCGCACGCCCTGGCCCACGGACTGGGCCTGCCCGCCGCCCTCGCCCAGTGGGCGCTGGCCTTCCTCGACCTGACCAACGGCCGCTTCCCGGCGGCGGTCGCCCGGCTGCGCGCCCTCGCCGGGTTCGGGCCCGGACACGGCCACCGGGCCATCCGGCACCTGGCCACTCCGCACTACGTCGAGGCCGCCGTCCGCACCGGCGACACCCGGGTCGCCGGCGCCGCGCACGCCGACTACCACCGCTGGGCCACCGCCGTCCGCAGCCCCGACGACCTCGCGCTCAGCGCCCGCTGCCGGGCCCTGCTCGCCCCCGGCGCCGAGGCCCTCCCGCACTACCGGGCCGCACTGGAGCTGCACGCCCGGGGCACCCGGGACTTCGAACGCGCCCGCACCGAGCTGCTGTTCGGCGGCGCGCTGCGCCGGCTGCGGCAGCGCACGGAGGCGCGCGACCGGCTGCACAGCGCCCGGGAGGCCTTCGAGTCCTTCGGCGCCCCGCACTGCGCCGCCCAGGCCCGCGCCGAACTGCGCGCCCTCGGAACGGCGTTGACACCTGTCAGCGGTGCACCCGACCCGGCCTCGGTGCTCACCGCCCAGCAGCTGATGGTCGCCCGGATGGCAGCCGAGGGCGCCACCAACCGCGAGATCGCCGACCGGCTCAACCTCAGCCCGCGCACCATCGACCACCATCTGCGGGGGGTCTTCGCCCGGTTGGGGATCCGGTCCCGGATCGAGTTGGTACGGCTGCTCGGGGAATCGCCCTAGGGTGCGGCGCCGTCGTGGCTGGTCGCGCAGTTCCCCGCGCCCCTAAAAGAAGGGGGGTGGCGACGCGCCCCTCAAGGGGCGCGGGGAACTGCGCGACCAGCCCCCCCCACAGCCGCACCCGACCGACGGCCTAGGGCGCCTCCCGTACCCGGAACGACTCCGCGTCCCAGGTGCCGTCCAGCCTGGCTGAGAGCCAACTCGGCGCCACCGCACGGAAGTCGGCGGGCGCCAGTGCCCCCGCCCCGGCGGGCAGCGCACCGAGCAGCGGGGCCCCGGCCACCTCCGGCAGGTCGGCGACGTTGCACCGCGACGCGAGGTCGGGGGCGTCCGGCCAGCTCCCGATCACCACTCCCAGCAACTCCAGCTCACGGAAGCGCAGTTCACGAGCCGTCAGCTCGGTGGTGTTCAGTGTGCCGAGCCCCGCCGACGCCACCACCAGCACCGGCGCGTTCAGCAGCCGGGCCGCGTCCGCCAGCGTGCCGCCCGCCGCGTCGAACCGGACGAGCAGGCCGCCCGCGCCCTCGACCAGCACCAGTTCGTGCTCGGTGGCCAGCTTGGCGGCGGCCTCGGCCACGTCCTGCGGCTGCACGGGCGGCATCCCCGCCCTGCGGGCCGCCGTGCCCGGCGCCAACGGCTCGGGAAAGCGCGCGACCTCGACCGCCGTCACGGCACCCGCGAGCCGCGCGACCTCGTCGGCGTCCCCGCGCTCGTCGGGTCGTACCCCCGTCTGCGCGGCCTTCAGGACCGCCACCGAGCGGCCGGCCGCGATCGCGGCGGCGGCGACGGCGGCCGTGGTGACCGTCTTGCCGACCTCCGTGCCCGTACCCGTGATCACCAGGATCGGCATGCTCATCCCTCCCGCGCGGCGGCGCACACCGCGCGCGCGATCCGTGCCAGGTCCGCGTCACCCGTGACGTACGGCGGCATCGTGTAGACGAGGTCGCGGAACGGCCGCAGCCACACGCCCTCGCGCACCGTGGCGGCCGTGGCGGCCCTCATGTCGACCTCGTGGTCGAGCTGTACGACCCCGATGGCCCCGAGGACCCGGACGTCCCGGACTCCGGGGAGCTCCCGGGCGGCTGCCAGGCCCTCGCGCAGCCCCGCCTCGATCCGCTTGACCTCCGCGAGCCAGTCCTGGCCGAGCAGCAGTCCCAGCGAGGCGCAGGCGACCGAGGCGGCGAGCGGGTTGCCCATGAACGTCGGCCCGTGCGCCAGCACCGGCACCTCGCCCCGGGAGATCCCCTCGGCCACCCGGGGCGTGCACAACGTGGCCGCCATCGTCAGGTAACCGCCGGTCAGCGCCTTGCCGACGCACATCACGTCCGGCGTGACGGCCGCGTGGTCCGCCGCGAACAGCGCGCCGGTGCGGCCGAAGCCGGTCGCGATCTCGTCGAACACCAGCAGCACGTCGTGCGCGTCGCACGCCTCGCGCAGCACCCGCAGGTAGGCGGGGGAGTGGAAGCGCATCCCGCCGGCGCCCTGCACCACCGGCTCCACGATCACCGCGGCCAGCTCGTGCGCGTGCCGCTCGATCATCGAGCGCAGGTGCTCGGCGTACGACTCGTCGTACTCCGCCGGCGGCGCGTCGGCGAACACCTGGCGGGGCAGCACCCCGGACCAGAGCTCGTGCATGCCGCCCTCGGGGTCGCAGACGGACATGGGCTGCCAGGTGTCGCCGTGGTAGCCGCCGCGCCAGGTCAGCAGGCGCTGCTTGGCGGGGCGGCCGAGGGAACGCCAGTACTGCAGGCACATCTTCGCCGCGACCTCGACCGACACCGACCCCGAGTCGGCGAGGAAGACGTGCTCCAGGCCGACGGGCGTGATGTCGACCAGGAGCTTCGCCAGGCGGACGGCGGGCTCGTGGGTGAGCCCGCCGAACATCACATGGCTCATCCGGCCCAGCTGGTTGTGCGCGGCCTCGTTGAGCACCGGGTGGTTGTAGCCGTGGATCGCCGACCACCACGACGACATGCCGTCGACCAACTCGCCCGAGCCGTCCGCGAGCCGCAGCCGGACCCCGCTCGCCGACTCCACGACGAGCGGTTCGGCCCGGCCGGGCATCGGGCCGTACGGATGCCAGACGTGCCGGCGGTCCAGCTCCAGCAGCTCGGGGAGGCTCAGACCGGGGTCAGGCATTGGGCGCGAGATCCGTTCCGGCACCCCGGCGGCGGACGGCGACCAGGTCGGTGCGCGGTTCGTTGGCAGCCGGAACGGTCACGGCCTCGGCCGCATCTTCGTGGGAGCCGCACACCGACCCGCACCCGGCACCCTCGCCCGCGTGCGACGCGCAGCCCGCGCCCTCCGCCCCGTGCGATCCGCAGCCGCCGCCCTGGACCTCGGACCGGTGCTGCGGCAGCGTCACCTCGTCCGCGCCCTCCACCGTGAACCCGGCGTCCGCGATCATCTCCAGGTCGGCCTGGCCGGCCTGGCCCTCGGTGGTCAGGTAGTCGCCGAGGAAGATCGAGTTGGCCAGGTGCAGCGCGAGCGGCTGCATGGTGCGCAGATGGACCTCACGGCCGCCCGCGATCCGGACCTCTACGTCGGGGCAGACGAACCGCACCATCGCCAGGATCCGCAGACAGCGCTGCGGGGTGAGGTTCCACTCCTTGGCCAGCGGGGTGCCCTCGACCGGGATCAGGAAGTTCACCGGAACGGAGTCAGGGTCCAGCTCGCGCAGCGAGAAGACGACGTCGACCAGGTCCCCGTCGCTCTCGCCCATACCGGCGATCAGACCGGAGCAGGCCGACAGCCCCGCCGCGTGCGCCTTGTTGACCGTGTCCACCCGGTCGGCGTACGTGTGCGTGGTCGTGATCTCCCCGTAGGTTCCCTCGGACGTGTTCAGGTTGTGGTTGTAGGCGTCCGCGCCAGCCTCGCGCAGCCGCTCCGCCTGGCCGTCGGAGAGCAGACCGAGACAGGCGCACACCTCGACGCCCTCGTTCTGCTCCTTGATCGCCTTGATGGTGCCCGCGACCCGGTCCACGTCCCGGTCGGTCGGACCGCGCCCGCTGGCCACCAGGCAGACCCGCTTGGCGCCCCCGGCCAGGCCCGCGGCGGCGGCCTTCGAGGCCTCGTCGGGTTTCAGCCAGCTGTACTTCAGGATCCCGGTGGACGAGCCCAGCCGCTGCGAGCAGTAGGAGCAGTCCTCCGGGCACAGGCCCGACTTGAGGTTGACCAGGTAGTTGAGTTTCACGCGCCGGCCGAACCAGTGACGGCGCACCTTGCCGGCCGCGGCCACCACATCGAGCACGTCGTCGTCGGAGGTCGCCAGTACGGCGAGCGCTTCCTCGCGGGTCGGCAGCTCGCGCCGAAGCCCCTTGTCCACCAGCGTGTTCAGCAGGTCCATGAGAGCCGATCCTGTACTACGAGGCTGCTCCGGGCCAAGGAGAGTTTGCACAACCCTGTCAGTTCGACGTGTGGGTATTGCCACACAGTGGGCGCCTGATGATCCCGCTAGGGTCTGTTCACTGCCTACAAATTCACCGGAGGGGCCATGGCGTTCGGCTGGATCGACGAACAGGCGGAACTCCGCCGCCGCGCCGGACTCGTACGGACCCTGCGTCCCCGCCCCGCCGACTCGCCGCTGCTGGACCTCGCGAGCAACGACTACCTGGGCCTCGCCCACCATCCCGAGGTCGCCGAGGGCGCCGCGAGGGCGGCCCGGACCTGGGGTGGCGGCTCCACCGGATCCCGGCTGGTGACCGGTACGACGGAACTCCACACCGAGCTGGAGCGGGAGCTGGCCGGATTCTGCGGGTTCGAGGCCGCCCTGGTCTTCTCCTCCGGCTATGCCGCGAACCTCGCCGCCGTCACCACGCTCGGCCCGCACGGCGCCCTGATCGTCTCCGACGCCCTCAACCACGCCTCCCTGATCGACGGCTGCCGGCTGGCCCGGGGCACCACCCAGGTCGTCGGGCACGCCGACCCGGACGGCGTACGCAAGGCCCTCGGGACGCACGAGGGGCCCGCCGTGGTCGTCTCCGACACGGTGTTCTCCGTCGACGGGGACGCGGCGCCGCTGGCCGCACTGGCCGAGGCGTGCCGGGAGCGCGGTGCCGGGCTGCTCGTCGACGACGCGCACGGGCTCGGCGTGCTCGGGGACGGCGGGCGGGGCGCGGCGTACGCGGCCGGGCTCTCCGGCGCCGACGACGTGGTGGTGACCGCGACCCTGTCGAAGTCGCTCGGCAGCCAGGGCGGGGCGGTGCTGGGGCCGGCCCGGGTGATCGACCATCTGGTCAACGCGGCCCGGACGTTCATCTTCGACACCGGCCTGGCCCCCGCGGCGGCGGGCGCGGCGCTGGCCGCCCTGCGGCTGCTGCGCCGCGAACCGGACCGTGCGGCGCGGGCCCGTGAGGTGGCCGCGGAGCTGCACGCACGGCTGACCGCCGCGGGTCTGGAAGCGGTACGTCCGGACGCCGCGGTGGTCTCCGTGCGGGCCCCGTCCCCGGAGCAGGCCGTGCGGTGGGCGGCCGACTGCCGGACGGCAGGCCTGGCCGTGGGCTGTTTCCGTCCGCCGTCGGTGCCGGACGGCATCTCACGGCTCAGGCTGACCGCCCGTGCGGACCTCTCCGGGGCCGAGATCGAACGCGCTGTACGTGTGATCGGCAAGACACGACCATGAGTCGGCGTGACACGGCCGGGCCTGGCTCGCGAGCGGATACGGAGTCGGGGATGGATGGGTACGAGTCTGATCGATTTCGTTCGTATCTGGTCAGACTCTTCTGGGGCTGATCAGCCGGCGAACGCGGCCGTGAAACCCGTCCAGCTCTCGGGGGAGAAGAGCAGGGCGGGTCCGGCCGGAGCCTTGGAGTCGCGCACGGCGAGCAGTCCGGCCGAGGGGCCGGAGCGCGGCCGTGCCGTCTCCACGCAGTTGTTCGCTCCGGTGCTGTAGCTGCTGCGCAGCCACCTCAGTCCGTGCAGATCAGCACTTGAAGGTACGTTCCGAGGCAGTGCAGTCATGGTGCCTCCTTACGCGCCGTCAGCTATTGCGGCGATGTAATCCAACGAGTCCTCGGGCGAAAGGGCGTGGATCCGGAGCGTGTCGAACGCCTCCGTGTAGGCCTGGAGGTCTTCTTTCCGCTCCAGGTAGAGGCTACTCGTCAACTGGTCGATAACAACCACGTCCAGATCAGAAGTGCTCGGAAATGAGAAGATTACGAAAGGCCCGGTGATGCCGATATGCGCCCCGGCCGCGAACGGCAGCACCTGGAGCCGTACTTGGGGCAGCCGGGCCGCCTCCATCAGCCGCACCAGCTGCCGCGCCATCACACCGGGACCGCCCACCTCCCGGCGCAGCACCGCCTCGTCCAGGACCGCGCTCAGCTCCAGCGGCGGATCCTGGCGCAGCACGTCCTGCCTGGCCAGGCGTACCTCCACCAGGGTGTCGAGGGAGTCGTCGGCCCGCGCGTCCATGGCCGCCCGGGTCACCGCCCGCGCGTACTCGGGGGTCTGCAGCAGCCCCGGCACGACCAGGGTCTCCAGCGTGCGCATCGCGCTGGCCTGTGACTCCAGACTGATGAAATCGCGGTAGGCGGGCGGCAGTACCCCACGGTAGGCGTGCCACCAGTGGTGCCGCCCCGCCGTGTCCTCCGACCCCGCCAACACCAGCAGCAACTCGCGCAGTTGCCCCTCGACCACGCCGTAGGCGTCCAGGAGTAACCGCACATCGGCCGGTTTCACACCGCTGGCGCCGGTCTCGATCCGGCTCACTTTCGACTGATGCCAGCCCACCAGACGGGCGGCCTCACCGCTCGTGAGGCCGGCGCCGGTGCGCAATGTGCGCAGTTCGGCGCCCAGTTTCCGGCGGCGTACCGCGGGACCGTTCTGCATGGGCTACTCCTTACTCCTTCCGAGCCGCCCAAATACGGTCTGAGGTCGCAGAGTTCACCGCTTCGAGCGACAGATATATGCATATCTTGGTGGATCGCTCCCCGTGACCGGCCCGGTAATGGCAGTCTGGCGAAGAAGCACCAGTCCGGGACCGTACTCGAACCATCCGCACTGTGTCGGACTCCGGTCCCGAGGAAAGGGACGACGTCGCCATGGCAGACCACCTGGAAGCATCCGTCACTCTGCCGAGCGATCCCGCCTCGGTCTCCGCCGCCCGCGCCTACGCGCTGGACACCCTCGCGGAGTGGGGCCTGCCACCGGAGACGGAAACCGCGGACACCATCCGCCTCATCATCTCCGAACTCGCCACCAACGCCGTGCAGCACACCTTCGGGCAGTCGCCCACCTTCACGGTGGACCTCGTGCTCGACCGTGACGAGCAGCTGCGCATCGGCGTCACGGACAGTCATCCGCGCTTCCCCAAGAGACTCCCCGCCGCGGTCCAGCAGGACAACGGGCGCGGCATGGTCATCATCCGCTGGCTCACCGCCGAGTGCGGCGGCAAGCTCCGGGTGCGCCCCACCAGAGAGGGCGGCAAGACCGTCTCCATCGAACTGCCCTGGACGATCCCGGCGGGCACCGTCACCGCGGCCGGCCAGCAGGAGCCGTAGCCCCGAGCCCCTGCAGGCCGGCCGTCGGTGCGGGTCAGCTGACCCGGCCGTACCAGACGCTGCGCGTCCAGATCTTCTGGAGCTTCACCACGTCCCCGGTCTTCGGGGCGTGCCAGATCTTTCCCTTCCCGGCGTAGATGCCGACGTGGTAGACGCTGGAACCCGAGTGGAAGAAGACCAGGTCCCCGGCCTTGCGGTTGCCGGCCGAGATGTGACGGGTCTTGTTGTACTGCTGGGCCGCCGTACGCGGCAGCTTCTTGCCCGCCTTCTTGAACGAGTACAGCGTCAGCCCGGAGCAGTCGAACCTGTTCGGTCCGGTGGCGCCCCACCTGTAGGGCGAGCCCTTCTTCGAGGCGGCGATCTGCAGTGCCTTCGTCGCCATCGTGGCGGCCGAGGCGTCGGAGGCGACGCCCGGTATCACGATCGAGCCGCCCACGGCGGCGATGGTCAGCGCCGAGGCCGTACCGGCCCGGGCCATCAGCGACGGAACACGATTGAGCGCAGTCATGCGCAACCCTTCGTCAGCCGCCTGTGAAGGATGACCTGTCGGATTCGGGCTGGCGAAGTTGCCCGGCCGTGTCACCACGGCTTCACCCCAAGGGCTGCTCGGCTCGGTCATGGCGCGACCGTGCCGGCGACCCGTCGTGCTTGGGTCCTCCACTCCTGCCGATGCACTTCTGTCGACGGGTCAATCCGGGCGGCGGCAGGACTCGGCGTCCGCCCGGACCGCCCCGCCGCTGTGGCGGGGGCTTGTCGTCAGACAGGGATCTTCACGCACTCGTGTCCGAAAATCCCAACGGAATCGGGGATTTGTGGGGTTACTCACCACCCACCCGTTCGGGTGGACAGCCCTGTGTTCGATTCTCCGTCAACTGCCCTGCGTAGCCCCGGACCTGCGCGAAAGCCGTTCGCGGACACCCCCGTGCGGGCAACCTGAGCGGCCTCCACGGGAAGGTAAAACCACGCCACGCTCCGCCGTTCGGCGGTAACCCCTTTGGATCGTTTCGGCTCGGGCCCGGTCGTTCCGTCGACGCGCCGCACCGGCGTCCGGAGGGTGTCACCGTACGCAGTCGGGCGGGAGTACGACGCGAGCGGTCCGGCGCTCGCCGTCGAGCACCCGCAACGCGCGTGTCAGCGTGTCCCCGTGGAGCTCCGTCTCGCCCCGCAGATGCATCAGGGCGAGCGCGTCGCGCAGCTCGGCCGCCGCGCGCACCAGCGCCTGCGCGGCGCGCAGCCCGCGGTAGGTGTCCTCGTTCTGCGCCGGGTTGATCCGGCCCAGCAGATCCACCACGTCCAGGTAACGGTCGATCAGTTCGCCCTCGGCACGGGTCAGCGCGGGCAGCGGCGGCAGCTCCGGCGGCAGCATCGGCGGCTCACCCCGCGTCCGGCAGGCCGGGCGAGGTACGGCGGGCGGGCATGACCCGGTCCACCAGCCCGTACGCCAGCGCACCCGGCGCGTCCAGGACCAGGTCCCGCTCCAGGTCCTGGTGCACCTGGTCCGCCGTGCGCCCGGTGTGCTGGACGAGCATTCGTTCGATCATGGCCCGGACCCGGTCCAACTCCGCCGCCTGGATGGCCAGATCACTCGGCTGGCCCTGCACCGGTTGCGGCAGCGACGGCTGCTGGAGCACGATCCGCGCGCCGGGCAGCACGGACCGCTTGCCCGGAGTGCCGGCCGCGAGCAGGACCGCCGCCGACGCCCCCGCCTGCCCGAGACAGACCGTCTCCACGTCGCAGGTCACGTACTGGACCGTGTCGTAGATCGCGGCCATCGCGCTGTACGACCCGCCCGGGGAGTTGATGTACAGCGAGATGTCCCGCTCCGGAGCCGTGTGCTCCAGGTACATGAACTGCGCCATCACGTCGTTGGCCGACGTCTCGTCGACGGGCGTGCCGAGGAAGACGATCCGCTCCTCCAGCAGCTTCGAGTACGGATCCATGGTGCGGTGCCCCGTGCTCGTGCGTTCCGTGAACTCGGGCAGGACGTAGCGGGCGGACGGTCGGGTCATGACGTACCCCTCCTCGCGACTGAGGCGGCCCGGGAGCCGAGCCTTCTGTTGAAAATGTACAGGACGTACAGATCATTGAGTGGGGATTCCGCTGTCGCCGAACAAGATGTGATGTCCGGGGTGCCCCGTAAGCTGGGTTCATGGCCTACGAGATTCCGGTGACCCAAGCCAGGGCTGAGCTCGCCGAACTGATCAACCGGGTGGTGTACGGCGGTGAGCGCGTCGTCGTGACGCGCCACGGCAAGCCGCTCGTCGCCCTCGTCTCCGCCACCGACCTCGAACGCCTCGAAGAGCTCCCGGAACCGGCCGAGGACCACGTCGACCACGTCGTCAGCTCCGTCTCCACGGTCCGCGAGACCACCACCGCCGTCCGCCCCGAACGAGGCCGCTTCGGCATCGCAGCAGAACACAGGGGAGCCGCAGGCTCCTGAACAAGCGACGCCCCCGAGGCGGCGCCGCCAAGGAGGCGCCCCCGAGGAGGCGCCCCCGAAGAAGCGCCCCCGAAGGGGCGCGGGGAACTGCGCGACCAGCCACGACGGCGCCGCAGACGAACGACTCGCATCGCGGCACGTCCCACTGAGCACCCGGCACGTATCAGGACGCGTCCCGCCGAGCTGCCCCTGCGCCCCCCGGCCGTCGGCACGCCCATCGCCCCCCCCGGACCATCCGAGTGAGGGCCGTTCAGGTGTCATCCGCCCGCGGTCGGCCTCCGGCGCGGCCGGACACGCCTTCGCGCCCCCCGCCGCAAGGCCCATGCCCCGGTCATGAAGTGATCAAGGCCCGGTTAACGTCGCCGAAACTCCGGCAAACTAGCCTGCCGATCCACGCCACCTGGGGTTTTCCTAGCCGGATTGGGTCCGTGAGCCCAATCCGTCGCGGTGGCCGCGGCAACCGGACCCCGCACGGTCCGGAGCGAGGACTGTGAGGTGGGACGTGCAACTGACCCCGCACGAGCAAGAGAGGCTGCTGATCCACGTGGCGGCCGACGTGGCCGAGAAGCGCCGGGCCCGCGGCCTCAGGCTGAACCACCCCGAGGCGGTCGCCCTCATCACGTCGCACATCCTCGAAGGCGCGCGTGACGGCCGTACCGTCGCCGAACTCATGGCCTCCGGGCGCAAGCTGCTCACCAGGGACGACGTCATGGAGGGCATCCCCGAGATGATCCACGACGTCCAGGTCGAGGCGACCTTCCCGGACGGCACCAAGCTCGTCACCGTCCACGACCCGATCGTCTGAGGGGGCCGCCGATGATTCCCGGAGAAGTGCTCTTCGCCGACGGGCCCGTCGTATTCAATGCGGGCCGCGAGGTCACCCGGATGACCGTCCTCAACGCCGCCGACCGGCCCGTCCAGGTCGGCTCCCACTACCACTTCGCCGAGGCCAACCCCGGCCTGGAGTTCGACCGGGACGCGGCCCGCGGCAAGCGGCTGAACGTCGCCGCCGGCACCGCCGTCCGCTTCGAGCCCGGCATCCCCGTCGACGTCGAACTCGTCCCGCTCGCCGGCGCCCGTGTGGTGCCCGGACTGCGCGGCGAGACCGGAGGTGCCCTCGATGCCTGAGATCTCCCGCGCCGCCTACGCCGACCTGTTCGGGCCGACCACCGGCGACCGGATCCGGCTCGCCGACACCGACCTGCTCGTCGAGATCGAGGAGGACCGCTCCGGCGGCCCCGGACTCGCCGGGGACGAGGCGGTCTTCGGCGGCGGCAAGGTCATCCGCGAGTCCATGGGACAGTCGCGTGCTACGCGCGCAGACGGCACCCCCGACACGGTCGTCACGGGCGCCGTGATCATCGACCACTGGGGCATCGTCAAGGCCGACATCGGCATCCGAGACGGCCGGATCACCGGCATCGGCAAGGCCGGCAACCCCGACACCATGGACGGCGTCCACCCCGACCTGGTGATCGGCCCCGAGACCGAGGTCATCGCCGGGAACGGCCGGATCCTCACCGCGGGCGGCGTCGACGCGCACGTCCACTTCATCTGCCCGCAGATCGCCGACGAGGCCCTGTCGGCCGGGGTCACCACCCTGGTGGGCGGCGGCACCGGCCCCGCCGAGGGGTCCAAGGCGACCACCGTCACCCCCGGGCCGTGGCACCTCGCCCGGATGCTGGAGGCGATGGAGCAGTACCCGCTCAACATCGGCTTCCTCGGCAAGGGCAACACCGTCTCGCACGAGGCGATGCTCTCCCAGATCCGGGGCGGGGCACTCGGCCTGAAGCTGCACGAGGACTGGGGATCGACCCCGGCCGTCATCGACGCCTCCCTGACCGTCGCCGACCGGACCGGCGTCCAGGTCGCCATCCACACGGACACCCTGAACGAAGCGGGCTTCGTGGCGGACACCCTCGCCGCGATCGGCGGGCGCGGGATCCACGCTTACCACACCGAGGGCGCGGGCGGCGGGCACGCCCCGGACATCATGACCGTGGTCTCCGAACCGCACGTGCTGCCGAGCTCGACCAACCCGACCCGGCCGTACACGGTGAACACCGCCGAGGAACACCTCGACATGCTGATGGTGTGCCACCACCTCAACCCGGCGGTGCCCGAGGACCTGGCCTTCGCCGAGTCACGGATCCGGCCGTCGACCATCGGCGCGGAGGACATACTCCACGACCTCGGCGCGATCTCGATCATCTCCTCCGACGCGCAGGCCATGGGGCGGGTGGGCGAGGTGATCCTGCGGACCTGGCAGACCGCGCACGTGATGAAGCGGCGGCGCGGCGCCCTGCCGGGTGACGGGCGGGCCGACAACCACCGGGTACGGCGGTACGTCGCCAAGTACACGATCAACCCGGCCCTCGCGCAGGGCCTGGCTCGCGAGATCGGCTCGGTCGAGACCGGCAAGCTCGCCGACCTCGTGCTCTGGGAGCCCGCGTTCTTCGGGGTCAAGCCGCACCTCGTCCTCAAGGGCGGGCAGATCGCCTACGCGCAGATGGGCGACGCCAACGCGTCGATCCCGACGCCCCAGCCGATCCTGCCGCGCCCGATGTACGGTGCGATCGGACGGGCACCGGCCGCCAACTCCTTCAACTTCGTCGCCCCGTTGGCGATCGACGACGGGTTGCCGGAGCGGCTGCAGCTCGGGAAGCGGTTCGTCGCCATCGAGTCGACCCGTGGCGTGACCAAGGCGGACATGCGGGAGAACGACGCGCGCCCGCACGTCCGGGTGGATCCCGACAGCTTCGCCGTGCACATCGACGGGGAACTGGTCGAGGCGACACCTGCCGCCGAACTTCCCATGGCCCAGCGCTACTTCCTGTTCTGAGAGCTGGTGGGTGTGGTGTCTCGGGCAGCGTTGCTGGTACTGGCCGACGGCCGCTTCCCCGCCGGAGGGCACGCGCACTCCGGCGGGGCGGAGGCGGCCGTCAAGGCCGGGCGGATCACCGGGGCCGCGGACCTGGAGGAGTACTGCCGGGGGCGGCTGCACACGGCCGGGCTGACGGCGGGTGCGGTCGCCGCGGCTGCGGTACTCGGTGCGGACGTACGGGAGTTGGACGCGGCCCTCGACGCGCGGACGCCGTCGGTCGCGCTGCGGGGTGCGGCGCGACGGCTCGGGCGGCAGTTGCTGCGGGCCGCGCGGGTGGCCTGGCCGGGGGCCGAACTGGACGGCCTGGCGCGGGAGTTCCCCAAGGGGGCGCATCAGCCGGTGGTGTTGGGGGTGGTGGCCAGGGCGGCGGGGCTCTCGGCGGTGGACGCGGCGTACTGCGCGGCGTACGAGTGTGTGAGCGGGCCGGCCACGGCGGTGGTGCGGTTGCTGAGTCTGGATCCGTTCGAGGCGACGGGGGTGCTGGCGAGGCTGGCGGGGGAGGTGGACCGGGTGGCGGACCGGGCGGTGGAGGCGGCGCGGGGGGTGGTCGGCGGGGCGGGGGTCGAGGCGTTGCCCGCGGGGTCGGCGCCGGTGATGGAGATCGGGGCGGAGTGGCATGCGGGGTGGGCGGTGCGGTTGTTCGCGTCGTAGGGGGTTTCGCCCCCGCCGCCCCTACCCGTCCCGTCCTTCCAAGGGGTGGGCCCCCTTCGACCGCCCGGTTCGGGGGCTGCCGCCCCCGGACCCCCGCATCGGCCTCCGGCCTCGTCCTCAAACGCCGGACGGGCTGAGATGTGGTGCCGACCGGCCTTCGTCCTCAAGCACCGGACGGGCTGGAAGGTGGGGGCGCTGACCGGTCTTCACCCTCGAACTTCTGAAACGGACTCACCACACAAGGAGCTGTCATGCATCTCGACCACGACCATCACCACGGCCCGGCTGCGCTGAGCGCCGACGCTCAGCGGCCCGACGGGTCCCGGCGGGCTCTGCGGATCGGGCTCGGGGGGCCCGTGGGGTCCGGGAAGACGGCTACCGTTGCCGCGCTGTGCCGGGTTCTGCGGGACGAGTTGTCCCTGGCTGTCGTCACCAATGACATCTACACCCGGGAGGACGCCGAGTTCCTGCTCCGGGAGGCCGTGCTGCCGCCGGAGCGGATCAGTGCCGTCGAGACGGGGGCCTGTCCGCACACCGCGATCAGGGACGACATCTCGGCCAA
This sequence comes from Streptomyces sp. NPDC048278, assembly GCF_040652195.1. Taxonomy (NCBI): domain Bacteria; kingdom Bacillati; phylum Actinomycetota; class Actinomycetes; order Kitasatosporales; family Streptomycetaceae; genus Streptomyces; species Streptomyces sp. NPDC048278. Next base: position 212,280 of record NZ_JBEZLP010000007.1, read on the forward strand.
CCTCGAAGCCGTGGAGGACCTGGAGGACGAGGTCGGGCCGCTGGACCTGATCCTCGTCGAGTCCGGTGGGGACAATCTGACCGCCACCTTCTCCAAGGGGCTCGTGGACGCGCAGATCTTCGTGATCGACGTGGCGGGAGGCGACGACATCCCGCGCAAGGGCGGACCGGGGGTGACCACGGCCGACCTGCTCGTCGTGAACAAGACGGACCTCGCTCCCCATGTCGGGTCGGATCTGGCGCGGATGGCCGCCGACGCCAAGGCGCAGCGGGCCGAACTGCCCGTCGTCTTCCAGTCGCTGCGCGGCGAGACCGGTGTCGCGGACGTGGCCGCGTGGGTGCGGGAGCGGCTCGCCGCGTGGGCCGGATGACGGGGACGGGCGTACGCGCCGTCGCTCGGATCGTCGCCCGGGCCGACGGGCGGGGCGGTACCGCGCTTCCGGTGCTGGAGGGCGAGGGACCGCTCGCGCTGCGGCGTACCCGGGGGAGCGGGGCCGAGGCCCGGGTGATGGTCGTCGGGGCGATGAGCGGGCCGCTCGGCGGGGACCGGTTCGGGATCGAGGCCCGGGTCGGGGAAGGGGCCCGGCTGAGCGTCGGGTCGGCCGCCGCGACCATCGCCCTGCCCGGGCAGGGGAAGGAGGAGGCCCGGTACGACGTACGGCTGGACGTCGCCGACGGAGGCGAACTGCGCTGGCTGCCGGAGCAGTTGATCTCCGCCAAGGGCAGTGACCTGTGCGTCTCCACACGCGTCGAGGTCGGCGCGCGGGGACGGCTCGTGCTGCGGGAGGAGCAGGTGCTCGGGCGGGTGGGGGAGGAGCCGGGGCGGCTCGGCAGCCGGCTCACCGTGCGGGTGGCCGGGAGAGCGGTACTGGACCAGGAGCTGGCCTGCGGGCCCGGGGCACCCGGCGGCTGGGACGGGCCCGCCGTGCTGGCGGGACATCGCGCGGTCGGGCAACTCGTCGTCGTACGGCCGGAGTTCGCGGTGCATCCGGTGGAGGCGCGGATGCTGGGGGAGGGCGCCGCGCTCACTCCGCTCGCCGGGCCCGCCGTACTGGTGAGTGCGGTGGCCGGGGACGCGCTGCGGCTGCGCCGGGTCCTGGACGAGGCATGGGAGACATTGGCCCAGTTGGGCGGTTGATCCGCTCAGCGGTACGCCGAAATCCGGTTATCGGATTGGTAAAGACGGCTGTTGAGGCCTGTTCTCAGGTGCCTCACAGACGTAAGGATCTCCCCTGACCATTCGTCATGATGGAGGGGGAGGAGCCCACTTGAGGGACTACTTCAGATCGAGGAGTCGCGTGCTGGCGCTCGGTTCGGCCGGGACGCTCGTCACGGCCAGCCTGCTCACCGGTGCGCTCGCGGTTCCCGCCGCCGGCGCCGAGGCCCGGCACGGCGGCCAGGACCGCGCGCAGCAGGGCGCGGCGATCGCCGCCGCCCGGGCCGCCAAGGCCGGGATCGCCTGGGCCGACTGCCCGGCCGACTGGGCCCTGACCAAGCCCGTCCAGTGCGGCTGGGTCAGCGTGCCGCTCGACTACACCAAGCCCTACGGCAAGCAGATCAGGCTTGCCGTCGACCGAATAGGCAGCACGGGGACGCCGGCCGAGCGCCAGGGCGCGCTCGTCTACAACCCCGGCGGCCCCGGCGGCTCGGGCATGCGCTTCCCGCTCCGGGTCACCACCAAGAACCCCCTGTGGGTCAACACCTCGAAGGCGTACGACTTCGTGGGCTTCGACCCGCGTGGCGTCGGCCACTCCGCGCCCATCTCCTGCCAGGACCCGCAGGAGTTCGTGAAGGCCCCCAAGGCCGACCCGGTGCCGGACAGCGAGGCCGACAAGACCGCTCAGCGCAAGCTGGCCAAGCAGTACGCGGACGGCTGCGCCGAGCGCACCGGCCGCGCGATGCTCCAGCAGATGACCACCGCGAACACCGCCCGCGACCTGGACGTGATCCGGGCCGCGCTCGGCGAGCAGAAGCTCAACTACCTCGGTGTCTCCTACGGCACCTACCTCGGCGCGGTGTACGGCACGCTGTTCCCGGGGCACGTGCGCCGGATGATCGTCGACAGCGTCGTCAACCCGTCCCGGAAGAACATCTGGTACCAGGCCAACCTGGACCAGGACGTCGCCTTCGAGGGCCGCTGGAAGGACTGGGAGGACTGGGTCGCCGCTCACGACTCCGCCTTCCACCTGGGGACCACCCGGGACGCCGTCCAGGCCAAGTGGCTCCAGCTGCGCGCCACCGCCAAGGCGAACCCGATCGGCGGGGTCGTCGGACCGGCCGAGCTGATCGGCTTCTTCCAGAGCGCCCCGTACTACGACTCCTCGTGGGTCCCGGTCGCCACGGTGTTCAGCAAGTACTTCGCCGGTGACACCCAGGCCCTGGTCGACGCCGCCGCCCCGGACCTGACCGACACCGCCGGCAACATCACCTCGGAGAACGGCAACGCCGTCTACACCGCGGTCGAGTGCACCGACGCCAAGTGGCCGACCGGCTGGCACAAGTGGGACCGCGACAACACCGAGCTCAACAAGCAGTACCCCTTCATGACCTGGGCCAACGCCTGGCTCAACCTGCCGTGTGCCACGTGGCCGGTCAAGCAGCAGACCCCGGTGGAGGTCAGGACCCACAAGGGTCTGCCGCCGGTGCTGATCGTGCAGTCCACGCGTGACGCCGCCACCCCGTACCCCGGCGCCGTCGAACTGCACAAGCGCTTCCAGGGCTCCCGGCTCATCACCGAGCAGGGCGCCGGTTCGCACGGTGTGACCGGCCTGGTCAACCCGTGCATCAACAGCCGCGTCGACGCCTACCTGCTCACCGGCAAGCTGGACGGCGCGGACGTCACCTGCACCCCGCACGCGACACCGCAGCCGTAGCACCTCCGGTACGACGACGAGGGGCGGCGGGATCCACTCCCGCCGCCCCTCCCGTACGTCCCCACGGCCTCAACTCAGCGGCGCCCGCGGGAACCTGCGCTCCTTCTCGCCCTTCGCCGCCGTCTGCCCGGCCTTGACGACGGCCGCGTACTCGTCGACGTACTCCTGCTCGGAGAGGGTCAGGATGGCGTACATGATCTCGTCGGTGATCGCGCGCAGGACGGCCTTCTCGTGCTCCATCCCGGCGTAGCGGGAGAACTCGAGGGGCTTGCCGAAGCGGATCACGACCGGGTGGACGTTCGGGATGACCTTGCCGGGCGGCTGCGCCTCGAACGTGCCGATCATCGCGCAGGGGATCACCGGGACACCGGCCCGCAGGGCCATCACGGCGACCCCGACCTTGCCCTTGTACAGGCGGCCGTCGTGCGAGCGGGTGCCCTCCGGATAGATGCCGAGCAACTCGCCCTTGCTCAGCACCCCGAGCCCCTCCCGGATCGCCGCCTGGCCCGCCTCCTTGCCGGAGCGGTCCACCGGGATCTGCCCGGCGCTGCGGAAGAAGAAGGCGGTCAGCCGGCCCCGCACCCCCGGCCCCGTGAAGTACTCGGCCTTGGCGAGGAAGGTGATGCGTCGCTTGAGGACGGCCGGCATCAGGAAGTGGTCGGAGAAGGAGAGATGGTTGCCGGCGATGATCGCCGGCCCCGTCGGCGGCACGTGTTCCAGGCCCTCGATCCGCGGCCGGAACACCACTCTCAGCAGCGGCCCCAGCAGTACGTACTTGAGCAGGTAGTAGAACACGGCTCGCCCCTCACTTGTTCATTCCCCCAGGTTGGCTGGGCGGCGGGTCGGACTCCGGCGGCGGCTGTCTGGATCTTCGGCTCAGTGTCTCAGCGATATGAGGGTGAGTCACTACGAGCGGAGACCGGAGCGCGCCTTGCTCACCTCGGCGAGGTCGGCGGCTGCGGGGAGCGGAGTACCAGCAGGGTGATCTCGCTGGGGGCGAAGACGCGGAACGGCGGGCCCCAGAAGCCGGTGCCGCGGCTGGTGTAGAGCAGGGTGCGGGCGCCGTGGCGGCTGAGGCCGGCCACGACGGGCTGGTCGATGCGGACCAGGTAGTGGAAGGGCCAGATCTGGCCGCCGTGGGTGTGGCCGGAGAGCTGGAGGTCGATGCCGTGGGCCGCCGCCCGGTCGACGAACTTCGGCTGGTGGGCCAGGAGCAGGACGGGCAGGTCGGGGTCGGCGCCGTCCAGGGCTCCGGCCAGGTGGGCGCGGTGGCCCGCCAGGCCGGAGGACTCGGCGGTGACGTCGTCCACGCCGGCCACCACCAGGGTGTCGCCGCCGCGTTCGACCAGCAGGTGGCGGTTGCGCAGCGGCTCCCAGCCCAGTTCGTCCATCAGGTCGACCCAGCCCTGGGCCTCGCTGTAGTACTCGTGGTTGCCGGTGACGTAGACACGCGCCCGGGTGGCCCGCACGGTACCGAGGGGGACGGCCTGGGCGCGGCGGCGTTCGGCCGTACCGTCCGCGATGTCGCCGGTGTGGCAGACCACGTCGGCTTCGAGGCTGTTCACCGTCTCGCACACCCGTTCCGACCAGCGGGCGCGGTCGAGCGGGCCGTAGTGGGTGTCGGTGATGAGGGCGACGCGGAGGCCGTCCAACCCGGCACCCAGCCGGGGGAGTTGCACGTCGAGGCGGCGCACCCGGGGCACGCGGCGGGCCTCGGCGTACCCCCAGGCGAGCAGTACGGCGGTCGTGCCGAGGACGGCCCACGTGACGATACGGGCCCGGTCCTGGCTCGCGCCGACTCCGGCCACGGTCAGGGCGAGCCGCAGGAGGACGCCGAGCAGAACGGACCAGGTGAACAGCGTCCAGCCGGCGCCCAGCAGGGTGTCCCCGGCTATCGCCGCCCGGTCCTGCTGACGCCGGCCGTGGCCGCGCATCATCGCGAGCGGCATACCGACGAGGCCGAGGACGAACAGCGCGGTGCCGGCCAGCGAGACGGGCAGCGGCCAGTGCTGGCCGGTGTACAGGAGCACCCAGCAGGGCACCGTCCACAGCAGGACGGGGGCGATCAGGGGGATGTAGCGCATCAGGCGGTGCAGTCGGCTCTGCCGCGGATCCTCCGCCGCGCTGTCGGCGGGTCGGGTGTCGCTGGTGTCGGTCACGCTTGGCCTCTCTGACCTGTCTGCCGTCCCGCGCACTGTATCCGGTCCGCCGCGGGCCGGATCCGGCGTCCGGGCCTGCCGACGGGCACGCCAAGACCCCCGGGCGACAGGTGCCCGGGGGTCCCGCGGACGTATGCGGGGGCCGCGGGGGCCGGCGGAAGACCACGCTCTCCCCGCGGTGGCTGCCCCACGTCTCGCCCGTGCGCTTCGGCAGCGGCTGCGCCACGCCCGTGCAGCCGTAGGTGTCGTAGACCACGGCGTCGCGGTCGGTCTGGTTGCCGGCGCCGAAGGCGGGGGAGCCGAAGTCGTGGCACACGCTGCTGCCGGACCCGGCGGGACGGGGACAACCGGCGTACGGCGCCGGTGCCGTGACACGGCCGGCCGGGGTGTGCCGGGCCGGCCCGCTCTCAGGGTGCGCATAGGATGGTCCCGATGCGCCCCACCGAGCCGCCCGCCGCCCGACCGCCGCACCGGCGTCTGCGCAGCCTGCTCGTACTGGGGCTGCTGGCCGGGCTGTTCGGCATGCACGCGCTGGCACCCGGCGGTGTCATGGGAACGGCGATGCACGGCGGGCACGAGCCGACCGTCACCCGTGCGGCGGTCGTGGTCACCGCGTACGACGGCTGCCCCGGCGACGACGGCCACTGCGGCGGCGACCACGCGCACCACGCCGACGCGACCTGCGCCTCCGGTGCGGTCGGCGGCGGACCGGCGCTGCCCGCGCTGGTACCGGACCCGGTCCCCGCGCTCGCGGGCGACTGCCTGCGCCCTTCCCGCCCGGCCGTGGCGCCGGACGGCGCACGGGCACCCCCCGACCTGGCCGAACTCCAGCTCCTGCGGATCTAGAGGCACCCGAGCCGGCCGTACGCGCACCAGTGCGGCGGCCGTGCTCCCGCGTGCCCGTACAGACCTATCGCAGGAGACCCGGCATGACCATCACGCGTACCCGTTCCGTCCTCGTCGCGCTCACCGCGACCGCCGCCCTGGCCCTCACCGGGTGCGGCAGCGGCGACGACAGCTCCGCCACCGCGCACGCGTCGCACTCGGCGGCGGCCGGCACCACCGCGACCGCCACCGCCGGTGCGCACAACGCGCAGGACGTGACCTTCGCGCAGAGCATGATCCCGCACCACCAGCAGGCCCTGGAGATGGCCGGCCTCGCCGTCGACCGTGCCTCCTCCGCCCCGGTACGGGACCTCGCGGCCCGGATCGAGAAGGCCCAGGAGCCCGAGATCAGGACCATGACCGGCTGGCTCGGGGCCTGGGGCGAGGACGTGCCCATGGCGGGCATGGACCACAGCGGCCACGCCGGCATGACCGGCATGATGTCCGACAAGGACATGGCCATGCTCAAGCAGGCCGAGGGGACGGACTTCGACACGATGTTCCTGACCATGATGGTCAAGCACCACCAGGGCGCGGTGGAGATGGCCGGCACCGAGCAGGCCAAGGGCGAGTACGGCCCGGCCACCGGCATGGCGGGCGCCATCGTCACCGCCCAGAACGCCGAGATCAAGGAGATGAACAAGCTCCTCGGCAAGGGCTGACCGGGGTCGGGGTGGCCGCGCCCACGGGCGCGGCCACCCCGGGCTCAGGCCGCCAGTACCTTCTCCAACGCGCCCAGCGCCGACCGCAGTTCCTCCGCCGTGACGGTCAGCGGCGGGGCCAGCCGGATCGTGGAGCCGTGGGTGTCCTTGACCAGGACGCCCTCGCGCATCAGGCGCTCGCCGATCTCCCGCCCGGTGCCGATCGCCGGGTCCACGTCGACGCCCGCCCACAGCCCGCGCGAGCGGAAGCCGACCACGCCGTCGCCGACCAGCTCCGTCAGGCCGTCCCGGAGGATCACGCCCAGCTCGGTGGCCCGGCGCTGGAAGTCACCGGTCTCCAGGAGCTCGACCACCGCCGTGCCGACCGCCGCCGCCAGCGGGTTGCCGCCGAACGTCGAGCCGTGCTCGCCGGGGTGCAGCACCCCCAGCACCTCCCGGCGCGCCACCACCGCGGACACCGGCACGATCCCGCCGCCCAGCGCCTTGCCGAGCAGCAGCACGTCCGGGACGACGTCCTCGTGGTCGACGGCGAGGGTGCGGCCGGTGCGGCCGAGGCCGGACTGGATCTCGTCGGCGATGAACAGGCAGTTCTTGCGGCGGGTCAGCTCCCGCACCCCGGTCAGATAGCCGTCGTCGGGGATCAGCACCCCGGCCTCGCCCTGGATGGGCTCGATCAGCACCGCCGCCGTGGTCTCGTCGACGGCCGCCTCCAGCGCGGCCAGGTCGTTGTACGGCACGATCCGGAAGCCCGGCGTGAACGGGCCGAAGCCCGCCCGCGCCGTCTCGTCCGTGGAGAAGCTGACGATCGTGGTCGTCCGGCCGTGGAAGTTGTCCGCGGCGACGACGATCGTGGCCCGGTCGGCGGGGACGCCCTTCACGTCGTACGCCCACTTGCGGGCCACCTTGATGCCGGACTCCACCGCCTCGGCCCCGGTGTTCATCGGCAGCACCATGTCCAGGCCGGTCAACTCCGCGAGCCGCTCGGCGAATTCGGCGAGCCGGTCGTTGTGGAAGGCGCGCGAGGTGAGGGTGAGGCGGTCCAGCTGGCGGTGCGCGGCCTCGATCAGCGCCGGGTGGCGGTGGCCGAAGTTGAGGGCCGAGTAGCCGGCCAGCATGTCGAGGTAGCGGCGGCCCTCGACGTCCTCCACCCAGGCGCCCTCGGCGCGGGCCACCACGACGGGCAGCGGGTGGTAGTTGTGCGCGAGGACCGGTCCCTCCGCCTCGATCAGCTCGGCGGAGGTGCGTGCGCGTGCGGGTGCGGTCATCAGGGGGATCTCCTGGTCCTCGGCGGCGGTCAGCGGATTTCCTGGGTGCAGCACTTGATGCCGCCGCCTGCCTTGTGGAACTCCGACAGGTCGACGGGGACGGGCTCGTAGCCCTGGTCGGCGAGCCGGGCGGCGAGCGCCTCGGCCTGCGGCGCGATGAAGACATGGCGGCCGTCGGAGACCGAGTTAAGGCCCCACGCCAGTGCGTCGTCGCGGGTGGCGAGGACCGCCTCCGGGAACAGCCGGCTCAGCACGTCGCGGCTGCCGGGGGAGAAGGCCTCGGGGTAGTAGACGACGTTCTCCTCGTCGAGGACGAACAGCGCGGTGTCCAGGTGGTAGAAGTACGGGTCCACCAGGGTCAGGCTGATCACCGGATGGCCGAAGAACTCCTGCGCCTCCCGGTGCGCCTCGCGGCTGGTGCGGAACCCGGTGCCGGCGAGCAGGTACCGGCCCGTCCACACCAGGTCGCCCTCGCCCTCGACCACCGAGCCCGGGCGGTACACGTCGTAGCCCGCGGTCTTGAACCAGAGGTCGTAGTGGGAGGACTCGGGGCGCCGCTCGGGCGCGTGGAAGAGCGAGCCGAAGACACGGCCGCCGACGACCACCGCCGAGTTCGCGGCGAACACCATGTCGGGCAGGCCGGGGACCGGCTCCAGCCGGTCCACGCTGTGGCCATGGGTGCGGTAGGCGTCGATCAGCGCGGTCCACTGGTCCTGGGCCAGGTCGACGTCGACCCTGGTGTCGGGGTTCATCCAGGGATTGATCGCGTACTGCACGGCGAAATGTCTGGGTTCGCAGACAAGAAAGCGCCTGAGGCGCGGCACACGGCTTTCGGACACAGAGGTGTTCCTCCGCTTTCCCGCGGTGTCGACTGAGGGTTGACACCACGGTAGAAAGCGTCGGATACGGACGACAAGAAACAAATGTTGCGTGTCGGCGCAGGAACGCTGCGTCTCCGGTCCTGTAAACGCAGCATCGGTGCGTTTACTCCGGCACGGGGTGCGTGGCCCCGGCCTCCGGGCTCTCCGGCAGCAGATGCGACAGCACCATCACACTGATCGTCTTCCGGATGAACGGCTCGACGCGGATCCGCTCCAGCACCTCCTCGAAGTGGTCCACGTCCCGGGCCCGCACGTGCAGCAGCGCGTCCGCGCCGCCGGTCACCGTCATCGCCGCGGTGATCTCCGGATGGTTGCGGACCACCTCCGCGAGCCGCCGCGGCGGGGCCGCGCCCTCGCAGTACACCTCGACGTACGCCTCCGTGCGCCAGCCCAGGGCCGCCGGGGTGACGGTGGCCGTGAACCCGGTGATCACCCCGGTCTCGCGCAGCCGGTCGACCCGCCGCTTCACGGCCGTCGCGGAGAGCCCGACGGCCGCGCCGATCTCGGCGAAGCTGGTCCGCGCGTTCGCCATCAACGCGATGGTGATCTTCCGGTCGAGATCGTCGAAGGGGGCGGTGCCGCTGTTCATGCCCGCACTGTAACCACGGGCGAAGACACTTCGGGAACGCCACGTCATCCGACGCCGACGTCCACGTCCGGCACATGTCCAGCGCCGCGTTCCGCCGCCTACACTCCGTTCATGCTGCGCGCCCTCGCCGTCGACGACGAACGCCCCTCGCTGGAGGAGCTGCTGTATCTGCTGCACGCCGATCCGCGCATCGGCAGCGTCGAGGGCGCCGGGGACGCCACCGAGGCACTGCGCCGCATCACCCGCGCCCTGGAGTCCGGCCCGCACGGCCCCGAGGCCGTCGACGTCGTCTTCCTCGACGTCCAGATGCCCGGCCTGGACGGCCTGGACCTGGCCCGGCTGCTCACCGGCTTCGCCCGGCCCCCGCTGGTCGTCTTCGTCACCGCCCACGAGGACTTCGCGGTCAGGGCCTTCGATCTCAAGGCGGTCGACTACGTCCTGAAGCCGGTACGCAAGGAACGCCTCGCGGAGGCGGTACGCCGGGCCGCCGAACTGCGCGGCGCCGCACCCCGGATACCCGTCCACGAACCCGACCCCGACCACATACCCGTCGAACTCGGCGGCGTGACACGGTTCGTGGCGGTCGACGACATCACCCACGTCGAGGCCCAGGGCGACTACGCCCGCCTGCACACCGAGCGCGGCAGCCACCTCGTCCGCATCCCGCTCTCCACCCTGGAGGACCGCTGGCGCTCCCGCGGCTTCGTCCGCATCCACCGCCGGCACCTCGTCGCCCTCCGCCACATCGGCGAACTCCGCCTGGACGCGGGCACGGTGAGCGTCCTGGTCGGCGCCGAGGAGCTCCAGGTCAGCCGGCGCCACGCCCGCGAGCTGCGCGACCTGCTGATGAGGAGGGCCTGACGTGGCCGCGGACCCCGCCGAGCGCCGGGTCACCGTCACCGGCCCGCCCCGCCGCAGCCGCCGTACCTCCGGCTACTACCGGCCGCGCACCGAGATCGACGAGCAGACCACCCTCGGCCACACCTACGTCCGCTCCCTCATGCGCAGCCAACTGCGCGTCGCTCTCACCGTGTTCGCCGTCCTGGTGCTGCTCGTCGGGCCGCTCCCGCTGGTCTTCGCCGCCGCCCCCGAGGCCCGCCGCCTGGAGTGGCTGGTGCTCGGCTTCTGCCTCTACGCCCCGCTGATCCTGCTCGCCCGCTGGTACGTGCGCCGCGCCGAACGCAACGAGGAGGACTTCGTCCGCCTCGTCGAGGACCGATGAACTCCAGCTCGGACGAACCCAGATGAACTCCGGCTACGCCGTCCCGGCGGTCGCCCTCGTCGTCGTCGCGACCGTCCTCGTCGGCGCCTTCGGCCTGCGCATCTCCCGGACCACCTCCGACTTCTACGTCGCCTCCCGCACCGTCGGCCCCCGCCTGAACGCCGCCGCGATCAGCGGCGAGTACCTCTCCGCCGCCTCCTTCCTGGGCATCGCGGGACTGGTCCTCGTCCAGGGCCCCGACATGCTCTGGTACCCGGTCGGCTACACCGCCGGCTACCTCGTCCTGCTGCTCTTCGTCGCCGCCCCGCTGCGCCGCTCCGGCGCCTACACCCTCCCCGACTTCGCCGAGGCCCGGCTCGCCTCGCAGCCGGTACGACGACTGGCCGGGGCGTTCGTCGTCGGCGTCGGCTGGCTCTACCTGCTGCCCCAACTCCAGGGCGCCGGACTGACGCTGGCGGTCCTCACCGGCGCCCCCGACGCGCTCGGCGGGCTCATCGTGGCCGTGGTCGTCGTCGCCACCGTGGCGGCCGGCGGCATGCGCAGCATCACCTTCGTGCAGGCCTTCCAGTACTGGCTGAAGCTCACCGCCCTGCTCGTCCCCGCCCTCTTCCTCGTCCTCGCCTGGCAGAGCGCGGGCGCCCCCACCCACGCCTTCGACGAACCGGCCACCTTCCGCACCCAGCGCGCCGTAACCGTCCAGGACACCCTCTCCCTCAAGCTCGACCGCCCGCTCACGGTCACCGTCACCGGCACCGTCGACGGCCGGCGGCACGAGGACGCCAGGGTCACCCTCCCCGAGGGCACCCACCGCATCACCGCCGGTACCCGCCTGACCTTCGCCGAGGGCACCCGTGTCCCCGCCACCGACCGGGGCACCAACGGCGGCATGTCCACCTCGCTCGCCGAGAGCCGCGAGGAACGCCCGCTGTACGCCACGTACGGACTGATCCTCGCCACCTTCCTCGGCACCATGGGCCTGCCGCACGTCGTCGTCCGCTTCTACACCAGCCCGCACGGCGTCGCCGCCCGCCGCACCACGGTCGCCGTGCTCGCCCTGATCGGCCTCTTCTACCTGCTGCCGCCCGTCTACGGTGCCCTAGGCCGCCTCTACACCCCCGAGCTCACCCTCACCGGAGAGACGGACGCCGCCGTCCTGCTGCTGCCCGACCGGGTCGTCGGCGGCCTCGGCGGCGAGCTGCTCGGCGCGCTGGTGGCGGGCGGCGCCTTCGCCGCGTTCCTCTCCACCGCCTCCGGCCTCACCATGGCCGTCGCCGGCGTCCTCACCCAGGACGTCCTCCCGGCCCGCGGCGTACGGCACTTCAGACTCGGGACCGTCCTCGCCATGGCCGTACCGCTGGCCGCCAGCGTCCTGGTGGGCGGCCTGCCGGTCGCCGACGCCGTCGGACTGGCCTTCGCCGTCTCCGCCTCCTCCTTCTGCCCGTTACTGGTCCTCGGCATCTGGTGGCGCCGGCTGACCCCGCCCGGCGCGGCGGCCGGGATGCTGGCCGGCGGCGGCTCGGCGTTCTGCGCGGTGGCCGCGACGATGGCCGACCTGCCCGGCACCGGGAGCCTGCACGCCCTGCTCGCCTGGCCCGCCCTCTGGTCCGTCCCGCTGGGCTTCCTCACCATGATCCTGGTCTCCCTGGCGACCCCCGGCCGGGTACCGCCCGGGACGGCCGCGATCCTGGCCCGCTTCCACCTGCCCGAAGAGCTGCGCGCGGAGGTCAAGGCGTGACCGGGTTCCTGGCCGGCCTCCTCGTGGCCGTACTCCCGCTCCTCGCCGCCGGCTTCTGGCTCGGCCGCCGCACCGCACGCCCCGAGAGTCTCGGCGGCCTCGGCACCCCCGTCGAGCACGCCACCTTCGAGACCCTGCACACCGCCTCCCTCGCCGCGCCGCCGCTGCGCGCGGGCCTCACCGAGGAGACCGCCCGCCGCTCGGCCCGCCGACTGCGCACCCTGCTCGGCACCGACGCGCTCTGCCTCACCGACCACGACAACCTGCTGGTCTGGGACGGCGTCGGCGACCACCACCGCACCGAGATCATGGAACGGCTCGCCGGGCCGCTGGAGTCCGGCCGCGGCGAGGCCTTCCGCCTGCACTGCGAGCACCCCGACTGTCCGGTCCGCTGGGCGGTGGTCACGCCCCTCACCGTCGACGACCGCGTCCACGGCACCCTGGTCGCCTGTGCCCCGCGCGAGTCCGCCGTCCTGGTCCGGGCGGCCGGCGAGGTCGCCCGCTGGGTCAGCGTCCAGCTGGAGCTGGCCGACCTGGACCGCTCCCGCACCCGGCTCATCGAGGCCGAGATCCGCGCCCTGCGCGCCCAGATCTCCCCGCACTTCATCTTCAACTCGCTCGCGGTGATCGCCTCGTTCGTCCGCACCGACCCCGAGCGCGCCCGCGAGCTGCTGCTGGAGTTCGCCGACTTCACCCGCTACTCGTTCCGCAGGCACGGCGACTTCACCACCCTCGCCGACGAACTCCACGCCATCGACCACTACCTGGCGCTGGTCCGGGCCCGCTTCGGCGACCGCCTCACGGTCACGCTGCAGATCGCCCCCGAGGTGCTGCCGGTCACCCTGCCCTTCCTCTGCCTCCAGCCGCTGGTGGAGAACGCCGTCAAACACGGCCTCGAAGGCAAGACCGGCACCTGCCACATCCAGATCACCGCGCAGGACGAGGGCGCCGAGGCCCTGGTCGTCATCGAGGACGACGGCGCGGGCATGGACCCGGTCCTGCTGCGCAGCATCCTCGCGGGCGAGACGAGCCCGTCCGGGGGGATCGGCCTGTCCAACGTCGACGACCGGCTCCGCCAGGTGTACGGCGACGACCACGGGCTGGTCATCGAGACGGCGCCCGGGGCGGGGATGAAGATCACCGCGCGGTTGCCGAAGTACCAGGCCGGGGTGCACTAGCGCTCCGCGGCGCCGTCGTTGTCTGCCGCGCCGTGGGGGCTGGTCGCGCAGTTCCCCGCGCCCCTTTAGGGCGCTACAGGCGAGGGTGTCAGGTCAGTTGCTCTGGGTGACGACCATGGCCAGGGTCAGCAGGCCCAGGACCACCCAGCCGAACCAGAGCCAGCCGTTGCTGCCGAGGGCCACGGTGTAGGCGGTCACCACCACCAGGCCGCCGACGGTGAGCACCCCCATCGCCTTGGTCGCACCGTTCGAGCCGTTCGCAGAACCGGGCATCGCGACACCCTCCTCAGGGTCCGACTCCCTCCATGGTGCCCCGGTCAGCCCTCGCGTGCGTTCAGTGAGGCCAAATACGCGTTGTACGCCTCGAGCTCCTTGTCGCCGTCCCGGTCGGCGGCCCGGTCCGTGCGCCGGGCCTGACGCTGCTCGGAGCCGTACCACTGGAAGAGCAGGGCGATCAGCACCAGTACCGACGGGATCTCGCTGAACGCCCAGGCGATCCCGCCGGCCGCGTTCTGGTCGGAGAGCGCGTCGATGCCGAGCGAGGCGGGCGGGTTCTTGAAGGTCTCGACCATCGGCTCCGACGCCATCATCAACGCGATGCCGAAGAACGCGTGGAACGGCATGCCCGCGAACAGCTCCAGCATCCGCATGAGATACCCCGGCCGGTGCGGGCCCGGGTCGACGCCGATGATCGGCCAGAAGAAGACGACACCGACGGCGAGGAAGTGCACCATCATCGCGATGTGCCCGGCCTTCGAGCCCATCAGGAAGTCGAACAGCGGGGTGAAGTAGAGCGCGTACAGGCTCGCGATGAACAGCGGGATGGTGAAGGCGGGATGGGTGATGATCCGCATGTACCGGCTGTGCAGCAGGGCCAGCAGCAGCTCACGGGGCCCCTTCCGCCCCTTTCCGGCGACGGGCAGCGCACGCAGCGCGAGCGTCATCGGCGCGCCCAGCAGGATGAAGATCGGCGACAGCATGCTGATGACCATGTGCTGCACCATGTGCACGCTGAACATGACCATCCCGTAGTCGTTCAGCCTGGTGCACATCACGAGCATGATGGTCAGCACCCCGACGACGAACGACACCGTGCGCCCCACGGACCACGCGTCCCCGCGCCGCCACAGCCGCACCACACCCCACCCGTACAGCGCGAGCCCCGCGAGACACGCGACGAGGAAGAAGGGATCCGCCGACCACTCCAGCCCGCGCCCCAGCGTGAACGGCGGCAGATCCATCATCATGCCGTGCCCGCTGTGATCCATCCGTCGGCTCCTGATTCGTGGGGGGTTGTACGTTTACTGCCGACCCCAGATTAGAACCGCCCCCGGGCGCCTTTGCGACCGGGGGCACAGCAGCGCCCCGTCAGGGGCGCGGGGAACTGCGCGACCAGCCCCCACGCACCCGCAGACGACACACGACCGCACCCCCTAAAGCACGGTCTCCGCCTCGTCGTACCGCCCGGAGGGAACCGTCTTCAACGTCTCCACCGCTTCGGCCAACGGCACCATGACGATCTCCGTCCCCTGCAGCGCCGTCATGTGGCCGAACCTCCCCCCGTGCACCGCCTCCACCGCATGCCACCCGAACCGCGTCGCCAGCACGCGGTCGTACGCCGTCGGCGTGCCACCCCGCTGCACGTGCCCGAGGATGACCGGCCGCGCCTCCTTGCCGAGCCGCTGCTCCAGCTCGACGGAGAGCTGCCGGGCGATCCCGGCGAACCGCTCGTGACCGTAGATGTCCTTGCCGCCCTCGTCGAAGGCCATCGTGCCGGCCTTCGGCTTGGCACCCTCCGCCGCGACGACGATCGCGAACCGCTTGCCCGCCTCGAACCGCTCGCCGACCCGGCGGGCCAACTCCTCGATGTCGAAGGGCCGTTCCGGTACGACGATGGCGTGGGCGCCGGCCGCCATGCCGGAGTGCAGGGCGATCCAGCCGGTGTGCCGGCCCATGACCTCCACGACCAGCACCCGCTGGTGGGACTCGGCGGTGGTCTTCAGCCGGTCGAGGGCCTCGGTGGCGACCCCCACGGCGGTGTCGAAGCCGAAGGTCACGTCGGTGACAGCGATGTCGTTGTCGATGGTCTTCGGGACGCCCACGATCGGCAGACCCGCGTCGGACATCAGCCGGGCCGCCTTCAGCGTGCCCTCGCCGCCGATCGGGATGATCGCGTCGAGCCCGAGCTCGGCGACATGGCCCCTGGCCCGCTCCACGCCGTCACGCAGGTGCGAGGGCTGGACCCGGGACGATCCGAGGATGGTGCCGCCGCGGGCCAGGATGCCGGCCACGGCGTCGAGGTCGAGCTTGAGGTAGTCGCACTCCAGGAGGCCCTTCCAGCCGTCCCGGAAGCCGATGACCTCGTCGCCGTGGTCGGCGACGGCACGGTGCACGACGGACCGGATGACGGCGTTCAGGCCGGGGCAGTCGCCGCCGGACGTGAGGACACCAATGCGCATAGCCCGAAACAACCTTCTCCACGTGGGCCGGAGACCGGACCACGCTGTCCGGCTGACATCGCGGCCACCCTACCGGCGCAAGGGGGTCGTTCCGTACCGGGCGTCCGCCTGCTGGACGTGCCCGCACATGTGAGCGGACACCCTGTCAGGCGGGCCCGGAACCGGCCGTTCCGACGCAGCTCAGGCGGGCTGCTGGGCGGCTGCGATGCGCTCGTTGCGGAGCGCCTCGTACCAGCGGTCGTCGATCGGCGGCAGCGCGTTGACGTCCAGCGCCAGCTTCAGCAGCAGGTCGGCGATGAGCGGGTTGCGGGCGAGGACCGGCCCGTGCATGTAGGTGCCGAAGACGGTCTCGTTGTACGCGCCCTCCGTGCCGTCCCCGGTGCCGTTGCCCCGGCCCAGCTTGACCCGGGCGAAGGGGCGGGCGGTAGGGCCGAGCTGCGTGACGCCCTGGTGGTTCTCGAAGCCGGTCAGCGGGGGCAGGCCGAGCCGCGGGTCGATGTCGCCGAGGACGTCACCGACGCACCGCTCGCCGGTCCCGCGCACGGTCGTCACGTCGAGCAGGCCGAGGCCCGGCTCGCGCTGCCCGAGGTCGTTGATGAACTCGTGGCCGAGGATCTGGTAGCCCGCGCAGACGGAGAACACGATCGCGCCGTTCTCCACCGCCCGGTACAGGTGCCCGTCGCGGCGCAGCCGCTCGGCGGCGAGCCGCTGCGGACGGTCCTCGCCGCCGCCGATCAGGTAGATGTCGCCGGAGGTCGGGATCGGCTGGTCGCTGCGCACGTCGAGCCGGGCCACGTCCAGACCGCGCTGCCGGGCCCGCCGCTCCACGACGAGCGCGTTGCCCTGGTCGCCGTAGGTGCTGAGCAGGTCCGGGTAGATCCACACCAGCCGCAGTTGGTTGTCGCTCATGAACTGTTCGTCCTTCGTGGTCAGTTGCCGACGCGGCGGCGCAGGTCCTGGAACGCGGTGTAGTTCGCGATGACCTCGATCCGGCCGGGCGGGCACATCTGCACGGCCTGGTCGAGGGAGTCGCAGACCTGGAAGTGCTGGTTCGCGACCTCCAGCCGCACCGCGAGGTCCAGCTTGCGGTCGCCGAGGACGAAGATCGGGTGGCCGGTCAGGCGCGTGTAGTCCACGTCCCACAGCCAGGAGGTGTCGGTGCCGTCCGCGCCGCGCGCGTTCACCGAGAGGATCACCGGCGCCGGCGCCGGGTCGATCAGCGAGAACGTCTCCAGCCAGCCGGCCGGGTTCTTGGCAAGGAGCAGCCGCAGGTCGCGTCCCTGGAACTGCACGACGTCGTACCGTCCCGCGACGGCCTGCACCTGGTACATCCGCTCCAGGGCGACCTGCGGCGGCACCCCGAAGACGGCGGCGACGGCGGCCGACGAGGCGGCGTTCGCCTTGTTGGCGCGGCCCGGCAGCTGAAGGTGGATCGGCCAGGCGGACCCGTGCGGGTCGAGGACGTGGTCCCCGGAGAGCACCCAGCTCGGCGTCGGCCGCCGGAACCCGCACTCGCCGCAGAACCAGTCGTCGCCCGGGCGCTGCATCACGCCACCGCAGGACGGGCAGGACCAGGCGTCGTCCTTCCACATCTGCCCGGCGGCGACCCAGATCACGTTGGGGGAGGAGGACGCGGCCCAGACCACCAGCGGGTCGTCGCAGTTCGCCACGATGACGGCCTTCGACCCGGCCAGCCCCTCCCGCCAGTTCTCGGCGAGCATCCGGGTCTCGGCGGCCCGGTCGAGCTGGTCGCGCGAGAGGTTCAGCAGTGCGATGCACTTCGGGTCGGTGTCCCGGGCCACTCCGGCCAGGTACTTCTCGTCGACCTCGATCACGCCGAACTTGGACTCCGAGCCGCCTGCCAGCGCCGACGTGATGCCGGCCGGCATGTTGGCCCCGAGCGCGTTCGAGACGACCGGACCCGCGGCCTTCAGCGCCTCGGCGATGAGCCTGGTGGTGGTCGTCTTGCCGTTCGTCGCCGAGACGAGGGTCACGTCCAGGTTCTGGGCGAGCCGGGCGAGAAGGTCGGGGTCGAGTTTGAGCGCCACCCGGCCGCCGATCACGGATCCGCTGCCGCGCCCCGCGGCACGGGACGCCGCCGCGACCGCCTTGCCCGCGGTCACGGCGATCTTGGCCCGCGGCGTGAGCGGGTCCGAGTTGCCTGCCATCAGTTCTCGATCCTCCTTGCGTACGCGCCGCGCCTGAGCCATCCGGCAACGTGGTGTGCACCTCAGCCTATCGAGATCCATTCGCACACCCGAATTCCGGCCCATGCCTGCGCGGCGAGCAGGGGCCCATCCGAACCGTACCCTTGCGGCCATGCGACACGGTTCCATTCCGGGCGCCCGCGGGCGGGTCCGGCCTCTCACCCTGCTCGGCGACCCCGTCCTGCACGCCCGCTGCGCGGAGGTCACCGACTTCGGCCCCGAACTCTCCCGGCTGGTGGAGGACTTGTTCGCGACGATGTACGCGGCGGAGGGCGTGGGCCTGGCGGCGAACCAGGTGGGGGAGTCGCTGCGGGTGTTCGTCTTCGACTGCCCCGACGACGACGAGGTCCGCCACCTCGGTCACGTGGTCAACCCGCGCCTGGTGGCGGCGGACGGCGTGACCCTCCGTGGCCCGGAGGGCTGCCTGTCCCTGCCGGGCCTGGAGGCGGGCACGGAACGCTACGACCACGCGGTGG
The DNA here is from genome assembly GCF_040652195.1 of Streptomyces sp. NPDC048278. Taxonomy (NCBI): domain Bacteria; kingdom Bacillati; phylum Actinomycetota; class Actinomycetes; order Kitasatosporales; family Streptomycetaceae; genus Streptomyces; species Streptomyces sp. NPDC048278. Next base: position 230,870 of record NZ_JBEZLP010000007.1, read on the forward strand.
TGGAGGGCTTCACGGCGACGGGCGACCCGATCACGATCCACGGAACCGGCTTCTTCGCCCGCTGCCTCCAGCACGAGACCGACCACCTGGAGGGCCACGTCTACGCCGACCATGTCACGGGCTGGCGCAGGCGCAGGCTGATGCGACAGGTGGCCAGATCTTCTTGGAGCCGGTGAGCGGAAGCGCGCCCCAAAGGGGCGCTGGGGGTACCCCCGGCCGAAGGCTGGGGGAGGAACTGCGCGACCAGCCCCCACCGGCCGTGCGACGACGCACGACCTTCAGAACCCAGGACCTCCTATTTTGTCGCCCGCCGCAGCAAGCCGCCCCCACAGAAGGTCCGCCAAACTCTTCACCAGTTCCGCACGAGAGCAGGGCCGTTCCCCCAGCCACCAGTCCCCCGCCGCATGCATCATCCCGACGATCCCGTGCCCCCACACCCGCGCCAGCTGCTGACTGTTCGGCCCCAGGTCCAGCCGGTCCTCGATGACCTGCGCCAGCTCCTCGCCCATCCGCCGCAGCAGCGGAGCCGAGTGCTTGCCCACGTCGAACCCCTGGTCGGACCCGGTGCTGCCCTCCGCGGGGTGCATCAGGAACCGGTACACCTGGGGCCGCGCCTCGATCGCCGTGAGGTATGTGTCCAAGGTCGCCTCGACCCGCTCACGGCGCTCCGCGGGAGCGTCCAGCGCGGCCCGCAGCGAGTTCAGCAGCGCGTCCGTGTGCCGGGTGGCCAGCGCCGCGTACAGCCCGCTCTTGTCGCCGAAGTGGCGGTAGAGGATGGGTTTGGTGATGCCTGCCTCGGCTGCGATGGCGTTCATGGAAGCCTGTGGGCCGTCGCGCAGCACCACTCGGTCGGCGGCCTCCAGCAGCTCGCGCCGTCGGCGGTCGGCCGACCGCTGCTGTTCGGTCCGCTGCGTGGTGTCCATCTGCTCTCCCCACCCCGTGCTCTTATCGGTGACGCCTGCGCAAACTAACACCTGACGGCCATCTGCTCTCGAACTGGCTGCCGAGGTGACCTTGGGAGTTGACTTTTCCTACCGACGAGTAACAGACTCGGGTTACCGCTAGTAACACATTATGCGCCGCCGCTGGAGGGGTCATGGCCGAGTTCACCATGGAACTCAACGACGAACAGAAGGAGGTCCGGGACTGGCTGCACGGTTTCGCCGCCGACGTCATCCGTCCCGCAGCCGCCGAATGGGACGAGCGTGAGGAGACCCCCTGGCCGGTCATCCAGGAAGCCGCGAAGGTCGGCATCTACTCCCTCGACTTCTACGCCCAGCAGTACTTCGACCCCACCGGTCTCGGCATCCCGATGGCCATGGAGGAGCTGTTCTGGGGCGACGCGGGCATCGCCCTGTCCATCGTGGGCACGGGCCTCGCCGCCGTCGGCGTCCTCGCCAACGGCACCGAGGAGCAGATCGGCACCTGGATCCCCCAGATGTACGGCGACCCCAACGACGTCAAGGTCGCCGCGTTCTGTTCCTCCGAGCCCGACGCCGGCTCCGACGTCGGCTCGATGCGCACCCGGGCCGTCTACGACGAGGCCAAGGACGAGTGGGTGCTCAACGGCACGAAGACCTGGGCGACCAACGGCGGCATCGCCAACGTCCACGTCGTCGTCGCGGTCGTCGACCCGGAGCTCGGCTCCAAGGGCCACGCCTCCTTCATCGTCCCGCCGGGGACGCCCGGGCTGTCCCAGGGCCAGAAGTTCAAGAAGCACGGGATCCGCGCCTCGCACACCGCCGAGGTCGTCCTGGACGACGCCCGGGTGCCCGGGTCCTGCCTGCTCGGCGGCAAGGAGAAGCTGGACGAGCGCCTCGCCCGGGCCCGGGAGCGGGCGAAGTCGGGCGGTGAGCGCGTGAAGAACGCGGCGATGGCCACGTTCGAGGCCTCGCGGCCGGCCGTCGGGGCGATGGCCGTCGGCACGGCGCGCGCCGCCTACGAGGTCGCCCTCGACTACGCCGTGACCCGTGAGCAGTTCGGGCGGCCGATCATCGACAACCAGGGCATCGCCTTCCAGCTCGCGGACATGCGGACGGCCGTCGACGCGGCCCGGCTGCTGGTGTGGCGGGCCTCCTGGATGGCGATCAACGGGAAGCCGTTCACCGCGGCCGAGGGGTCGATGTCGAAGCTGTTCGCGAGCGAGACGGCGAAGAAGGTGACCGCCCAGGCGATCCAGATCCTGGGCGGCAACGGGTACACGCGGGAGTACCCGGTGGAGCGCATGCACCGGGACGCGGCGATCTACACGATCTTCGAGGGCACGAGTGAGATCCAGCGGCTGGTGATCGCCCGTACGCTGTCGGGGATGCCGATCCGGTAGCGCCGTGGGGGTGCGGGTGCGTTGCGGGCCCACGGTGCGTTGTGGTTGCTCGCGCAGTTCCTCCCCCAGCCTTCGGCCGGGGGTACCCCCAGCGCCCCTGACGGGGCGCTCCGCCTCACCGGTGCTTCAAAGGCGTGAGTTGTTCGATGTCGTAGCGCTTGCGGAGTACCTCGATCGCCTCGTGGTCCGGAGGGCCGCCGCTGCCCAGGATCTCCAGGAGCTCCTCGAAGTAGCGCTCGTGGTCGGGCGGCGGGGAGGACTGGAAGAACATCCGCGCCGGAGCGTCCGTCGGGTTGGCGAAGGCGTGGGGGCAGCCCGGGGGCACGGCGATCAGCGTGCCCGGGGTTGCCCGTACCACCCGCGTGCCCGAACTGGACTCCCACTTCTGCCAGTTGTCGGGGGTGCGGATGCGGGGCTCGAAGGCGAGGACGTCCAGCTCGCCTTCGAGGACGTAGAACAGTTCCTCGCTGCGGGTGTGCACATGGGCGCCCACGTCGAAGCCCGGCGGGACGTCCACCTCGAAGGTGGAGGCCGTCCGCGAGTGCGTTCCCGTCACCTTGAAGGTGACACGCTGGGCCGGCGTGTGGACCACGCGCCCGTGGCCCGGCGGTACGAGGAGTCCTTCGGTCGTGGTCATGGGCAGCTCACCAGGTCACCGGAAGGGTCTCGGGTCCCCGGATCAGCGCGCCCTTTCGGAAGGGCACCTGCTCCGGGGGTACGGCGAGCCGCATCCCGGGCAGCCGGTCGAGCAGGGCGTCGACGAGGAGTTCCTCCTCGAGCCTGCCGAGCTGGCCGCCGGGACAGTAGTGCGGGCCGAACCCGAAGGACACATGAGGGTTGGGGCTACGGGCGAAGTCGATCGTCTCGGGGTCCCGGAAGACGGCCGGGTCGCGGTTGGCGGCCAGGTACGAGACGTAGATCGCGTCGCCCGCGCGGATCCGGACGCCCTTGATCTCCACGTCCTGCGTGGCGATCCGGGACAGGCCGACCGCGCTGCGGTGCGGGATCCAGCGCAGGAGCTCGTCGATCGCCCGGGGGCGGATCGCCGGATCGGTGCGCAGCCGGTCGAGGAGCTCGGGGCGGGTCAGCAGCAGGTAGAACATCTGCCCGCTGTTGTTGGTGACCGCCTCGCCGCCGATCTGGAGGAGGACGGCCAGACCGACGGCCTCCTCCAGAGCGACCTCGCCGCGGCCCACCGCGGCGCCCAGCAGCGAGCACACGTCCTCGCCCGTGCTGTCCTCCCGCAGCCCGATCAGGTCGGCGAAGCAGGCCCGCATCTCGCGCTTGGCCTGCTCGCTGACCTCCTTGCCGTGGCTGGAGGACAGGATCAGCTGGGTCCACAGGTGCATGCTGTGCCGGTCGGCCGCCGGTACGCCCATCACCTCGCAGATCACCGCGATGGGGAACGGGCTGAGCACCGCCGACGTGAGGTCGGCGGGCGGCCCGTCCTGGACGAGCCCGTCGATGATCTCGTCCAGGACCAGGCGGGCCTTCTCCCGGACCCGCTCCACGCCCTTGGACGTGAGCGCGGGGGCCACCGTACGGCGCAACCGCGTGTGGTCGGGCGGGTCCAGGAAGCCGACCGCGCCCGGGTCCGGGATGAAGTGCGGGGCGAGCCGGGTGACCGGCTGCGCCATCACCGCCTCACGGCTGAACCGGGGGTCGTTGGCCACCCTGCGTACGTCGTCGTACCGGGTGACCAGCCACGCCCAGCCCTCGCCGTTGGGAAGCCGGATCCGGGTGACCGGACCCTCCCGCATCAGCTCGGCCAGGGTGGGGTCGAAGTCCACCCCCGCCAGGTCCGGCACTTCCCAGTGCCGGACCTGGCAGGCGGCCTCACCGGCTGCCTCGGCGGTGGCCTGCTCGGCCGCCTCGTCGGCGGGGTCGAGCGGTTCGGTGAGTGCCATCTCTACCGAGCCGCCTCTTCGCCCGGACGCCGCCAGCGACCCAGCGACATCTCCGCGGTGATGCCGGGACCGAACCCGGCCAGCAGGCCGCGCGCCTGGTGCTCGGCACCGCCCTCGTCGAACATCCGGCGCAGTGCGTCCAGGACGACGGCGCTCGCGATGTTGCCGTACTCGGTGAGCGTGGCCCGGCTGAACCGGAAGGCGTGCGGGTCGACCTGGAGGAACTTGCTCAGGTCGTCCAGGATGCGCGGCCCACCCGCGTGGACTATGTAGAAGTCCAGGTCGGAGGCGTCCCAGCCGTGCAGCCCCGCCAGGTCCTGTAGCGCCGGCGCCAGCGGCTCCATCGTCGCCGGGACCCGCTTGTCCAGCAGGAAGTGGAACCCGGTGGCCCGCACGTCGTACATGATCCACTCTTCGGTCTTCGGGATCAGGTACGAGCCGTTGCGTTCGAGCTCGACGCCCGTGCCGCCCTGGCCGCGGACCACGGCGGCGGCGATGCCGTCGCCGAAGAGGCCGTTGGAGAGCAGCGAGCCGATGCCGAGGTCGGTCGGCTGGTAGCACAGCGAGCAGAACTCGCAGGCCACGATGAGGGCGTTGGCGTTCGGGTACGCCGAGCAGAAGTCGTGCGCCCGGTTGATCGCCGCTCCGCCGGCCGCGCAGCCGAGCTGCGCGATGGGGATCTGGCGGGTGGTGGAGTCGAAGTCCATCTCGTTGATCAGCCACGCGGTGAGCGAGGGCATCATGAAGCCCGTGCACGAGACGTAGATGATCACGTCGATGTCGGTGGTGAGCAGCTCGGCGTCGTCGAGCGCTCGCTGGATGACTGCGGGGACCCGGGACTTGGCCTCGACCTCGTAGAGCTTGTTGCGCTCCTCGAAGCCGGGGTGCTTCAGGGTCTCCTCGATCGGCTGCACGATGTGCCGGGTGCGAACGCCCGTGTTCTCGATCAGTCTCAGCGCCAACGGCAGCTGCGGGTGGTTCTCGTGGTGGGAGCGCGCCAGTTCCAGCGTCTCCTCCATCGTGATCACGTACTCCGGGACCGACACTGAGGGTTTGCACAAAGTCGCCATGAACCGTGCCTGCTTTCAGCCTTCCGGTGGGTTTGGGCCCGACCGGTCAGAGAGGTGGTTCACCTCAGGAGGTGGTTCCCTCACGATCACCCGTGAGGGCGATGATCTCGCGCCGAACTACTCCGAACCGGTGACCCCGTGTCAGGGTCGGATCAGCACAGAGGTATCCCGACGAGGAGGACGCGATGCCCGGAACGGCCGCGGAAATGCTGAGAACGACCAGGTCAGAGCTGGCCCCGGAGCCGAACGCCAACCCATTGGTCCCCCTCGTGGCCAGCGGCCGGGCGAGCCTGGAGACACTCGCCGCACTTGCCCTGGAACAACACCGGGTGATCCCCGCCGACCGGCACGCGTTCCTGCATCTGGCGCAGCGCGCCTCCGGGGAGCCCGAGGCCGCCGGGTTCTTCACCATGCTCGCCGAGGGCGAGGAGCTGGCGGCAGAGCGGCTGGGCGCGTTCGCCGAGGCGTGCGACGTGGACGAAGAGCGCAGGCAGGCGTACGAGCCCCTGGCGGGCTGCCAGGCGTACCCGGCGTACATCTCCTGGCTCGCCCTCAACGCGGCCCCGGCGGACGCCGTCCTCGCCATCACGGCCAACTTCGCGACGTGGGGGACGTACTGCGCCGCCATCGCGCGGGGCCTGCGCGAGCACTACGGCTTCACCGACGAGGCCTGCGCCTTCTTCGACTTCTTCGCCGAACCGGCCCCGACCCTGGACGAGCAGGCCGAGGCAGCGGTGCAGGCGGGACTGGACACTGGCCGACTCGACACGAGCTCGGCGTACACCTACGGCCGCCTGCTCCAGGCCTATGAGGCGATGTTCTGGTCGGCGTTGGGCCAAACCCCCTAGGGGCGCGGGGCTGTGTCGATTTGCGGCTGCCGCCGCGTGGGCGCGACCAGCCCCACACAACCCGCACCCGCCGAACCACCCCTACTCCCCACTGCTATGGGCGATACAAGCCACGTCGATCCGATCGGCCAGCTTCGCCAGCTCGATGGTCAGCGCAGCCACCGTGTCCTCGTCCAGCCCACCCTCGTCGGCCTCCACCAGACGCAGCCACCGTGCCCCCAACGTCCGCAACAACTTACTCACGTCGGCCGCGGCCACCTGCAAGGTCCCGCGGTCGTCGACGATCAGAGGCAGGGTCACTTCGCGGTTCACACTCGGGATCGTAGTCGTGCAACCCTCACGCACCCTGCCAAACAGTCGTGATGTTGCAGAACTCCCGGATTCCGTGCCCGGACAGCTCACGGCCGTATCCGGACCGCTTCACCCCGCCGAACGGAAACGCCGGGTGGGAGGCGGTCATGCCGTTGACGAACACGCCGCCGGCCTCCAGATCCCGCACGAACCGGTCCACCTCGGCCTCGTCCCGCGTCCACACGTTCGAACTCAGCCCGAAGGGCGAGTCGTTGGCGATGAGGACCGCCTCGTCCAGGTCCGCGGCCCGGTACAGCGTGGCCACAGGACCGAACGCCTCCTCGCGGTGGATGCGCATGTCGCGGTGGATCCCGGCGAGGACGGTCGGCGGGTAGTACCAGCCGGGCCCCTCCGGCCGCTGCCCGCCGCACAGCACCTCCGCACCCGACCGCTTCGCGTCCTCGACCAGCTCCTCCAGGTCCGTGCGCCCCTGCGCGCTCGCCAGCGGTCCGACGTCCGTCGACTCGTCCATCGGGTCGCCCGTGCGCAGCGCGGCCATACCCGCCACGAACCGCTCCGCGAACGCGTCGTAGACGGCCGTGTGCACGATGAACCGCTTCGCGGCGATGCACGACTGCCCGTTGTTCTGCACGCGCGCCGTCACCGCGATCCTCGCGGCGCGGTCGATGTCCGCCGAGGGCATCACCACGTACGGGTCGCTGCCGCCCAGCTCCAGCACCGTCTTCTTGATCATCTCGCCTGAGGTGGCGGCGACCGCACGGCCCGCGGGCTCGCTGCCGGTGAGCGTCGCCGCCCGCACCCGCTCGTCGCGCAGGACGTCGTCGACCGCGCCCGAGCCGATCAGCAGGGTCTGGAAGCAGCCCTCGGTGAAGCCGGCCCGGTGGAACAGGTCCTCCAGGTACAGGGCGGTCTGCGGGACGTTGGACGCGTGCTTGAGCAGGCCCACGTTGCCCGCCATCAGTGCGGGCGCGGCGAACCTGACCACCTGCCAGAGCGGGAAGTTCCACGGCATCACGGCGAGCACCGGCCCGATGGGGCGGTACCGCACCCGCACCCGGGACGCGCCCGAGTCCTTCACGTCCGCGTCCGCCGGCTCCTCGTCGGCCAGCAGCTCCTCCGCGTGGTCGGCGTACCAGTGCATCGCCTTCGCGCACTTGGCGGCCTCCGCACGGGCCTGCTTCAGCGGCTTGCCCATCTCGGTGGTCATGGTGCGCGCGATGCCGTCCAGGTCGCCGTCGAGCAGGTCGGCGGCCCGGTGCAGCAGCCGGGCGCGTTCGGCGAAGGTGCTCGTGCGGTACGTGCGGAACGTCGCCTCGGCGAGTTCGAGCCGGCGTTCGAGCTCGTCCTCGTCCATGGCCTCGAACGTTTCGAGCGTCTCACCGGTCGCCGGGTTGACCGTCGCGATGGGCATGGCTGACCTCCCTGGGAGCGGGCTTGCTATGACCTTCCCGCGCGGCGGGGGCGACCGCAACGTAGGGGGCGCTGTTCAGCGCGTGTGCTCGGCCAGCCGGTCGAGAAACGCGGCCTGCGCCTCGACGATCACCTCACGGGCCCGGTCGGGGGTCAGCCAGGCCACCCGGTCCAGCTCGGGGAACTCCTGGATCCGGCCCGACCGCGGCGGCCACTCCATCACGAAGACGCCCGGCTCGACGGTGGCCGGGTCCAGGTCGGCCTCGACCGCCCACGCCGTGACGATCTTGCCGTTCGCCTGCCGGACCTCGCCCAGTTCGATCGCCTCCCCGTCCGGCGGCGCCAGGCCCAGCTCCTCCCGGAACTCGCGGCGGGCCGCCTCCCAGGCGGGTTCGTCCGGCCCGTACTCACCCTTGGGGACGGTCCAGGCGCCCGCGTCCTTCTTGGCGAAGAACGGCCCGCCCATATGGCCGAGCAGGACCTCAAGGCCTTCGCCGGTGTGCCGGAACAACAGCAGTCCGGCGCTGCGCTTCGGCTCCGTCAACGCCGTACCTCCGGGTGGGCGGCCAGCAGGGTCTCCACCGTATCGGCCTCCTCCGGCCTTTTGTCCTCGCGGTAGCGGACGACACGGGCGAAACGCAGGGTCACCCCGGCCGGATAGCGGGTGGACCGCTGGAGGCCGTCGTAGGCGATCTCGACGACGAGTTCGGGGCGTACGGTCACCACCCAGCCGTTGTCCGAGACCGCCAGCTCCCCGAGCCGGGCGGTCTGCCACTCCAGCAACGCGTCGGTCAGTCCCTTGAAGGTCTTGCCCAGCATGGCGAAGCTGCCGTCCGGGTTGCGGGCGCCGAGGTGGAGGTTGGAGAGCCTGCCGGTACGGCGGCCGTGGCCCCACTCGGCGGCCAGGACGACCAGGTCCAGGGTGTGGACGGGCTTCACCTTCAGCCAGGAGGCGCCCCGGCGGCCGGCGCTGTAGGGGGCGTCGAGGCCCTTGACGACCACGCCCTCGTGGCCGCGGTCCAGGGCGGCGGCGAGGAACTCCTCGGCGGCCGGCGTGTCGTCAGGACCGGACACCAGTGCCCGGCGGACCCGCATCGGCTCCGGGACCAGCCGGGCCAGTTCCGCGTGCCGTCCGGCGAAGGGCAGGTCGAGCAGGTCGCGGCCGTCGACCGCGAGGGCGTCGAAGAAGACGGGGGAGACCGGGACCTCCCGGGCCGCCTTCGCCACGTCCGTCCGGGAGCCGACCCGGCCCGCCGTCTCCTGGAAGGAGCGGGGCCGTCCGTCCGCGTCGAAGGAGATCACCTCGCCGTCCAGGACGAACCGGTCGCCGCCCAGCTCCCGCGCGGCGGCCGTCACCTCGGGCAGGCGGTCGGTGATGTCGTCCAGGGTGCGGGTGAAGACCCGTACCGTGTCGCCGTCCCGGTGGACCTGGACCCGGATGCCGTCCAGCTTCTCCTCGACCGCCGAGCCGCCGAGCTTCGCCACCGCCTCGGCGACCGAGGAGGCGGTATGGGCCAGCATGGGCAGTACCGGGCGGCCGACGGTGAGCCGGAAGCGCTCCAGGGCCGGCGGGCCGTCCGCCAGCAGCGCCGCAGCCACCGTCTGGAGGGAACCGGCGAGCATCACCGCCCGGCGCACGTCGGCCGGTTCCGCGCCGGTCGCCTGCGCGAGCCCTTCGACGGCGACCGCGTCCAGGGCGCCCTGCCGGACCTCACCGGTGATCAGCCCCAGCAGGAAGCGCTGCTCGTCCGCCGTCGCGGCCCCCATCAACTCGTCCACGATCCGGGCCCGTTCGGCCTGCGAACCGGCCCCCGAGACCTTGCCGAGCTCGCCGAGCCGGGCGTCGACCCCGCGGACCGTGAGGGAGGGTTCGGCGGCCGGCGGGACGGGCCGGCCGAGCACCTTCCAGCCGACGCCGAGACGGCCCTGCGGGAGCCGTCCTGCCAGGTAGGGGATGACGACCGGCACGTCGTCGGGCGCCGTCTCCCGGAAGAGCTCGGCGAGCAGCGCGGTCTTGCGGGACCTGGCCGCGGTGGCGGCGACCTCCCGGGACACTTCGGCGAGCCGGGTCAGCAGCATGCAGCCATGGTGCAACGAGCGGCGCCGGACCACACCCCGCCGGGCGTGCCCGGGGCGGATTCCGTCGGGCGGGCCCGGACCACACCCTGTAGGGCGTGCCTGGACCACACCCTGTCGGCCGTGCCCGGGGCGGACTCCGCCGAGCGTGCCTGGGTCGGATTTCGTCGGGCGTGCCTGGGCGGGACTTCGGTGGGCGGGCCCGGGGCGCAGTTCGGTGGGCGGGCGCGGGTTATGCCCGTGCCGCCGCGTCCAGGTCGGCGAAGAGCAGTTCGCCGTTGATCGCGGCGCCGGCCCGGTAGCCGCGGCTCGCCGCGTTGACCACCTGCTCGGCGAAACCGCTCGCGTTTCCGGCCGCCCACAGCCCGGGCACGGTCGTCAGGCCCCGTTCGTCGATCACCGGGTAGGCGCCGAAGGGGGTCTCCGTCAGCTCCGCGCCCAACTCGCGGAACAGGTCGTTCCGCGGGACCGGGCGGGGCGCGACGAACAGTGCCTCCCGGTCGTGCACGGTCCCTTCCGCGAGCCGTACGCCCGTCAGGCGGTCGTCCTCGATCCGCAGCCCGGCGACCTCGCCCGGCACCACCCGCACCCCGGCCGCGGCCAGCCGCCGCAGGTCGTCGTCGGTCAGCTCCGTCTCCTCGACCTGGTGCAGGAAGAGGGTCACGTCCTTGGACCACTGGGTGACCATCAGCGCCTGGTGCACGCTCATCGGGGTGGTGGCCAGCACGCCGAAGGCCTGGTCGCGGACCTCCCAGCCGTGGCAGTACGGGCAGTGCAGCACATCCCGGCCGAAGCGCTCGGCCACCCCGGGGACCGGCGGGAGCTCGTCCTTCAGCCCGGTGGCGACGACCAGCTGCCGGGCCCGGACCGTCCGCCCGCCCGCCAGCGTCACCGTGAACCCGTCCGCGCCGTCCGCGCCGTCCGCGCCGTCCTTCGTCGCGCCCACCGCCCGGTCCCGGACCAGCTCCACGCCGTACCGGGCGATCTCCTCCCGGCCGACCGCGAGGAACTCCGCGGGCGCCATGCCGTCCCGGGACAGGAAGCCCTGCATGTGGGCCGCCGGGGCGTTGCGCGGCTCGCCGGCGTCGACGACCAGGGTGCGGCGCCGGGCCCGGCCCAGGACCAGCGCGGCGGACAGACCGGCCGCGCCGCCTCCGACGACGACCACTTCGTACGTATCGGTCAAGGTGACCACCTCCGCGGCCGAGGGTGGCCCGGCCGCTGCCAGATTGACAAACGTCTTTGCCGAAACTGCAATGCAGCCATGACTACGGACGACGTCCTGGCAGGCGTGGGACCCCGGCTGCGCCGGATCCGCAAGGAGCGGGAGGTCACCCTCGCCGCCCTCTCCGAGACCACCGGCATCTCGGTCAGCACCCTGTCCCGGCTGGAATCGGGGCTGCGCAAGCCCAGCCTGGAGCTGCTGCTGCCGATCGCACAGGCCCACCAGGTGCCCCTGGACGAACTGGTCGGCGCCCCGCCGGCCGGCGACCCCCGGGTGCGGGCCAAGCCGATGGAGCGGTACGGCAGGACGTTCCTGCCGCTCACCCGGCAGCCCGGCGGCCTGCAGGCCTTCAAGGTGCTCGAACCCAAGCGGAAACTCGAACCCGAGCCGCGTACCCACGAGGGCTACGAGTGGCTCTACGTGCTGTCCGGGAAGCTGCGGCTGGTGCTCGGTGACCACGACGTCGTGCTGGGGGCGGGGGAGGCGGCCGAGTTCGACACCCGGGTGCCGCACTGGTTCGGGTCGACGGGGGAGGGGCCGGTGGAGTTCCTCAGCCTGTTCGGGCCGCAGGGGGAGCGGATGCACGTGCGGGCCCGTCCGAAGCGGGCGTGACGCATCCGGTCCGGCAATCCGGTCCGGCAATCCGGTCCGGCAATCCGGCCCGACGATTCCGGCGTTCCCCCGGGCGGCTGTTCCCTCCATGGCAAGCGACCGCTTAGTATGCGGTGGACCCCGGTCAGACGACGCAGTCGACGCAGTCCCGTGGAGGCACCGCATGCAGGCATGGCAAGTGCACGAGAACGGCGAGCCGAGCGAGGTGATGCGGCTCCAGGAGGTGGAGCGGCCCACGCCCGGCGACGGCCAGGTGCTGCTCAGGGTGCGTGCCGCCAACATCAACTTCCCGGACGTCCTGATGTGCCGGGGCCACTACCAGGTGCGCCCGCCGCTGCCGTTCACCCCCGGGGTGGAGATCTGCGGCGAGACCGAGGACGGGCGCCGGGTGATCGCCAACCCCGCGCTGCCGCACGGCGGTTTCGCCGAGTACGCGGTCGCCGACGCCGCCGCGCTGCTGCCCGCGCCGGACGCGCTGGACGACGCCGAGGCCGCCGCGCTGCACATCGGCTACCAGACGGGCTGGTTCGGCCTGCACCGCAGGGCGGCCCTGCAGGCCGGCGAGACGCTGCTCGTGCACGCCGCCGCCGGCGGGGTCGGCAGCGCGGCCGTGCAGCTCGGCAAGGCGGCGGGGGCGACGGTGATCGGTGTCGTCGGCGGGGCCGACAAGGCCGCCGTCGCCCGTGAGCAGGGCTGTGACGTCGTCGTCGACCGGCGTGCCGAGGACGTCGTCGCCGCCGTCAAGGAGGCCACCGGCGGCCGGGGCGCCGACGTGATCTACGACCCGGTCGGCGGCGAGGCCTACACCCAGTCCACCAAGGTGGTCGCCTTCGAGGGCCGGATCGTGGTCGTCGGTTTCGCCAGCGGCACCATCCCCAGCCCGGCGCTCAACCACGCCCTGGTGAAGAACTACTCCATCCAGGGCCTGCACTGGGGCCTGTACGCGACCAAGAACCCCAAGCTGATCCTGGAGTGCCACCGGCAGCTCACCGAACTGGCCGCCAAGGGCGCCATCAAGCCCCTGGTGAGCGAGCGGGTCCCGCTGTCCGAAGCCGCCGCGGCCGTGCAGCGGGTCGGCGACGGCGTCACCACCGGCCGGGTCACCATCGTGCCGAACGGAGCCGCAGCATGACCGACGCCGCCGAACTCCAGCGCCGCACCGCCGAGTTGCTGGCCGCGTATCCGGTGGAGAACACCGATCGGCTCGACTTCCTCAAGGCCCGCTTCGACGCCGGACTCGCCTGGGTGCACTATCCGGAAGGCCTCGGCGGACTCGGTGCCCCCCGCTCCCTCCAGGTCGTCGTGGACGCGGAGCTGGAGGCCGCCGGCGCCCCCGACAACGACTCGCGCCGCAACGGCATCGGCCTCGGCATGGCCGCGCCGACCATCCTGAAGTACGGCACCGAGGAACAGAAGCAGCGCTACCTGCGACCGCTGTGGATCGGCGAGGAGGTCTGGTGCCAGCTGTTCAGCGAGCCCGGCGCCGGCTCCGACCTGGCCGCGCTGGGCACCCGGGCCGTGCGGGAAGGCGACGAGTGGGTCGTCAACGGGCAGAAGGTGTGGACCTCCGGCGCGCACAACGCCCGCTGGGCCATCCTCATCGCCCGCACCGACCCGGACGTGCCCAAGCACGCGGGTATCACCTACTTCATCTGCGACATGACCGACCCCGGCGTCGACGTCCGCCCGCTGCGGCAGATCACCGGCGAGGCCGAGTTCAACGAGGTCTTCCTCACCGACGTCCGGATCCCCGACTCCCGCCGCCTCGGCGCGATCGGCGACGGCTGGCGGGTCGCGCAGACCACGCTGAACAACGAGCGCGTCGCGATCGGCGGCATGCGGCTGCCCCGCGAGGGCGGCATGATCGGCCCGGTCGTGAAGACCTGGCGCGAACGCCCCGAACTGCGCACCCACGACCTGCACCAGCGGCTGCTGAAGCTGTGGGTGGAGTCCGAGGTCGCCCGCCTCACCGCCGAGCGCCTGCGCCAGCAGCTGGTCGCCGGACAGCCCGGTCCCGAGGGCGCCGGCATGAAGCTCGCCTTCGCCCGCCTCAACCAGGAGATCAGCGGCCTTGAGGTCGAACTCCGGGGCGAAGAGGGCCTGTTGTACGACGACTGGACCATGCGCCGGCCCGAACTGGTCGACTTCACCGGCCGCGACGCCGGATACCGCTACCTCCGGGCCAAGGGCAACAGCATCGAGGGCGGGACCAGCGAGGTCCTGCTGAACATCGTCGCCGAGCGCGTCCTGGGCCTGCCGGCCGAACCGCGCACCGACAAGGACGTCGCGTGGAAGGACCTCGCCCGATGACAACGCAGAGCACCCAGCCCGACCTGCTGTACTCGGAGGAGGAAGAGGCGCTGCGCGCCGCGGTGCGGGACCTGCTCGCCGACCACTGCGACGCGCCGGGCGTCATCGCCCGTACCGAGTCGGACACCCCGCACGACGCGGCGGCCTGGAAGGCCCTCACCGAGGGCATGGGCCTCGCCGGCCTGCTGGTCCCCGAGGAGCTGGGCGGCCAGGGTGCCTCGCACCGCGAGGTCGCCGTCGTCCTGGAGGAGCTGGGACGGGCGGTCGCGCCGGTGCCGTATCTGACCAGTGCCGTGGTGGCGACCGAGGCGCTGCTGGCCTGCGGCGACGGGCAGTTGCTCGGGAAGCTGGCGTCCGGGCGGACCGTCGGGGCGCTGGCGGTGGGGCTGCACGTGGCTCCGGGCGGCGAGTTCAGGACCGCACGTGTCGAAGACGGGCGTCTGCACGGCGAGTTGACCGGGATCGCGGACGCGGTCGCGGCCGACGTGCTGCTGGTGCCCGGCGACGACGGCGGACTGTACGCGGTCGAGGCGGGCGCGGTGACCGTCACCCCGCAGGTGTCCTTCGACCTGACCCGGCCGCTCGCCACGGTGACCCTGGACGGGGCGGCCGGGCGGCGTGTGGGCGACGCGGAGCCGGCGGTACGGCGTGCCCTGCGGGCCGGGGCCGGGCTGCTGGCCGCCGAGCAGTTCGGCGTCGCCGAATGGGCGCTGACCGAGACCGTGCGGTACCTCAAGGAGCGCAAGCAGTTCAACCGGCCGGTGGGCGGGTTCCAGGCGATCAAGCACCGGCTGGCGCAGCTGTGGCTGGAGGTCGTGAACCTTCGGGCCGCCGCGAGGGGTGCCGCCGATGCGCTGGCCTCCGGCGGGGACGCCGATGTGCTGGTGGCCGTTGCGCAGGCGTATGCGGCGCCGGTCGCCGTACATGCGGCCGAGGAGGCGCTGCAGTTGCATGCGGGGATCGGGATGACCTGGGAACATCCGATCCATCTGTATCTGAAGCGGGCCAAGGCGGACTCGATTGCTTTTGGTACGGCGGGGGCGCATCGGGAGGCCCTGGGCGCGCTGGTCGATCTTCAGGCGCCCTGATTTTCGGTTGTCGGGTGCGGGTGCGTGGGGGCTGGTCGCGCAGTTCCCCGCGCCCCTGGCGGGGGCGCCTGAAGTGAACCTGGGACGGCAGTCCAGCCAACTCCCTGCGCGTATAAACCAATTGGGCACTGTTCGCACGCATACTCCCTTGGGTCACTCATGGCCCTACAAGGGAGGCAGAGCATGGCCCTCACCACCCGTCGCAGAGCCCTCACCACCCTCGGTGCCGCCCTCGCCGGCGCCGTCGTACTGCCCGGCGCGCAGGCCTGGGCGGGCGGCGGTCGGCGTGGTCGGCGACCGCTGTGGCGTGCCCACGCCCACAACGACTACGAGCACACCCACCCCCTGTACGACGCCCTCGGCCACCGGTTCGGGAGCGTCGAGGCCGACATCTTCCTCGTCGGCGACCAGCTCCTGATCGGCCACACCGCGGACGACCTCGACCCGAGCCGCACCCTCGAATCCCTGTACCTCGACCCGCTGGCCGCCATCGTCAAGGCCAACCACGGTTCCGTGTACCGGGGTTGGCACCGGCCGGTGCAGTTGCTCATCGACATCAAGACGGAGGGCTCCTCGACCTACCTGGAGCTCGACCGGCACCTGCGGCGCTACCCGCACCTGTTCACCACCTACGCCCACGGCCGGGTGATCCCCGGTGCCGTCACCAACGTCATCTCCGGTGACCGCGCCGCGCGCACGCCGATGGAGGCGCAGACCGTGCGCCGGGCCTTCTACGACGGCCGGCTCACCGACCTCGGCACCTCGGCGCCCGCCTCCTTCGTCCCGCTGATCAGCGACAACTGGCAGCTCAACTTCACCTGGCTCGGCGAGGGCGCGTTCCCCGACGCCGAGCGGCAGAAGCTGCTCGACATCATCGGCCAGGCGCACGCGCACGGTCAGACGGTGCGCTTCTGGAACACCCCCGACATGGCCGGCCCCGCCCGCGACGCGCTGTGGAGCGAGCTGTTCGCCGCCGGCATCGACTACTTCAACACCGACGACCTGGCAGGCCTGGAGGCCTTCCTGGACGCCCACGCGGCGTCGTAAGACCACTCGAACGGGGGCCGTGTCAACCGCACGGGCCAACCCTCCGCTACGCCACACTTGCGGCCGAACGCCCCGGAACGGGCGTGGCGGAGGAGGTTCGCGATGGCCGTTTCCATCTCTGTGGTGCTGCTGCTCCTGTTGCTGGCCGTGATCTTCATGCGCCAGGGCGCGCTGAAGATCTCACACGCCCTGGTCTGCATGCTGTTCGGGTTCTTCCTGGCCAGCACCAGCATGGCGCCGACCATCACCAGCGGGCTCACCGCCACTGCCGACCTGGTCAGCAGTCTGCGGCCCTGAGCCGGCCGCCGGGGTCGGCCGGCTCAGGGTTCCGTCAGGGTTTCCAGAACACCCCGATCCCGTTGGCCACGGCGCGTTCCGGGCTCTCGGTCGGGTGGTTGAGCACGCTCACCGACTTCGCCCCCGCGGTGCGGGCCACCATCGTCGTGGAGCCGCCGCCGTCCAGGCTGAACGCGTCGACCGCCCCCAACTGCCGCATCTCGGCGGCGACTTCGGCGATGGTCAGCCCACTGCGGTAGGCCGTCGCGCCGTCCAGCGCGAGCAGCAGCAGCCTGCGCCCGCCGTTCGCGTACCCGACGGCCGTGCGCACGGCCGCGGTGGTGTCGTTCAGGCCGGCCAGCGGCTCGCCGTCGCGCAGCACCGGATAGCCGCCGACGGCGAAGCGGTACGGGATCCTGGCGGCGGACGCCACCAGGTGCTCGCGCACCGTGACCCGTTCGCCCCTGGTGAGGGCGCGCAGCCTGTCCGCGCCCGCCTCCCGGCCCAGCAGGACGGTCGTCCCCGTGGCGATCGCGCCGCTGCCCGGGGTGCCGGACGTGGCGACGACCTTGCCGGCGCGGACCTGCACCTCGTAGGTGTCCGTGCTGCACCCGGCGGCCCGGTCGGTGTCCGAGCCGCAGGTGGCGCGCTTGCGGGAGGCCGAGCCCCAGGCGGCGGTGTAGGCGCCCACCGACCCCTGCGCCAGGGCGTACTGGTTGAGCCCCCGCAGCGCCAGGGTGGCGTCCGGGGTGCGGACCGTGCCGACGAGCGTCAGCCGGTCCAGCCGGGCCCGGCGGTCCACGCCGACGCCGAAGACGGCGGTGGTGTCGGTGCCGGGCGGCAGCGAGGGCCCGAACCGCTGGGCCGTCGGCACCGCCGCCTTGAGCACCCTGCCGTGCGCGATCGCCGGGCCGACGCTCGCGCCGGTCGCCGCGACGCCCGGGTGCTGGGTCTCGGTGATGTTGAAGAAGTCGCCGTTCACGCCCGCGACCGCGCCCGCCGCGTCCGCCATCGTGGACACCCGCGACCGCGCGGCCACCGCGCCCGGCGAGAGCAGGTCCACGTGGACGTGCGGGTCGGTCAGGTCGACGGTCAGCAGATGGACGTGGACCGTGCCCTTGGCGGCCGGGAGGTCGAACTGCCGGTAGGCGACGCCGGACGCGATCCGTTTGGCCTCCGACGCGGCGCCGGCCGGTGCCGCCCCCGCGAGGGCCGCACCGGCCAGCACGCCGGACGTGGTGAGAATCGTGCACAGGTTTCGGGTCGTCGCTGCAAGCCGTCTCCGACGATGCGTCACCGCACCCCCTGATGTCTCGTCAAGTTCCTGAGGACACAGGGAAGTGCAGCAGACCGGAGTGACCGGCGGGGCGGCTAGCCGTCGACTACGCGAGAACGGGTGAGGAAACGCACCCCCTCGGGTGCCTCCAGGGAGAAACCGCTCCCCCGTCCGGGTACCACGTCCACGATGAGCCGGGTGTGGCTCCACGCCTCGTACTGGCTGCGGGACATCCAGAAGGTGACCGGCTCCTCGACCCCGTCCACCGCCAGCTCGGCCAGCAGCACGTCCGAGCCGCCGGTGCGGAACTCGCCGTCCGGATAGCACATGGGCGCACTGCCGTCGCAGCAGCCGCCGGACTGGTGGAACATCAGCGGGCCGTGCTCGGCGCGCAGCCGGCGCACCAGTTCGGCCGCCTCGGGGGTGAGTTCTACGCGTGCGGGAGCCGCTGTCCGGTCGTCCATGGTCACCCTCCCGGGCCGGGTCGTCGGATCCTCCCCAGTCTCACGCCCGGTCACCGACGCGTCCAGCACCCGTCGTTGGACTCCTCGGTGCACAGCGCCGTCGCCGTGCCGCCGAGGACGAGGAACAGCAGCTCGGGCATCCGGGATACGTCGACCGGCGGCCGTCGAGGGACCCGGCCGGCAGGGCGGCGGGAGCGCTGGGGCTCTCGCTCGCGCACACCCATTGACCCGAGCACGTCCGCATCCATAACCTCCATCTCCGTACGTAGATGTAGTCTCTGTATGCAGGCGCCCTTCACGACCGTGGACGGGGCGCCCGGTACCCGAAGGACATGTCGCCCATGAGTCAGCCCGTCGTCACCCGCTTCTCCGTGTATCCGGTGGCAGGCCGGGACTCGATGCTGCTCAACCTCTCCGGCGCGCACGCCCCGTACTTCACCCGCAACGTCGTGGTCGTCGAGGACTCCGAGGGCCGGACCGGGCTCGGCGAGGTGCCCGGCGGGGAGGCGATCACCCGGACCCTGCGGGATGCCGCGCCCCTGGTCGTCGGGGCCCGGCTGGGCGACCACAAGCGGGTGCTGCGGGCCGTGGGGGAGAAGTTCGCGGGGCGGGACGCCGGCGGACGCGGTGCGCAGACCTTCGACCTGCGCACCACCGTGCACGCCGTCACCGCGGTGGAGTCCGCTCTCCTCGACCTGCTCGGCCAGCACCTGGAGGTACCCGTCGCCGCCCTGCTCGGCGACGGCAAGCAGCGCGACTCGGTCCGCGTCCTCGGCTACCTCTTCTACGTCGGCGACCCCGGCCGCACCGACCTCGACTACCTCCGGGAACCCGACTCCGACGTGCCCTGGTACCGCATCCGCCGCGAGGAGGCCCTCACCCCGGAGGCGATCGTCCGGCAGGCAGAGGCGGCCTACGACCGCTACGGCTTCCGGGACTTCAAGCTCAAGGGCGGCGTGCTGCCGGGCACCGAGGAGGTCGAGGCCGTCCGGGCGCTGAAGGACCGCTTCCCCGAGGCCCGGATCACCCTCGACCCCAACGGCGCCTGGTCCCTGCGCGAGGCCGTCGAGCTGTGCCGCCCGCTGCTCGGCACCCTCGCCTACGCCGAGGACCCCTGCGGGGCCGAGGCGGGCTACTCCGGCCGGGAGATCCTCGCCGAGTTCCGCCGGGCCACCGGGCTGCCCACCGCGACCAACATGATCGCCACCGACTGGCGGCAGCTCACCCACGCCCTCGCCCTGCAGTCGGTGTCGATCCCGCTGGCGGACCCGCACTTCTGGACCATGCAGGGGTCGGTCCGGGTGGCCCAGCTCTGCCACGAGACGGGGCTCACCTGGGGCTGCCACTCCAACAACCACTTCGACATCTCGCTCGCCATGATGGCGCACTGCGGTGCCGCGGCCCCCGGCGAGTACAACGCCCTGGACACGCACTGGATCTGGCAGGAGGGCCAGGAGCGGCTCACCGTCGAGCCGCCGAGGATCTCCGGCGGCGAGGTCGCCGTCACCGACGCCCCCGGACTCGGCGTCCGGCTCGACATGGACCGGCTGCTCGCGGCCCACGCCCGCCACGAGGAGCTGAACCTCGGCGCGGTTCGTGACGACGCGGCCGGGATGCAGTACCTCGTGGCGGACTGGGCCTTCGACGCCAAGCGGCCCTGCCTGGTGCGGTGAGCCGTCAGGCGCTCTGCGCCGCCGCCGACTTCCCGGCCGTGGTTTGCCCGGCCGCCCTGAGGGTCGGCTGCTGCCGGGGTGCGCGCAGCAGGACCGCCGCGACCAGGGCGGCCAGCAGCGTCAGGCTCCCCGCCGTGATCAGGCACAGGCGCATGCCGTCCAGGAACGAGTCGCCGAGCGCGCCCATCACCTGCCCGGTGCGGGCCCCGAGGTCCAGTCCGGCGACCGCACCGAGGCCGTCCGTCTGCGCGGTCGTGACGATGCGGTCCTGCGCCGCGCCGGTGACACCCGCGTCGGTGAGGCGACCGGGCAGCGCGTCCAGCGCCCGGGTGGTGAGCAGCGCGCCCAGCACGGCCGGGCCCAGCGCGCCGCCGACCTGCCGGAAGGCGTTGTTGCCCGCGGCGGCCATGCCGGCCAGGTGGTACGGAACGGAGGCCACCGCGGTCGCGGTCATGGGGGTCATGACCAGGCCCATCCCCAGGCCCAGCAGGGCCAGCCGCCAGGCGGCCGAGCCGAAGGAGGTGTCGGCGTCCAGCCCGGTCAGCGCGAACTGGGCGAAGGCGACGAGCAGCAGCCCGCCGGTGATCATCCAGCGTGCGGAGACCCGGTGCATCAGCCGCCCGGCCGGGCCGCCGACCAGCAGGGCCGCCCCGGTGACCATCAGCAGCCGCCAGCAGGCCTGAAGGGTGTCCAGCCGCTGCACCATGCCGAAGTAGAGGCTCAGCACGAAGAAGAACCCGATCAGCGCCAGGAAGCTGATCATCGCCACCAGCGTGGTGGCGGTGAAGGCGGGGCTGCGGAACAGGCTCAGGTCCAGCATCGGGCTGTCGCTGCGCCGCTCCGCCAGGACGAAGGCGACACCGGCGGCCACGGCGGTGAACAGCGCCACCATCACCTTGGCGTCGGTGAACGAGCCGGCGCCGCCCTCGATCACGCCGTAGACCAGTGCGGTGATCGCGAGCGTGGCGGTGAGCTGGCCGGGCCAGTCCAGCCGGCGGCCGTGCGGGGCCCGGGAGTCGGTCAGCCGCCCGGCCGCGACGGCGACGGCGAGCAGCGCCACCGGGACGGCCGGCAGGTAGATCCAGCGCCACGAGAAGTGCGCGACGACCACACCGGCGATCACCGGGCCGATCGCCAGGGCGGCCATCAGGCAGGTCGCCCATATGCCGATGTACTTGCCGCGCTCCCGGTGGTCGGGCACCACGTGGCTGATCAGCGCCAGCGTGGTCGGCAGCAGTGCGGCGGCGCCGACACCGGCCAGGGCCTGTCCGGCCCAGACGACCTCGATCGACTGCGCGCACAGGGCGGTGACCGCGCCCGCCGCCGAGAACAGCAGACCGGCCTGGAAGACCTTCTTGCGCCCGTGGACGTCTCCGAAGACGCCCGCGGTCAGGATGAACGCGGCCATCGGCAGCACGAACGCGTCCTGCACCCATGACAGTTGTGCGGTCGAGGCGTTCAGCGCGGCCTGCAGGGCGGGCAGGCTCACGGCGACGGTGGTGACCGGAAGATAGGCGACGAAGACGCCCAGGCAGGCCATGACGATCGTGGCCGCCCGCCGCTCGACCGGCGCGCTCGCCGGTGTCGTGACGTTCACGGAGATACTCCTTCGCGGCGCACCGCACCGCGGTAGAAGGCCACCGGCGGATCCGGTGGCCTGTGGGGTTCGGGCCTCCGAGGGGAAACCCGCCGCCACAGCATCCGGTCTGCCCACCCGCATCCGCCAACCAAGTCCCCTTCCGGCTGCAAAAGCCTCCATGGAGACCGCGTCTCCGTGACAGACTTCCGCCATGCTCGACGATGTGGACAGAAAGATCCTCCGTGCCCTTCAGTGCGCCCCTCGGCTGCCCTTCCGGAGGATCGGCGAGGTGGCCGGCGTCTCCGAGCAGACCGCGGCACGCCGCTACCAGGCGTTGCGCCGCAGCGGCACGCTGCGCGTGCTCGGGCTGGTCAACCCACGGGTGTACGGCTCCGCGCAGTGGGTGGCCCGCATCCGCTGCCGTCCCGACCGGGTCGGCCCGCTCGCCGACGCCCTGGCCCGCCATCCCGACATCGCCTACGCCCACCTGGCCTCGGCCGGTTCCGAGATCTTCTGCGTGATCCGCGCCCCGCTGGACACGGAGCGCGACGACTTCCTCTTCCGGCAACTGCCCAGGTCGGGCTCGGTCCTGGACGTCAGCATCGATCTGCTGCTCCACGAGTACGGCACCCCCGGCACCATCCACTGGACCGGATACGGCGACAGCCTCGACGCCGAGCAGGTACGGCGGCTCACCGCGGAACGGCCCCCGCCGGCCCCCTCGCCCCCGCCGGCCCCCACCGCCGAGGACGCCCCGCTGCTGGACGCCCTCGCCCAGGACGGCCGCACCACCCACACCCGGCTCGCGGAACGCACCGGCTGGTCGCTCTCCCGGGTGGCGCGCAGGCTGGAGTCGCTGGAGAGCTCCGGCACCCTCGAATACGAGGTCGAGCTGCTTCCCGAGAACCTGGGCTACCCCCTGAACGCCACGCTGTGGCTGCGGGTGGCCCCCGCCCGGCTGGAGCAGGTCGGGGAGGAGTTCGCCGGACATGAGGAGGTGCCGTTCGCGGGGGCCGTCACCGGTGAGTACAACCTGATGGCCAGCGTCGTCAGCCGTGACCCCGACGACTTCTACCGCTATCTGACCACCCGCGTCGCCGCCACCCCGGGCATCGACGCCTACAGCGTCAGCATGCGGGTGCGCCCCCTCAAGAAGGCGGTGTCCATCATCTCCCGGGGGCGGCTGGTCCCCGTGACGTCCCTCTAGGCGCCCGCGAGCACCGCACGGCCCTGTCCGCGAGCCGCATCACCCGGGTGGTGGATGTGTTGCAGACCCGCGGCCAGGTCGTCAAGCGCCGCTACGAGGGCGACGCCCGCGGCAAGGTGGCCACGCTCACCCCGGAAGGCCTCAAGCGCCCCCAGGCCGGCGTACCCCGTTCACCTGGCGAGCGCCCGCAACCGGGTCGTGGACCTGCTCGGCGGGCGGTCGGTGCGCGCTCGGCGAACGTGTTCGCCGCGAACATGCTCGTCAGGCAGGTGGCTGCTCGGCCTCCGGGCGGGTGACCAGGATGCCGTTGAGGAGGGTGTCGACCCGCCACTGGCGGCGCGTGAACGGGGTGCCGGACAGCAGGCTCCCGGCCAGGGCACGCACATGCGGGTACCTGTCGGCCGAGGCGTCGGCGAGAGCCACCCGCAGCTGCGCCCACTCCTGCTCGGGGCGGGTGTCCTCGGGGTGGGCCGAATGCTCGGCCGCGGCGGCGGTCGCGGTCTGCAGCAGGATGTCGACACCCCAGGCGGCCTGGAGGTCGGGCACGCCGCCCTCGGCGAGCAGGGCGAGCAGGACTTCCAGCAGGGCGAGGTAGTTCTCACCGGAGGGACGGGCGGTCAGGGTCGACTGGGCGAGCGCCGGGTGGGCGAGCAGGAGCCCTTCGTAGCCGGCGAGCACGGCGTCCAGCCGGGTGCGCCAGTCGGCCCCCGCGGGCGCGGCGTCCAGGTCGACCCGGCCCAGCAGCCGGTCGAGGATCGCGCCGTGCAGCTCGGCGGTGTTGGCGAGGTACACGTACAGGGACGCCGGACCGGTGTCCAGGGCCTGCGCCAGACGGCGCATGGTGACCCGCTGGAGACCCTCCTCCTCCATGAGCGCGACGGCGGTGTCGACGATGCCCTCCCGCGTGAGGGCGGGCTTGGCAGGGCGCTCGCGGCGGCTTTGCGGAGTGGGCATACGGCAGTGTAGAGCGGAACGTGTTCGGTACGAGCATGTTCGCGCCGGGCCGCCGAGAACCCGAAAGAGGAGGTGGGGGCGGTCGGAGTCGCCGACGAGGGCCCCGGCCTCGCCGCGCCCGACGCCGGGCACGTCTTCGAGCGCTTCTGCCGCGCCGACCGCTCCCGGTCCCACGCCCATGGCGGCAGCGGCCTCGGCCTCGCCGTCGCGGCGGCCCTCGCCGAGGACCACGGCGACCGCCTCGGACGCGACCCGGCGCCCGGCCGCGACCGCACGTTCCGACCGTTCCTGCCGGTGGCGGGCCGACCGCGGGCGTCCGGTCAGGGACTGCCGGAACCGCCGGCCGAGGCGAACGAGATCGTGCCCTGCGCGACGGCGCACACGCTCTCGGAGCCGTCGGCGCCGACGCTCGCCACCTCACAGCGGCAGACGGCGAGCGAGCGGCCGGACCGCACCACCCGGGCCCGGGCGCGCAGCAGCTCGCCGTCCGCCGGGCGCACGTAGTCGATGGTGAACCCGGCCGTCAGGGGCCGGTTCCCCGGTCCGGTACCGGCCGCGAACGCCATCGCGTTCTCCGCCACGTAGGCGAGCACCCCGCCGTGGACGTAGCCGTACTGCTGGCGCAGGTCCTCGCGGTTGTCCAGCTCCAGCGTCGCCCCGCCGTCGCCGAAGGCCACCAGCCGGGTACCGACCAGGGCACTGAAGGGCTGGGCCGCCAGGACCTTCCGGGCGAAGGCCAGATCAGGCGTGTCGGTCACAGTCGCCACCCCACACCGGTCGCGGTTCACCGGGCTCGATTCACTAGTGAAGTGAGAATGGCGCCGGACCGTCACCTCTGTCAAGATTCCGCCCATGCCCGAGCCCGACCAGCGCCTCTTCTTCCTCCTGCAACGCGCCGCCCACCAGCTGCGCACCACCGCGGACCGGCGGCTGCTCTCCGCCGCCGGGATCACCACCGCCCAGCTCGGCGCGCTGCTCGCGGTGAGCGACGAGCCCGGGATCACCCAGCAGCGGCTGGCCCAGGTCCTCCAGCAGCGCGAGTCCGGCATCACCGCGCTGGTCCGGCGGCTCACGGACGCCGGCCTCCTCACCCGGAACCGGCACCCGAGCGAACACCGCGCGGTCGTCCTGGAACTGACCGAGCACGGCGTCGGCGCGCTCGCGCTCGCCCGCCCTGAAATCGACGGATTCAACGCCGAACTGCGCGCCCTGCTCGGTGCCGACGGCTTCACGGACACGGCCGCGGCCCTGCACCGACTCGCCCACTGGGAGCCCTGACCGGCGTCAGCGGTCGCGGCGCGCGCGGCGGGCCTCCAGCAGCAGCGGCACCAGGGACAGGACGACGATCGCGCCGACCAACGGCAGCAGATAGCGGTCGATGTGGGAGACCGACGAGCCCAGCGCGTACCCGGCGAGGACGAAACTCTGGGACCAGAGGACTCCGCCGACGGCCTGCCAGACGGTGAACGGCCGCACCGGCACCCCGAGCGCCCCCGCCGCCGGGTGCAGCACCGACCGGAGCATCGGCACGAAACGTCCGATCACCAGCGCCTTGCCGTACCCGTACCGGGCGAGCAGCTCCTCCGCCCGGGCGGTACCCTCCCGCACCCGTGGCCTGGAGGTACGGGCCAGCAACGGCCGCCCGCCGTGCCGACCGATCAGGTAGCCGACCTGCCCGCCCGCCACCGCACCGACGGCCGCGCACACCAGCACCTGCCACAGCTCCAGCCGGGGCCCCCGGTCCGCGGTCGCCGCACACAGCACACCGGCCGGGAAGAGCAGCGTGTCGCCGGGCAGGAAGAAGCCGACGACCAGCAGCCCCGACTCCGCGAAGATCACCGCCAGTACGCCCAGCGCGCCGAAGGCAGCGAGCAGCGAGCCGCTGTCCGTCGGATTGACGGCGATCACCACGCTCGCCTCCCCGCCCCGCTCGCCGGCCGTCTCCCTCAAGTGTCCCGTGACGGCCGCCGCGGACCCACCCGCGACACCGCGCACCGGGGCGCCGCCCGCCGGCCCCGCAGGCTCATCTGCCCCAGATCCTCCGGTAGGCCTCCTGGTAGCCCGGTGGGTCCCAGGTCGTGGCCCCGGCGCTGTTGGCGGCCGTCGAGACATGGGTGGGGGCGACGTAGCCGCTGGCCGGACGGTGGGAGAAGGCGCGGTTGAACTCGTCCACGATCTGCCAGCCCTGCTGCGTCAGCGGCTCGGGAACGGTGGCGGCCTGGTACTGCCCGCTGTTGATGCGCTGGAAGGCGGACGGGTCGCCGTCCCCGGCCCCGATGTTGAACGGCGGCCCGGTCCCCTTGCGGCCGGCCGCGCGGAAGGCGGGGGCGGCGTCGGCGAAGTACAGGTCGTTGATGGCGACGGAGTGCGTCCACGTGTCCGGGAAACGGGCGAGCAGCGAGGCGATCTCGCGCGGGGTGCGGCTGCTCGCGTCCGGGATCGGGATGTTCTCGTACGCGAGCAGCCGCACCCCGGCGCAGGTGGCGAGCTTCGCCCTGATCAGCTCGGACTTCGTGCGGGCGAACGGGACCGAGGCGTCGGTGAACACGACGACACCGGCCCGGCCGCCGGAGTGCGCGATGATCCACTGGGCGCTGATGCCGGCCACGTCCTCCAGCCGGGTGGTGACGTTGGTGAAGAGCGGGGGCCGGCTGCTGGGGCCCGGGGCGACGACCGCGTGCCAGCCGACGAGCGGGATGCCGGCCGCGGCGGCGTCGGCGACCTGCTCCGCGGTCGAGCCGGGGTCGAAGCCGCCGATGACGATGCCCGAGGGCCGCAGGGTCACGGCCTCGCTCATGGCCGCCTGGATGCCGGCGGGACTGCCGGCGCCGTCGATCACCCGGACGTCCCAGCCGACGACCCGCGCGGCCTCCCGCAGGCCGTTCGCAACGCCCGCGACGCCGGGATTGGTCATGGTCTCCGCGACGAAGACGACCGTTCTGCCGGACACCGCCGCGGGGCCGGTGGTCGGCCCGTCCCAGGCGGTGTGGGACCGCTCCGCCTGGGCGACGGCGGCCTGGGCCGCGAGCCGGACGGCCGGGCAGCCGCCCGGCCCGGTGGTGGGGACCGTGGGGGTGTTCGAGGAGCCTCGCTGGCAACCGGCCAGGGTGACGGCGATGGCCAGCAGCGCGAGGGCGCCGGACCCGGCCCGGACGGCCCGGTGGGCTCGGTCGGTTCGGTCGGCCCGGGGAGCGTCGGCCTTGCGGGTGCGGTGCACGCGAGCTCCTCGCGGCGGGACGAACGTCGGGCTGGGGCTGGGGCTGGGGCTGGGGCTGGGGCTGGGGCCGGGGCCGGGGCCGGGGTCGGGGCGACCGGTGCGGGTCATGGTGCGGTGTCGGCCGGGCCGCCTCCGGGTGTCGCCGTCGGGGGGTGCGGCCGGGCGGGCGGTGAGTCGTGGGCGTCCGGTGTGTCGTGGGCCGCGTCGGCCCCGGTGCGCAGCCTCCGGGCGGAGTAGCCGGCCAGGCCGACGGCGAGCAGCAGCGTGCCGCCGTAGAACAGGGGGACCGTCCAGAACGCGGCGCCCAGCTGGCCGATGCCGGTCAGGCCGACGGCGAGCACGGCGACGGCGACGAGGGTGCCGAGGGCGTTGGGGCGGCCGGGCCTGATCGCGGTGGAGCCGAGGAGCGCGCCGACGAACGCGGGCAGCAGGTAGTCGAGACCGACGCTGGGGTTGCCGATCTGCTGCTGGGCCGCGAGCAGCACCCCGGCGAAACCGACGATCAGCCCCGAGGCGGTGAACGCGTAGACGGTGTACCTGCGGGTCGGGATGCCGACCAGTTCCGCGGCGCGCGGGTTGGCGCCGATGACGTACAGGCACCGGCCGAGCGGCAGCCGCTCCAGCAGCACCCAGAGGGCGACGCCGAGGGCGAGGACGTAGAACGCGGGCAGTGGCAGGCCGAGGAGCGTGGAGTCGTAGAGGTCGGTGAAGGCGGCGGGCAGCCCGGCCGGGCCCGGGACGATCCTGCCGCCGCCGGTGACCCACCCGGTCACGGCGTACAGCATGCTGCCGGTTCCGAGGGTGGCGATGAACGAGTCGATCCGGCCGAACTCGACGGCCACACCGTTGAGGACGCCGACCACCCCGCCCCCGGCGACCACCACGAGGCAGGCCCAGGGCCAGGGCCAGCCCGCGTCGACGACGAGCCACAGCACCATGACATGGGCCAGGCCGAGGCCGTAGCCGAGGGAGAGGTCGAAGGAGCCGGTCACGACGGCGACCATGGCGGCGAGGGCGAGGACGGCCGGGATCGACTGGTTGGACAGGATCGAGTCGAGGGTGTCCCGGGTGGGGAACGTGCGCGGCAGCGCGAGCGAGAACACCACGACGAGCAGCGCGGTGAGGACCAGAAGGCCGTAGGCGCTCGCGAGGTGCCGGGCCGGGACCCGGCGGAGCGGCCGGGAGCGCGGGATCCGCGGGGCGGAGGGCGGGGGCGCGGCGGCGGTCATGAGTCCGTGGTGGTTCCGGGGGCGGGCAGGGCCGAGGCCGCACGCGCGAGCCCGGTGGCCGTGAGGTCCGCGCCGTTCAGCTCGGCGGTCACCCGGCCGCGGACGAACACCAGGGCGCGTCGGCACACGCCCGCCACCTCCTCGAAGTCGGTCGAGACGAGCAGCACCGCGAGCCCGCCGGCCAGCGCCTCGTCGAGCAGGCGGTGGACCGCCGCCTTGGCTCCGACGTCCACGCTGGCGGTCGGCTCCTCCAGGACCAGCAGCCGCAGGTCCGCGCCGAGCCAGCGGCCGATCAGGACCTTCTGCTGGTTGCCGCCGGACAGTGCGGCGAGGGGGGCCTCGCCGTCGCGGGGCCGCACCGCGAACCGTTCGATCAGCTCCGCGGCCCGGGCCCGTTCGCGGCGGGGACCGGTCCAGCGCAGCACGGGCAGCCCGCCCGCCCGGGGATTGGCCAGCAGGTTCTCGCGCACGCTCAGCCCCATGGCACAGCCCTCGCGCTGCCGGTCGCCGGGCACGAGGCCGACCCCGGCCGCGACGGCGTCCGCGACGGTACGGGGCCGGTAGGGCCGCCCGCCCAGGCAGACCCGCCCGCCGACCAAGGGGCGCGCGCCGGCCACCGCACGGCCCAGCTCCAGGTGCCCGGCCCCCGAGAGACCGACCAGGCCCACCGCTTCCCCGGCCCTCAGCTCCAGCGTGACCGGCGCCGTGCCGGCGGTCCGTGCGCCGTCGAGGACGAGGACGGCGGGGGCGTGCCCGGGGGCGGTGGCGGGGAGGGGGCGTGCCGGTTCCCCGCCGGCGATGTCGTCGTGGGCCGGTGCCGCGCCGACGATGTCGCGGACCAGCCGGGCGGTGCTGTGGCCCGCGAGGGGGCCGTGGCTGACCAGCCTGCCGTCGCGCAGGACGGCGAAGGCGTCGGCGACCTGGTAGACCTCGTCCATGCGGTGGGTGACGTAGAGGATGCCGTGCCCCCGGTCCCGCAGGGCGTGCAGCACGCGGAAGAGCCGGGCGCAGTCAGCGGCGGGCAGGCGGGCGGTCGGCTCGTCGAGGACCACGAGCCGGGCGTGGGCCGCCAGCGCCCGGCCGACGGCGACCAGCGAACGTTCGGCGGGACCGAGCCGCGCGACCGGCGTGTCCGGATCGAGGTGCCCGGCGACCGTCCCCAGGGCCTCGGCGCAGCGCTCCCGGGTCCGCCGCCAGGAGATCAGCCCGGCGCGGCGCGGATATCCGGTGGTCAGGGCGATGTTCTCGGCGACGGTCATCCACTCCACGAGCCCCAGGTCCTGGTGGATGAAGGACATGCTGCGGGCGGCGGCCTGACTTCCGAGCGGGTGCCCGGCCACCGTGACCGACCCGGCGTCGGCGTGGTGGACCCCGGCGAGCACCTTGATGAGCGTGGACTTTCCGGCGCCGTTGGGGCCGAGCAGGGCGAGGACGCTGCCGGCCCGCACGTCGAGATCGACCCCGTCCAGCGCACGGGTCCCGCCGAACCGCTTGGCGAGCCCGCGGATCCGTACGAGGGGGTCGGAAGACTCGTGCACGGACAGCTCCGGGGGTCGGCCTGACGTCTTCTTCCTGCCTGCTTCTGCCTGCCTTCTCCCCTTCCCGACTCTTGCCGGTGATCGTAGTGGGAGGAATCGCCGCATCACGGATTCGACGCCCGGGCGGCGGACTCGATGCCGGATTCGATGCCCGCGATGACACCAACGGGTCAGCCGCGCCGCAGGCCTACGCCGTGTGCGGCCGGCTCACGGCCTCAGGCGGCGTCGAGCCCGCACTCGGCCCAGATGACCTTGCCCTGCCGGATGTAGCGGGTGCCCCAGCTCCGCGACAGCTGGGCCACCAGGAACAGGCCGCGACCGCCCTCGTCGGTGGTGGCCGCGCGGCGCAGGTGCGGGGCGGTGTTGCTGCCGTCGGAGACCTCGCAGATCAGGGACCGGCCGTGCAGCAGACGTACCTGGACGGGGCCGGAGCCGTGGCGGATGGCGTTGGTGACCAGTTCGCTCAGCACCAGCTCCGCGGCGAACCCGGCCTCCTCCAGTCCCCAGTCGGCCAGCCGGCGCAGCGCCGAGGAGCGGACCTCGCTGACCAGGGCCGGATCGGCGGGCAGGTCCCAGGTGGCGATCAGGTGCGGGGCCAGCGCGTGGGTGCGGGCGACGAGCAGCGCGATGTCGTCATGGGGGTGGTCCGGGGCGACCGTGTCGAGAAGCGTCTCGCAGATCTGCTCGGGTGTGCGGCCGGGGTGGGCGAGGACATCGCGCATCTGGTCGAGGACCAGGTCGACGTCGCGGTTGCGGCTGTCGATGAGCCCGTCGGTGTAGAGGACCAGCCGGCTGTCCTCGGGGAGGTCGATGTCGACGGCTTCGAAGGGCAGGCCGCCCAGGCCCAGCGGGGGACCGGCGGGCAGGTCGGGGAAGGAGACCGTGCCGTCGGGGAGGACGAGCGCGGGAGGCGGATGCCCGGCGCGGGCCATGGTGCACTGCTGCGTGGTCGGGTCGTAGACGGCGTACAGGCAGGTCGCGCCGAAGATGCCCGTCTCGCCCGCGGCGGGGGCCTCCCGGTCGAGGCGGCCCACCAGGTTGTCGAGGTGGGTGAGGACCTCGTCCGGGGAGAAGTCGAGTTCGGCGAAGCTGCGGGCGGCGGTGCGCAGCCGGCCCATGGTGGCGGCCGAGAGCATGCCGTGGCCCACGACGTCACCGACCAGGAGGCCGACCCGGGTGCCGGAGAGGGGGATGACGTCGTACCAGTCCCCGCCCACGTCCGACTCCGCGGGCAGGTAGCGGTGCGCCACGTCCACGGCGTCCTGGTCGGGCTGCCCCTGCGGGAGCAGGCTGCGCTGGAGGGTCAGGACCATGGTGCGCTCGCGCGTGTAGCGGCGGGCGTTGTCGATGGACAGGGCGGCGCGGCCGGCGAGTTCCTGGACCAGTGAGCGGTCGTCGTCGTCGAAGGGCGCGGGGTGGCGTCCACGGTAGAACGCGGCCACGCCGAGGACGACGCCGCGGGCCACCAGCGGGACGGCGATGAGCGAGTGGATGTGGGCCAGCATCGCCTCGGTGCGCGGCGGGTCGTGGGCGAGCCAGCCCACGGCGGTCCTCAGGTCCGGCTCCAGCACGGCCTGTCCGCCGCTCAGGCAGCGCAGGTGCGGAGTGGCCGGGTTGTAGTCGACGCGCTTGCCGACCGGGTGGAACGGACAGTCGTCGGCGATGCCGTGGACCACCGTGCGGTACAGGTCGGTGAAGGGATCGGCGGCCTCCTCGCCGCGCAGCACGGCCTCGGGCAGGTCGATCGTGACGTAGTCGGCCAGCCGTGGCACCGCCGTCTCGGCGAGTTCCTCGGCGGTGCGCCGCACGTCCAGGGTGGTCCCGATGCGCGTACTGGCGTCGGTCAGCAGCTCGAGGCGACGCCGGGCGGCGAGGGCGTACCGCCCCACGTGCGGCTCTCCGACCAGCACGAGTCCTCTGGCCGGGGGTTCTGCGGGGGGTGCTGTCGGGGGTGCTGCGGGCGGCTCCACGGCGAGTTCTGCGGCGGGTTCTGCGCTGGGCTCTGCGGTGGGCTTCTCCGTGGGCAGCGAGCCGTGGCCGTCCGCCGAGGCGCCGGGACCGATTCCGCCTCCGGTCCCGGCCTCGGAACCGGTCGTCGGGCCGCCAGGACCGCCAGGACCGCTCGCGGTTCCGTCGGTCTCGTCCGGCGGGCCGGTCGAACCGCCCGCCGGTGTCTCGGCGCCGCGCGATTCGGCTCGGAGAGGTACGAAGCCGGGCGTGGCGGGGCCGGGCACGGCGCCGGACGCCACGGCGAGAGGGACGGGGACGGCGGCCGTCGGCGGGACGGCGAAGACGGCGAACGTCTCCCGGACGACGGCGCCGGGCACGGAGGACGCCGCAGGATCGGTGAGCGCGGTGGACACCGCGGGATCGGTGGACGCGGCGGGGGCGGTGGACGCGGCGGGGGCGCCGGCGAAGTCGGCGCGGACGAGAGCGGGGTGCCGCGGTTCCTCGTTCGGCCACGGGACGAGGAGCGGCTCGTGCGGGGCGGGACCGGGCAGGACGACCTCGGTGACGAAGCCCTGCACACCGGTCGCGGTCGTCATCGGGCGGCTGACCAGGGTGACCCGCCTGCCGTCGGACAGGACCACGTGGACGGCGGCTCGCTGCGCCCAGGAGATCAGCTCGACGGCCTTCTCCATGAGGACCGCCCGGTCACAGGGACGCATCGTGAGGGCCGGCTCGCCGACCCCGAGGCGGTGGTGGGGTCCGGCGGCGGTCTCGGCGCCGGTGTCCAGGTACGCCCGCAGCAGGGCCCGCTCGCGTTCGGAACTCTGTCCCAGCAGCCGCCTCTCGATGGCGTGGGCCGCCCGGCGAATCACGGTGGCCAGCGCCGGGTCCTCGAAGCCGCGCGGGTAGCCGAGGCACAGGACGCCCTCGATACGGCCGCTGATCGGGTCACGGACCGGCAGCGCCCGGCAGGCGTTGCCCTGCGCGCGTTCGGCGAAGTGCTCGGCGCCGTAGACCTGGACGAGCTGCCGCTCCGCCAGCGCGAGCCCGATCCCGTTGGTGCCGGCGTACCGCTCGGCGAACACGAACCCGGGGTCGCGCTGGAACGCCGGGAGGCTTCTGGCCAGCGACGTCTCTCCGAAGCGGCGCAGCAGGACGGTCCCGTTCGCGTCCGCGACGGAGATGTTCATCCTGCTGCCGGCGAACCAGGACTGAAGCCGGTCGAGCACCGGCACGGCCGCACGGATGATCCGGGCATCACGCTCGAAGTCGGCCCGGAAGGGGAGCCCGGGCTGGTCGGGGGAGAGCCCCAGGGCCCGGCAGCGCTGCCACGAGTGCGAGATGGGAGCGCGTACGCCGGCCTCGACCGCCTCGCCCTGCAGAAATCGCGCACGCGAGCGAGTGGGCCCCTTGCCGTCTGTCGCACGCCCCATCGCTGCCGCTTTCCCGCCGCCCCGAACCACGCTTCGCCTCACTCGCGCCCGCAGTGTTCGTTTCGTTCCGACATTGCTCCGAGAAGTTTTACTACAACAATAGGATATACGTCAGATTACGGACATTGCGCGCCTGGCGTCACAGGACGGCTACCGGGTTGACCGGCGAGCCCGTCCCGCCCGGGACGTTCAGCGGCGCCACCACCAGCAGGAACTCGTACCGCCCTGCCCGGCCCGTCGCTGCCGACAGGGCCTCCAGGTCGAGGTTGTCCAGCAGCGGCACCCCCATCGCGGCCATGGCGAGGGCGTGGACGGGCGAGTGCACACCCGCCACGGGGGAGGGCCGAACGTCGCTGTCGCCGTCGCCCCCGAGCAGCGCGATGCCGCGCTCGGCCAGCAGCGGTACGGCGTCCACGTGGAAGCCCGCGCAGGCCGTGGCCGGGTCCCAGGCGCCGAGCTCCGCGCGCCGGCGGGTCTGCCCGGAGCGCAGGAGCACCGCGTCGCCCTCGCCGATCCGTACGCCGAGTGCCCGCTCCGCGGCGACGACGTCCTCCGCGTGCACCGCCAGCCCCGGCTCCAGCCAGGGCACCCCCAGGGCAGCGGGGAGATCGAGGAGCACGCCC
The DNA here is from genome assembly GCF_040652195.1 of Streptomyces sp. NPDC048278. NCBI lineage: Bacteria > Bacillati > Actinomycetota > Actinomycetes > Kitasatosporales > Streptomycetaceae > Streptomyces > Streptomyces sp. NPDC048278. Next base: position 264,517 of record NZ_JBEZLP010000007.1, read on the forward strand.
CGGGTGACGAGGGGGCCGAGCGCCGACACCGCTCCGAAACGGGCGCCCGCCGCGCCGACGACGTCCTTCGCCGTCCGGCCGTCGTACAGCCGCCCCCGGTAGGAGACGTGGCACAGGGCGTCCAGATGGGTGACGGCCTTGCCGTGGTAGTCGGCGCCGATGAAGTCCTTGTGGGTGGCGGGCTCCGGCATCTCCACGTCGCCGAGATCGGTCATGTGGTGCAGGGCGGGCCTGGGGTTGTCGGGTCCGGGCACGGTGTTCCAGGGCAGCGCCAGCGGCACGACCCGGCCGGACCGCACCGTCGCCGTGGCCTGGCGCACCTGCTCGGCGGCGACCCGGTTCCAGGCACCGCGGTCGGCCGGGGTCCAGCGGCCCCAGGTGCGGACCGCCTCGAAGAGCGCGTCGAAGTCCCGGCGGGAGACGGCGGGCCCGTTCCGGTCACCGCCGGGACCCTGGCCCGGGCCGTCCACGGGGTTCGCCCTCACCCGTACCCACCGCCTTCCGCGCACACCGACCGGCGACCCGCCGCGCAGGCCTGGCGACCCGCCGGGCGCCCGCCGGGCCGGACTCCCAGCCTGGCACCGCCCGCCCCGGAGCGCCGGGTGCACGCGTCGGTGCGCGGGGGCAGGCCCCCGCAGGCCGACCGGGCCGGGGTGGGCCACGCCCGGCGCGGCCCGGCCGCACGGCGGGCAGAGCCGCAGGACGGACCGTAGATTGAGGACGGAGCCGTTGAGGCGGGAAGGAGCGTCAGCGGTGGCATCCCGGGTTGATCACACGGCGCTGTTCGCCGCGACGCCGAGCCCGTATCTGGTGCTCGGCCCGGATCTGGTCATCGTCGACGTGAACCGGGCCTATCTGGCGGCCACCGGACGCACCCGGGAGGACCTGCTCGGGCGGCACATCTTCACCGCGTTCCCGGACAACCCCGCCGACCCGGAGGCAGACGGGGTCAAGAACCTCGGTGCCTCCCTGCACCGGGTCCTCGCCACCGCCCGGTCCGACACCATGGCGCTGCAGAAGTACGACATCCCGGTCATGGGCCGGCCCGGGATCTTCGAGGAGCGCTGGTGGTCCCCGGTGAACACCCCCGTGCTCGGCGCGGCCGGCCAGGTGGACTACATCATCCACCGGGTGGAGGACGTCACCTCGTTCGTCAAGGAGTACCGGGCCACCCATCCCGACGGCATCCGGGCGACGGAGCGTCCGCAGGAGACGCAGGCCCTGGAGGCGGAACTGTACGCCCGGGCGCGGGAGCTGCAGCGGCTGAACGAGGAACTGCGGCAGGCCCACACCCGCGAACGCGAGGTCGCCGTCATCCTCCAGGAGGCCATGCTCCACGTCCCCGACCTGGCCCACCACCGTGACATCGCGGTGCGCTACCTGCCCGCCACCGGCTCCCTCAACGTCTGCGGCGACTGGTACGACGTCGTCGACATCGCGCCCGACCGGCTGGCCGTCGCGGTCGGCGACGTCATCGGCCACGGCCTGGAGGCGGCGGCTGTCATGGGCATGCTCCGCAGTGCGCTGTCCGCCGCCATCCGGGCCCTGGAGCGTCCCGCCCAGGCGCTGGAGGTACTCGGTCTGTACGCCAGGTCGGTGGAGGGGGCGCTGGGCACCACCGCCGTGAAGGCGGTCGTCGACATGCGCAGCCGGCTGATCACCTACAGCAGTGCGGGCCACCCGCCGCCCATGCTCATCCATCCCGACGGCAGCTGCGACCTGCTGGACCAGGCGACCGACCCGCCGCTCGGCGCCCGCCCGCAGCACGTCCCGCGCCCGCAGTCGAGCCTGCCGTACAAGCCGGGCGACACCCTCGTCCTGTACACCGACGGGCTGATCGAGCGGCGGGACCAGGACATCGATGTCGGGCTGCGTCAACTGGCCGACGTGCTCGGTGAGTTCATCCACATGGGCACCGAGGAGCTCGCCGACACCGTGCTGGCCCGCCTGGGCGTCGCCAGCGGCGGCCGGGACGACATCGCGCTCATCGTCGTACGGCTCTGAGCCGCGCGTCCCTGGGGGCGGGACTCCGGTGGGGGAGCGGCGACCGTCAGCGGCCTGCGCGTACCCCGTCCAGGGCGATGCCGAGGACGCGGTCGCGCTGGGCGTCGTCCTCGAAGGCCGTGGCGGTGATGCCGGAGACCATGCGGAGCAGGTCGCCGATCTCCATGTCGGTGCGGACCACGCCCGCCTTCTGGGCCCGCTCCAGCAGCGGGCCGCCGGCCGCGTACATCGAGTCACGGCAGGCCTGGAAGATCTCCGACTCGTCGTTGAGCGCCTCGCGCACCGCCCGCTTGGTGACCATGTAGCCGGTGAAGCGGTCCAGCCATGCGGTCAGGGCCTCCCAGGGCTTCAGCCCGGCCAGTTCCACGGAGGCTCGGCACAGCGCGTTGACCTCGTCCGCGTAGACGCTCTCGAAGAGGTCGCGGCGGGTCGGGAAGTTCCGGTACAGGGTGCCGATGCCGACCCCCGCGCGGCGGGCGACGTCCTCCAGGGAGACGTCAGCGCCCCGCTCGGCGAACGCCTCGCGGGCGGCCTTGACCAGCGCGTCGTAGTTGCGGGCCGCGTCCTTTCGGTGCGGTCTCCGGGACGCGACGATCTCGCTGACGGGGAACGGGCTGTCCGTCACTGCTGCCTCCCGGGTGAAAGGGGTGAACCGGAGGGGTTCCTCGACTTCGGTTGAAGCGGAGGGTTGCCTCCAGTAGAGTGGAGGGGTACCTCCACTTTAGCAGTGCGGAGCGGTACCGCCATGGCCGGACGCGGCCCGGCGTCTCCTTCACCCTTCGTTCCTCCCTCCCCCCTCGCCCTTTCCCCCTTTCCCTCCGTTCCGATTTCGGAGAGGCCTTTCATGCCCCGGAAGTCCACCCGCCTCACCTTCGCGGTCCTCGCGACCGGTGCCGGCGTGTTCTCCATGCTCCAGTCGCTGGTCGCCCCGGCCCTGCCGACCGTCCAGCATGCCCTGCACACCTCCCAGTCCACCGCGACCTGGGTGATGACGGCCTATCTGCTGTCCGCCTCGGTCTTCACCCCGATACTCGGCCGGGTCGGCGACCTGGTCGGCAAGAAGCGCACCCTCGTCGCCGTCCTGCTCGCCGTCCTGGCCGGCTGTCTGATCGCCGCCCTCGCGCCGAACATCGGCGTCCTGATCGTCGCCCGGGTCGTCCAGGGCATCGGCGGCGCCCTGTTCCCGCTCTCCTTCGGCATCATCCGCGACGAGTTCACCCCGGCCGAGGTCAGCGGCAGCATCAGCAACCTCTCCGCGGTGATCGCGGCCGGCGGCGGCGTCGGCATCGTCGCCGCGGGGCCGATCGTCTCCGCGCTCGACTACCGCTGGCTGTTCTGGATCCCGGTCGGCGTGGTCGCGGCCACCGTCCTGATCGCCGCCCGCTACGTGCCCGAGTCGCCCAAGCGGGCCGAGGGCAGCGTCAGCTGGCTCGGCGCCGGGCTGCTCTCCGCCTGGCTGGTGACGCTGCTGCTGCCGCTGAGCCAGGCCGGTCAGTGGGGCTGGGGCTCGGCCAAGGTGCTCGGCCTGTTCGGCACGGCCGTCGTGCTGTGCGCCGTCTGGCTGCTCTCCGAGTCGCGCTCCGCCACCCCGCTCATCGACCTGCGCGTGATGCGGCTGCCCGCCGTCTGGACCACCAACACGGCCGCCCTCCTCTTCGGCGCCGGCATGTACGCGATCTGGTCCTTCCTGCCCGGCTTCGTCCAGACCCCCGCCGCGGCCGGCTACGGCTTCGGCGCCACCGTCACCGAGTCCGGCCTGCTCATGCTGCCGATGCTCATCGCCATGTTCCTCTCGGGTGTCGTCGGCGGCCGTCTGGAACCCCGCGTCGGCGCCAAGGTGCAGCTCACCACGGGGGCCGCGCTCGGCGCGCTGGCCTGTGCCTTCCTCACCCTCTGGCACGACAAGGAGTGGCAGATCGGCGTCGTCGCGGGCCTGTTCGGCCTCGGCATCGGACTGGCCTTCGCCTCGATGGCCAACCTCATCGTCGGCAGCGTGCCGCCCGAGCAGACCGGCGCCGCGACCGGCATGAACGCCAACATCCGCACCATCGGCGGCTCCATCGGCGCCGCCCTCACCAGCGTCCTGGTCACCGGCCGGCTCCAGCCCTCCGGACTGCCGTACGCCTCCGGCTACACCCACGCCTGGGCCCTGCTCGCACTGTTCTGCCTCACCGCGGCCGGTGCCGCCCTCCTCGTCCCGGTCCGCCGCGCGAGCCGCGTCGCCGACCCGGTCACGGAGCGGTCGGCGGCAGCACCCGTACGCGTGCGGTAGTGTTGACCTGCGTGATCACGCGGAAACCCACCGCGTGACTCCGCAGCGGGACGTGGCGCAGCTTGGTAGCGCACTTGACTGGGGGTCAAGGGGTCGCAGGTTCAAATCCTGTCGTCCCGACTGGAGACAGTCGCAGTTCAGGGCCGGTTTCGGAGGCATCCGAAACCGGCCCTTGATCGTTCTTGGGGACCAGGTGGGGACCGGTGCCCTTGACCGGGTTCAGCGGGTCAATCCCGTCGTACAGAGCTTGGTCGCGGTCCGTGATCAACTGTGCTGATGAGGCACGGGCGGTGGCCGGCAGGGCGGCAGTGCTCCAGACGGAACAGGTGAGCGGTGCTGACGAGGGTGACGTGGCAGTGGAAACCGCCGTAGGTGCGGCCTTCGTGGTCGCCAAGGCCGAGGGCCTGTTCCTTCTCCCGGTAGTCCGTCTCGATGCTCCAGCGGCTCGTGGCGTGTCGGACCAGTAAGGTCAACCGGGTGCCGGCGGGCAGGTCCGTGATCCAGGAACGGAAGACGTCGCCTCCGCGCTTGCGTTTCCACTGGATCAGCAGCGTGTGTTGGGGCAGCAGGCGGTCGTCGGTGTTGCCTGCGATACAGCGCTTGATGATTCCGGCGATGCGGACCGGGATCGCGATGAACCAGCCGGGCCGGTCCTGGCCCGGGCGGTGCCGGGTCTTGGGGCGGTAGACGAAACGGCGCGCTCGGCAGCGGTGTTCCGCGGCAACGTCGTCGACGTGGCTGCTGGGGCGCCGGTGGGCCCACGCGGTGACAGGCACTGCGGTGGCGGGCGGGACGACGGTGTCCCCGACAACGGCCAGCAGCCAGGCGATGTCGCGATCACTGAGGCCGGTACGGAAGGCGACGTTGTTGCCTTAGCCGCTGTCGGCCGTCACCAGCCGCGGGTCGGCCCCCCAGTCGGCAAGCTCGTCGAACAGGTCCAGCGCGACCGGTCATCGGTCCGGTTTCCGGGCAGGAACAGCAGTCAGTGCAGTGGTGGCTCTCCACGCGGGGGCCGCGGGGATGGAGACGGTCACCTGGGACAAGTGCCGGCCGCGTTCGCCGCAGTGCTGCACGATCGCCCCTGTGGTGTGATACCCGTAGCGGACGAAAGGGTGGCCGTCGATCACCTATGTCGCAGGGCGGACGACGCGGACCGCGACCCGGCGCATGACCTCGCGGTAGTCCCACGGCGACTGCGCGACGAAGTGCCCCAGATTCTGCCAGGGGACCCCTGACCGCTCGGCCAGCGGCTCCACCGAATTGCGCTTGCCGTCCAGCAGGCGCCTGCGCAGGTACTGCACCCCGTGCGTCCGCTGCCCCCGGTGGGGCAGGTAGGCGAAGACATCGGAGGTGAATTTCGCCAAGTCGGTGTTGAGCTCCTCGACTTCATCTCGGTCCATGCGCCAGCATATGGTGGCGGCGGTGGTGCGGCTGCCAAGCCCTCGTTGGTGCCGAAGGCGCCACCCTCACGGATGAACTCCGCGAGGGTGGCGAAGACCTGGAAGACGAGCCGGCCGCCTGAGGCCGATCCCGCGGTCGAGCGAGGGGACCACGAGTGTGTCTCCAGGTTCAAGGAACGCGTGGCATACCGTCAGCTCGGAGCGGAGCGTGTTTCTTGCCGGATTTCATGTCTGCGAAGATTCTCCGGTATCCGGCGGTCAGGGGGGGGCGATCTGCCGTTCGAGCCTCTGCCCGTCGGTCGAGACTCGGACGTATTCGGTCTTGTTCTCGGTGCGGACGAGAGGCTCGGCGACGAGGAGTCCTGGCTCGTCGGCCGGGTCGGGGCATGACCCCGGATCATGAGGCGCGCGAGGTGACGCGTATCCTTGACGAGTGATAGACCTACCGCTGTCCATACTTGAAGTCACCGCGTTCGAAGCGGGTACATCTGCTGCCGAGACGATCCGCGGCTCGGTCAGGCTCGCTCAACGAGCAGATCAGCTCGGCTTTCAGCGCATCTGGTATGCCGAACACCACGGCTCACCATTCCTGGCCGACTTCCCACCTGCCGTCGTCATAGCGCACATGGCGGCCGTAACCTCTTCGATCAGAGTCGGTTCGGGCGGAGTTCTCGCGCCTAATCACGTACCTCTGTCGTTAGCGGAGCAGTTCGCAGCTCTGGCTGCGTTTCACCCCGGCCGGATCGATCTCGGAATCGGACGTGGCCCGGGAACCCTGGATGAGCAGACAGCCCGGGCGCTGCGTCGGGGCGCTCCCACGGCCAATGATGAGGAATACGGCGAGGCTGTCGCTCAGGTCCTCGGTCTGGTCGGGGAACGGGAAGAGGTCCCGGAGCCATGGTTGCTCTGTTCCAGCGTGGCGGGGACGACACTCGCGGCGGAGCTGGGCCTTCCCTTGGCGTTCGCGTACCACATCAGGCCGCAGAATGCTTTCGAAGCACTGGAACGGTATCGGGACCGCTTCAAGCCCTCCCGCTGGAGTGACACGCCGAGAGTGATGCTGAGCGTTACGGCAGTGTGCGCGGAGACCGAGGCCGAGGCCGCACACCTCAGCCGTCCGTTCGACATCGCGCGACTCAGCCTTCTCAACGGACGGGGCGAGCCACAGCTCCCCCTGGAGGAGGCCGCGCGACGTGTCTTCACGTCGGAGGAACAGGCGATCCTGGAGAGCCACCGGCTTGGCCGCGCCCAAGGAACCCCCGAACAGGTCGCGCGTGCCTTGGCGGAGACAGGCGGTCGCTTCGGAGCTGACGAGCTTATGCTCGTGACTCCCGTTCACGACGCGACGAGCCGTATCCGTTCCTTCGAACTCATCGCAGGCCTCACCGGTCCATCCGCGCTTCGCGCTCCAGTCGGGTAGCCAGGGCCTGTCCTGTGGACGTTTCCCGACGCACGTACCTTGTTGCCGCGTTTCTCTCGCTGTCCTGGTCTCCGGAGTAAATACCTGGCCGGTCTACTTCCGGGGTCTTGGGGTCTCGCAAGGGGCGTAGCCTCTTGCGAGACCCGCTCTCGTGGATGGTTGACTGGCGGTGGCTCGGAAAGTTGATGTGCCGGTCTTAGAGCGGGGAGATCTTGGCATCGCTCGAACAGCCGGCGAGAGTGCTCGTCGAGTACCAGGCGTTTGCCAGGGGGGACGGTCTATGAGTTCGCGGGACAAGCGCGGTGGGTCTCCGGGCGGTTTAGGAGACCAGCGGGATGGGAGAGAAGGGCGTCGGTGACACGCGACATGGCTCGCCAACGAAGATCGGCGGGAACCCTCATCGGCGCGGGCGGTGAGTTCCTGCTGGCGAGTCGATCCGCAATAGTGCTTGGGGCGGAGACGTTGGACAACAATCATCTGCAGAAACGCCTGTTTGGCCACCCGGCGATGTGCGGCTATATTCCCCTCGCTAGTGACGGCATTGCTGGAGCATGACGCCCGTAGGCGAGGTGATTTTTCCGATGCGTGGGCGATCGTGTACGTGCTTGGCACATGACGTGCTGCGCCGGTTCATGCCTTCCCGATGACGCCTCATGTGGAGTGCGGTGCGTTCCTTGAACCGGAGGCCTAGGCGTCCTGAACTGAGGTCTTGTGCGTGCGCAATACGTGTGGTGTGGGTGTTGCGGGCGATATCTTGACGCTCATTTGGCGCTCGTTCTGATGAGGCGTCGAGGGCGGGCGACGCGCCCGGCGGCGCTGCTGCTTCCTGCTCGTCAAATGTCGCGGAAGGGACCAGTGCCGGAAGTCCCAGAAAAGTCCCAGAGGACTCCCACCGCTGACGGACACCCTTTCAGTTCTGTACGCCAATGCGGGCTCGTCGAGCGCCCTGACGTCGACGAGGGCGTTGGAACCTTGATGCCGGGTGGTCGGCCCTCGGTGGACGCCTTGCGGGATCGTAGGTTCCTGATGATCGACGATGACTCTGCGGTCGCCGGCGGCAGTGAGCGGGCGGTGCCCGCCAAGCCTCGCGCGCCCCACAGCGAGCGGCCTGTCGCGCGAGCCCTGCGGGCGAAGGCGCAGGAACTGGTCGAGCGGCTCGCCACCGAAGGACGCATCCGGATCGCCGCTCCGGATGGCGACGAGGTGGCGGCGTGTAGTCAGCTGTCCGAAGCGGCACGTCCTGGAACCGGCGAGTAGACGCATCGAGTTTCTGAGCCTTTCACGCTTGTGCCCGGTTAGGCAGTCGATTTTCCCCAGGGGAATGGGTCGGAGCGGCGTGCGGGAGAAGCTGCTCCGGTGGGTCGGGTGGTCACAGGCAGTTGGTGCCGAGGGTTGAGAGGGCAGCCCTGAGCAGCCGCTGCTGCGCATTCCGCGGGCTGCCGTGATCTCGGGAGGACACCGGTTCACGGCAGGTATGTTCGCGGTGCTGTCCTTGCCGTGCCGGGACGGCACCCATCAAGGGAATGCGTGACACAACCGGACGCATCACTGCCTACGGGCGGAGCGACGCAGAGAGGGGACAACGGACGCGAGCGGCCCGTCCGGCTATGCACTGCGTCCCGTGATCGCAAGCATGCGACGAGTCGGATTGCGGCTCATAGAGACTCTCGACACCATCGAAAGCAGGCGAGCGCGTCACGTATGCCACCGGAGACGCGTCGTTCATGAAGAACTTCGCGGACTTCCACACGGCAGTCCGCCACCAACTGCCCCTCACAGTAGTCGCCTTCAACGACAACGCGCGGTGGACCAGGAGAAGCACGACCTTGCTCCGTGTCACCGGTGGGCAGGGCGGTCGCCGACGGCTGCTGTTCTGCATCGCTACATATCGAGTCCCTGACGGGCTGTACGGACGCGACGTGCGGTTCTGGCGATCCGGTGGACGACCGGGTGCGAAACGTACAGAGTCGTTGTTGTGGCCGCCGGGGCGGGCAACGGGCGCAGAGCATCCGGTAAGTCGAAGGTGGGGGCATGGACAGCAATGAGTACGACGAGTACGAGGCCGTCGTCAGGGTTCCGAAGGGCGCCCGTCTCGCACGGTAGAGGAAAACCGAAGGCGCTCACCGCGCCATCACTGACCTCGGCACCGATCAGATGGATCATGCCGAGCTCTTCCTGAAGGAGAAGATCGGGTCGGATCCGGTGGCAGCGCACCCACAGGATCGGCCTGACTTTGACCACCACGAATCGGAGGCGCTGGCGCAGGAGCGCCGAGAGAACGCGGAGTTCGTCGCCGAGGTGCTGTTCCAGGTCGGCATCAGACCGGCGGAGAAGGCTGCTCCGCACGTGAGGAAGTGGTGGTCTGAACACGCGCTCCCCGCAGTGAAGGCGAAGTGGAACGACCGGGCGACCCTCTCCGTACGCGCGACGTGGGGCAGAGTCACGCGAAGTCGCCCGAACGAGCAACAGGCCGCGGCCGAGCGGGACCTGCAGGATGCCGTTGTTGTTTCAAACGATCAGCGGACGACCATGAACAGCGCGGAAGCGCAGAAGCGGTTCAAAGCGGCTTGGTAACCAGACTATTCAGCGATAGGCAGCTACGGCTGGTGCGTAACGCCCGGATCCTTGACGAGATTGAGGACGGTCCGGCGGAGTCGGGGGCGACGAGTGATCTCACGCCTCAGCGCATTGGGAAGCTCATCGCGGAAGTTCGCGTCAACCGCGATGACGTTGTTCGCCTTGGAGTGGAAGCCGCGGAACCGGACGACTACGGGACCCGGCGAGGGAGACCGGGGGCTACCTGAGCGTTGGCTGGCGAGTCAGGCCCGTTGTCCCGTCCCCCGTTCGACAGGGCCGTAGTGGCCGGAGGAGACACCCCGTGTGATGGCGCTCTTCGGATCTCCTCGCCTGGTGGGTGGGATCGAGCGCTTGTGGTAGGCAGCCGTGGCTGGAAACCGGTGCTTACCCTTTGTGCTCGGCGGTTCATCCGTTCTCGGTCTGGTGGTGATACGTCTTGCGTGGTGCGGTGACCAGGGAAGACCGCGGCTGGATGTGCGGCGGGTTGAGTGGGGCCCGTGTATGGTCCGGATCTTGGTACTGAGGGAGGCGGTGGGTGTGCCCGTCTGGAGGCAATACCGGACAGGGGTCTCCTGCTGACGCCCCGATACGGAAGCACAGTCGAGGAGGAGGCGGCGCCGCCGCACTACGGTTGTGAAGGCCCGTCTCGGTAGGCGGGTCGCCCGCTCAAACCACCCTGGTGGTTGGGCCGTAAGGCGGGAGACGACGGTGCGGGCATTCGTGAGTCGAGTCGGCTGATCGAGGCCCAGGAACCGTTTTGGTCGTATTGGCCCGAGGCCACGCACAAGTACGACGTGGTCGGCCTTCCGAGGCGGACCGTGCCGTGGCTCCGGTCCAGGCAGGGCCGCGATTTCGGCCTCATTCACACCCCGCTGTCAGCCTGTGGCACGAACTCGCGGAGTGGGGAGTGCGCTATGTCGATCGATCTCAGCTACATGCCGCCATCCGGTGTCAGGAGGGTGCGGGCGGGTGAGCACGACGGTCCGGGCGCGCGGCCACAGCCTGTCCGCGACGCGATCGCCGAGTCGTGGCGCCGCTCCGCGCAGTGCGGACTCGACCGGAGTGGCAGCGCTCCCCGTGATCCGTTGTCCGTTCCCGATGTGCCGCAACGACTGGCCAGCTGTGCGCTTCCGGTCGTGGACCGGGTGCGCGAACTGCTGGGGGACGCGGGCGTTGCCGTGACTCTCGTCGGTGCCCAGGGCCGGGTCCTTGAAGTCGTCGGTCCCAACGACTGGTTCCGTCGCCGGCTCGATCACCTCGGGCTCTCCCTCGGGGCCAGGTGGAGCGAGGAGGAGGCCGGGACCAACGCCTTCGGGCTGGCTCTCCTGACGCGGGAGCCGTGGGCCGTCGGCAAGGGGGAACACTTTCTGGAGAAGCTCGCGGAGCTGAGCTGCGGGGCCGCGCCGATCGTGCACCCGTTCACCCAGCGGACGCAGGGAGCCGTCGGCCTGACCGCGCTGGACGGCCGCGACGCGCAGACGCTTGCCGCAACCGCCGCGCTCGCGGCTGAAGCGGTCCAGCACGCGATGGAAGCGCGGTCGAGCGCGCACGAGCGCGGTCTCCTGACCCACTACCTGCGCAACGCGCGTTCCACGACGGCTCCGGTGCTGGCCTTCAGCAGCCGTATCGAACTCGCCAACGGTGCTGCCGCGCGGATGCTGGGAGCCGGCGACCGCGCGGTCCTGCGCCGCCAGGCCGAAGCCGAACTCGCCGAGCGGTCCTCCGGGACGATCGACCTGGCGCTCGCCGACGGGGACAGCTTCAACGCGGTGGTTCATCGAGTCGACGAGGCGGATCTGAAGCAGGGGGTCGTCGTCCGGGCCGCTCCGACGGGCGCGAACCGCTGGCGACCGACGGACGGGGATCACCACGCCGAACGCTCCGGACTTGAGGCGTCCTTCGTCGGACACAGCAAGGCGGTCACGCATGTGCGCGCTCTGGCCGGCCGAGTGACGGTCGACCTGCCGGTCGTCTGTTTCTCCGGTGAGGCCGGTACGGGCAGACTTCTGCTGGCCCGGCTCATCGCAGCCCGCGTCCGTCCGTCCGCGCCGGTGGTGGTCTTCGACGCCGACCGGTCGGCTCCCTTCGCCCACCATGAAGTCGCCGAGCGGGTCACCGAGGAATTGCGTACTACCCCGAACACGGTGATCCTGCGGCACGTGGAACGTCTCCCGGGTGCAGTGCTCGCCGCTCTCGTCGGTCAAGCCGCCGACATCGGAGAGCTGCGTCTTCTGCTCACCAGGACGGAAGCGCCCGGCAGCGGTCCCTCCGACGTTTTCGTGGCGGGGACGGCCGGTCTGGAACTGCGCATCCCGCCCCTCCGGGAGCGGCCGGAGGACGTGCTGGACCTCGTGCCGCACCTGGTCCACCGCGTGCGGTCGACGATGCGCGTGGCGCCGGCCCTGCCGGAAACCCTCGTCCGGCACGACTGGCCCGGGAACGTGACGGAACTGGAAGGACTGCTGCGGACCGTCGCGCAGCGGAGCGTCAAGGCCGAGATGTCGCTGATCGATCTGCCCAGCTCCTATCTCAACAGCGGCCGGACCCTGGGCCGGATGGAGCACATCGAACGCCTGGCCATCATCCGGGCCCTCCAGGAGAACGCCGGGAACAAGTCCCGTGCGGCCGAGTCGCTCGGCATCGGCCGGGCCACTCTGTACCGGAAGCTGCGCACATACCGTATCGATCTGACCAGCCAGATCCTGGTCACTGCGGCTGGTCGCCCCGACGGGCGCTGAACACTGCAGGACGGTCTCAACGCCGCAGCTGACCAAGGAGCCGACGGGTGGCGGGAGCCGGGCTGAGCCCCAGGGCGGCGAGAGCGCTCTTGCAGCGGAGATACCGGCTGACCACGCCGTCGTAGTCCCCACGGGCGTTCGCCACGGACATGGCCAGCCGCCACCCGCCCTCGCGGTAGGGGTCGTCGCCGAGCGCCCGCTCGACGAGTTCCTGAGCCTGTTGGTGCAGGCCCAGCTCCAGGGAGAGTGCTGCCGCCTCGATCCGTGCGGTGACGGCGAGCTCGGACAGGTGATCACGCCGGGCCTCGATCCACGGTGAGTCGAGGGCCTCCAGGTAGGGCCCCCGGTCGTAGAGGCCGAGAGCCGCCCTCGTCGCCTGCAGCCGGTCCTCGCCGCGAAGCCGGGCGGCCTCGCCCAACCGGGCCTCGAAACGGGTCGAGTCGCTGGTGATCCGCGTTCTGTCACGCAGCCGCAGTACACCGTCGCTCAGCACGATGTCGTCCGGGTCGGGCAGTACCTCCCTGAGCCGGCGGACCGCCTGCCGCAGATAGGCCCCGGCGGCGTCGTCCCGGCGGCCCTCGAACAGGACGTCGAGAAGCCTGTTCCGGTCCGCGGCGCCGCCCTGCACCACCAGGAAGGCGAGGAGCTCCAGGCTCTTGCCGATGGCCGGGCGCAGCTCCTGGCCGAGGACTGTCATCGCCTTGCGGCCGAATTCGTTCACGTGGACGGTCGGGCGCCCGACGGCTTCCAGGATCCGGTGGTCCTGCGTGATGAGCGCCCTGCCCAGGGCGTGCCAGGGCGAGTCCGCCTCCGGTTCGGCGTCGATCCGGCGTGAGAGGACCGCGGGGAACCGGGCGAGAGCTTGGAGCAGGACGTGGTTCGCTCCCTGCCGGGCCGCCGCGGCCAGGGCGAGTTCCGCGGCCCGGTCGGACTCCTCCTCGTTTCCGGCCCGCCACTCGGCCTCCGCGAGGAACACGGCGGCGGCGGGCAGTTCGAGGATGCGCGCGCCGCGCCCCATGCTGGCCACGGTGTCCCGCAGAATGCCCAGGGCACGGGTGTCGTCACCCCCGGCGCCCAGCAGCATCAGGAGCGCGTCCAGGGTACTGACCACCTCCCGGTAGTACACGCTGGAGTCGACCAGCGGATTGCCTCGCAGCCGCTCCAGGACCTGCCAAGCGGTGCGCGGATCGTCGAGCCGTATCGCCGCCTTGATCTCGACGATGCGGAACGCGATCTCGTAGACCACCGCGCCCGAACCGCGGGCCCGCTCGTAGCCCTCGTGCAGCAGGCGCAGGGCTGCCTCGGGGTTGCCCGCCTCCAGCATGATCTCGGATCCCAGGAGCGCCTGGGTGATTCCGATCCGCCCGGTGGCGTCGGGGCGGGAGGCCTCGTACAACTCCAGCGCCTCGTGCGTGTGGCCGGTCGCCCGCAGCGCGGCGGCCCGGTGGAGTCCCGCGACCTCCTGGATCCAGGGAGACGTGTCCGGGGCGACGACCTCCTGCAGCAGTCCCGAGTAGTAGCGGGTGATGAGCACCACCGCGTCCATTGCGCCTCCGCTGAGCGGGGCGGTCTCGGTCGCGTCGGGGCCGGTGTCCTCCACCCACAGATGGAGGGCGTAGCGGACGGCGGCGACCTCGGGGCCGGTGGCGGCGGCCAGGACGACGTCGGCGTCCGTCGCGCGTCCGCAGATCAGATACGACCACCCCATCAGGGCCGCGGCACGTGGCGAGTGCGCGGCGAGTTCTTCCCTGGTGCCCGCCAGGGCGAGCCGGTCCGCGATCGCGACACCGTGGTGGAAGTCGTCACGGGCGACGGCCCGCATCAGCCGGGCCGTGGTGAGGTCCGAGGCGGACGGCTCGTCCCCGAGGGCGGACAGCCACCGGTCGGCGATGTCGAGGTCCAGCCGCTCGATGACCGTGAGGACCGCGCGTTCGGCGTACTCCCGTGCGTCCACGACGAGGCCGACACCCAGCAGGACCTCGGTCGCCTCCTCGTGGTGGCCCTCCTCGGACAGCAGCCGTGCCGTGCGCCGACGCAGGTCCAGCAGAACGTCGGCGTCCAACTCCGTCATCCGGGCCCGCAGGAACTCGCGGAAGCGGGAGTGGCAGCGCAGGGTACGGCCGTCCGGGCCCGTCCAAGTGGCGGGGAGATGCGCCCTGCGCAACGAGCCGAGCCGGGCTCCGGCGTCGATCCACCCCAGGGCCTGGGCGCGCCGGGGGCTGACCTCGTCGAGGACGGAGGTCGTGACCAGGAACTCCAGGTCCCGCGGGTCGAGCGGCCGGAGGATGTGCGTGGAGAGATAACCGTGCAGCGGATCGACCTCACCGCCGGTGCCGTCGACGTGCTCACGGGCGTGCCATGCCTCGAACAGCACTCCCGTGACCCAGCCGCCCGTGGCGTGCACCGCCGAGTCCGCCGCGATGTCGGACTTGCCCAGGGAAGCGAGGGCCTTGGCCGCCTCCTCCACGGTGAAGGCCAACTGGCTCTCGCTCGGCCCCTCGACGGTCGTCTCGGGAGGGAAGGCCACCAGGTGCTCCGGTGGGTTTCGCCGGCTGAGCAGAACCAGGCGCAGCTGCGGCGGGGCGTACCGGACGACCGCGTCGAGGACCGCCCATGCCTCGGGAGCGTCGGCCAGCTGCTCCAACTCGTCGATGACAAGAACGAGTTCACCGGCGCCGAGCTCCTCCACCATGGACGCCGCGGCCTCGCGGTGGGTCAGACCCGCGGCGAGGGCCCGCCGCGCGAGTTCGTCGGCCTGCGGCCGGTGAGTGGCCAGGGCGGCCGAAAGGTAGACGAACAGACGGCCGGGCGCCGTATCCGTACGGTCCACGGTCAGCCAGGCCACATCGGCGTGGAGTCCGCGGACCGCCTCGGCCACGGCCGTGGTCTTGCCTGCCCCGGCGGTGGCCGAGACCACGACCACACGGTGCTCCAGGACCAGCCGTCGCAGCGGTGCCACCAGCCGGGGCCGGGAGACGAAGGCGGCCGGCAGTTCCGGAATGGCGAGTTTGCTGCGCACGAGGACCGTCTCACGGCCTGCTTCGCTGTCGCCCATGGGGAGCATGTGACCGACCGTATCCGCACCGGACGCGCATGAGGAGCCTGTGAAGCGCTCATTGTCCCAGATCGAGACGCGGCCCGTGCCGCCCGGCGCCCTACGGTGGGGCGATCTGCACGAGATGGATCGAGGAGCCGCCTTGTCCACGCATAAATCATCCAGCACAGATCCGGCCATTGGCACGGACTCCGTCGACCGTGCGCGGAAGCTGGGCCAGCTTGCCGAAGAACACACCCTGGACAGCATGCGCGAGGGCAGGCTGGTCGACCCCGTCGAGAAGGAACTGGTCGACAGCGATCTGCTGAGTCTGTGGGTCCCGCGGTCCCTGGGCGGCGCGGAGTGCCCGCCGCTGGAGATGTACGACGTCGTCGAGACGACCTCCTACCACGACGGTCCGGCCGGCTGGGTGCTGCTCGCCACCGCCCTCGCCACCGCGACCGCGGGCGCCTACCTGGGCGACGACGCGGTCGCCGGGCTCTACGGTGGCGGGCCGCTCCCCGTCATAGCGGGGCAGGGCTCACCGGTCGGGGTGGCCGAGGTCGTCGAGGGGGGCTACCGGCTCACCGGGGCATGGAGCTACGGCTCGGGGATCAAGCACACGACACACGCGTACTCCGGTGCCGTCGTGCACGAGAACGGGCGCCCGCAGCTCGGTCCCGACGGGCGGCCGAACATCATTCTGACCGTCGTACCGCGGCAGGACGTGCGGTTCGGGGACAACTGGGACGTTCTCGGGCTCGCCGCCACCGGAAGCATCGACTACACGATCACCGACCTCTTCGTACCCGCGCAGTGGGCCCACCCCGCCCGGATCCGGCACTCCGACCGGGGCGGTCAGCTCTACAGTCTCGGCGTCATCGGCATGGGATGCCTGCTGCACGCGGCCTGGGCCGTCGGCCTCGGCCGCCGCGCTCTCGACGAGCTGGCCGCGTACGCCCAGCACCGCGGGGACCGGGCCGCGAGCGAGGACTTCCTTCAGCGAGCGGCCTGGGACGAGGCCGCCTTCCGGGCCGCGAGCGGATTCCTGCGCCAGACCTGGACCGACGTACAGACGACGTTCGAGCGCGGCGAAGCCCTGTCGAAACGGCAGCAGACCATGATCCGGCTCGCCGTCAACCACATCACCCACACGGTGGCCGACGTCTGTGCCGACGTCTACCGCCTCTCCGGCGGTGTCGGTCTGCGGGCCGGGGCCATCCAGCGGTGCTTCCGCGACACCCACGCCTCCACCCAGCACATCATCGTCTCGGACGTGATCCTGCGCGGGACGGGACGGGAACTGCTCGGCCTGGCCCCGGACCACTCCTGGGTCCACCACGAGCTGGTGCCCGATCATGGCTGACTCCCTCGCCGCCACGGAGGCGGTCAGGGCCGCCCGCTCCCACACGATCGGCGACCTGTTGCGCCGTACCGCCCTGCGCACCCCGGACAAGCCGGCCCTGCTGGCGGCCGGCCGGCGCTTCACCTACGCCGAGTTCGACGCCGCCGCGAACCGGGCGGCCAACGCGATCGCCCGGCAGGGGATCGGCAAGGGCGACCGGTTCGCGGTCCTTTCCCACAACGGCTGGGAGTTCTGCGTCCTCACCTACGCCCTGGCCAGGCTGGGCGCGATCATGGTGCCGATCAACTTCATGCTCAACGCGACCGAAGTTGCCTACATCCTGGAGCACTCCGAAGCCACCGGACTCGCCGTCGAGGACGCGCTGCACCCTGTCGCCGAAGAGGCCGTCCGGCTGAGCGGTGTCGACCTGAAGGCCCGGGGCTGGATCGCCCTCGCAGGGGAGCCGCGCCCCGAGGGCTGGGAGGATGTCGCCTTCTGGGCCGACAGCGGCGAGGACGGTGCGCCTGCCGTACTCGTGGACGACGACGACCCGGTCCGCCTGATGTACACCAGCGGCACCGAGTCTCGTCCCAAGGGCGCCCTCCTGAGCAGCCGCAGTCTCATCTGCCAGTACGTCTCGTGCGTCGTCGACGGCGAGATGGTCCACGACGACATCGAGATCCACGCGCTCCCGCTCTACCACTGCGCGCAGCTCGACTGCTTCCTCGGACCGGACGTCTACGTCGGCGCGACGAGCATCGTGCTTCCACGCCCCGACCCCGAGGTGATCCTGCGGACCATCGAGGAGGAGCGGGTGACGAAGCTGTTCTGCCCTCCCACCGTCTGGATCTCCCTGCTGCGCAGCCCGGCCTTCGCCACCACGGACCTGTCCAGTCTGCGCAAGGGGTACTACGGAGCCTCGCCCATGCCGGTCGAGATCCTCCGGGAACTGCGGGAGCGGCTGCCGCAGGTCCGCCTGTGGAACTTCTACGGGCAGACCGAGATGGCCCCGCTCGCGACGATCCTCAAGCCGGACGAGCAGATCAGTCACGCCGGTTCGGCGGGACGCCCGGCCCTCAACGTCGAGACCCGCCTCGTCGGCGACGACGGCCATGACGTGCCGCCGGGCGAGGTCGGCGAGATCGCGCACCGCAGCCCGCAGGCCACGCTCGGCTACTTCCGGGACGAGGAGAAGAGCGCGGACGCCTTCCGCGGCGGCTGGTTCCACTCGGGTGATCTCGGTGTGATGAGCCCCGACGGCTACCTCACGGTTGTCGACCGCAAGAAGGACATGATCAAGTCAGGCGGGGAGAACGTGGCCAGCCGCGAGGTCGAGGAGGCCCTTTACCGGCTGGTCGGCGTGGCCGAGGCGGCCGTGTTCGGTGTCCCCGACGAGATATGGATCGAGGCCGTCACCGCGGTCGTGGTCCTCCGGGACGGCGCCGGGCTGACCGAGGACGCCGTCATCACCCACTGCCGGTCGCTGCTGGCCGGCTACAAGACCCCCAAACACGTGTTCTTCGCGTCGGAACTGCCCAAGAACCCGAGCGGCAAGATCCTCAAGCGCGAACTCCGGGAGAGCTACGCGCGCGCGGCCGTCGCGCGCTAGTCAGCACCCCCAGGTCGAAGGATCACTCAAAGAGGAGTTGTCATGACCGTCACCCCGGGCATCGACGCGATGCAGTTCGGACTGTTCATCGCACCGCAGCACTACCCGAACCAGAACCCCACCCGCGCCCTGCGCCGCGACCTCGAAACACTGGAGTACGCCGAGACCCTCGGCTTTGTCGAAGGCTGGGTGGGCGAGCACCACTCGTCCGGCCACGAGATCATCGCCTCGCCGGAGGTCTTCGTGGCGGCGGCCGTCGAGCGCACCCACCGGATGCGGCTGGGAACTGGCGTCGCCTCACTGCCCTACCACCACCCCTTCCAGGTCGCGCAGCGGGCCGTCCTGCTGGACCACCTGTCGAAGGGCCGCACGATCCTCGGGATGGGACCGGGCTCATTGCCCTCCGACGCCGCCATGATCGGCGTTCCCTGGGCCGAGACCCGCTCCAGGATGGCCGAGGCCGTCGACGTCATCGTCAGGTTGCTGACCAGCGAGGAAGGGGTGACCCACCACTCCTCCTGGTTCGACCTCGACGACGCATATCTCCAGCTCAAGCCGTTCCAACGCCCCACCCCCGAGCTGGTCTTCACCTCCATGGAGTCGCCCTTCGGCCCCACTTTGGCCGGCCGGTACGGCGCCGGACTGCTCGCGCTCGGCGCCACCAGCCGCAGGGGGTATGCCGCGCTCAGCAACATGTGGCACATCGCGGAGGAGCAGGCCGAGGTCCACGGCACCACGGTGGACCGCAAGAACTACCGCGTCGTCGCGTTCATGCACGTCGCGGAGACACGCAAGCAGGCGTACGCCGAGGTGGCGAAGGGCTTCCCGCGGCACATGAACTACGTCGCCAACGTCAGCGAGCGCACCTTCGCCTGGCTGGAGGAGCAAGCGGCCTCCAACGGCGACGCCCCGTCCGCCGAGCCCACTGTCGAACAGATGATCGATGGCGTGAAGGACACCCACCTGATGTGCGTGGGTGACGTCGCCGACGCCATCGCCTTCATCGAGCACATGCGCGCGAGCGCGGACGGGTTCGGCACCCTGCTGATCACCACCGGGCACGACTGGGCGGCACAGGACGCCGAGCGGCGTTCCCTGGAGCTGATCGCGCGGGAGGTCATGCCGCACTTCCAGGGCTCGACGAGGCCGATGGAGATCGCGGTCCAGCGGGCCGTCGCGACCCGTGAACTGCGCGTCGGCGAACAGCGGGAGAGCATCAAGGTCGCCACGCAGAGCTACGTCGACGCCGGCGGCAAGGTCAGCTGAGGCATCGATGCTCCCCGACGACCAGGTGGCGACGGTGATCCCGGCGCAGGGCGTCGCGGCGGAGGCGGAACTCGCGCGTGCCGTGGAGTGGACCCGTGAGCTGAAGCGCCGGACCCGGGACTGCGCGGACCTGACCGAGGTCCGCGCGGTCACGGGGCGCATGATGGCGACACGGCTGGGGGAGGGGCCGCCGGCCGGGGTCCGGATCGCTCAGGCCGCGTTCGGCGGTGTGCCGGCCGAGGTCGTCACGGCCGACGGCGCACCTCCGGCTGGGCCCGTCCTCCTGCACCTTCACGGCGGCGGGTTCATGCTCGGCGCCCCACCGGACGACCGGCTGTTCCTGTCCGGGGTCGCGACCGGCATCCGGGGGCGGACCGTGTCGGTCGACTACCGGCTCGCTCCGGAGAACCCGTATCCCGCCGCCGTGGACGACGGTGTCGCCGTGTACGAAGCACTGCTCCGCTCCGGGGTGGACCCGAACTCGCTCGTGGTGAGCGGGGAGTCGGCGGGCGGCGGGCTCGCACTGCTGTGTCTGCAACGGGCTCACCGGATCGGACTGCCCCGGCCCGCTGGACTCGTACTTCTCTCGCCGTTGGCCGACTTCACGCTGTCCGGGGCCAGCCACGAGACCAACGCGGAAGGCGAGAGGTTCACTTCACGGGAGGGCCTCGCGCGAGGTCTCGCGAGCTTCCTCGCGGGTGCGGACGCCCACGCCGTGTCGCCGCTGGCGAACGACCTCGCGGGAATCCCGCCGAGTCTGGTGCAGGCCGGGGACACGGAGATCCTCCTGGACGACGCCCGGGGCGTCGCGGCCGGGCTGCGGAGCGCGGGCGTGCCGGTGGCGCTGGAGATCTGGGGCGGCGTCCTGCACACGTGGCACGGCTTTCCTCACATGACAGCGGCGCAGCGTGCCACCACGCACGTCGTGCGGTTCCTGCGCGAGCGCCTGGCCTCGTGCTGACTCCGGGTCGCCGTCGCTGCCTGAACCCCGCGAATCATGCCGTACCACATCGAGACGTATCCAACCCCCCTGAAAGACTTACGGTGCTGCCATGTTGAAGACGAGTGAAGGTGCGCACGACACCCGGCCGTCGGCCGACGCCGGCAACCGTCCGGACGGACGCACCGCGACCGATGAACTGCTGGACCGGGTCAGGGCGTTGCTACCGAACATCCGGGCTCGCGCGGCCGAGGCGGAGGAACTGTGCCGCCTGCCCGAGGCGACCGTCCGGGACCTCACCGAGGCCGGCGTGTTCGCGATGCACGCGCCGGCCGAGTTCGGCGGCGCCGAACTCCAGATAGACGCCCTGTTCGAACTCGCGCTGCTGCTGGGCCAGGCCTGCACCGCGACGGCCTGGACCGCGACGTTCCTCGCGTTCCATAACGCCGCGCTCGGCCGGTTCCCGATCGAGACACAGCGCGAGGTCTACGCCGACCGCAACTACGCGCTGTCCGCAGGGAGTTTCCACCCGCTGCCCGGCACCAAGGGCGAACACGTCGACGGCGGCCTCCGGGTGAGCGGACGGTGGGACTTCTGCAGCGGCATCTTGCACTCCGGCTGGTGCCTGCTCGACGTCCCTGTGGAGCCGGTCGAGGGACGGCCCGCGAACCGCTACGTCTGTCTCCTCCCGATCGGCGACCTCGAGATCCTCGACGTCTGGCACACCACCGGGATGCGGGCGACCGGCAGCAACGACGTCAGCGCGGAGGGGGTGTTCGTCCCGGAGCACCACATCATCCCGACGCATGTCTTCCACGGGACGGAGAGCCCCGGAGCTCTCCTGCGCCCCCAGCACTCGCTGCTGCGGATGCCCTTCTACCGGGCCGCGGGCATCTTCCATCCGGCGTTCGCGATCGGGTCGGCGCAGCGCGCGCTCGATGTCTTCCGCGATGACATCGTCGGCAGGCGCCAGCGGCCCGTGAACGGCGGTCCGCTGGCCGAGGCCCCGCTCACGCACAGCCGGTACGCGCGGGCGGCCCACGCCGTGCAGATCGCGACCCTTCTGGCCCGCTCCCAGGCGGACGAGGCCCGCGAGCACTACGCGGCCCATACGGGCGACCCGGAGCTGGAGCGCCGCGCCTACTTCCGGCTCAGCTCGGTCGGGGCGATCGCACAGGCCGCGGAGGCGGTCGAGCTGGTGACCCGGGTGAGTGGCGGCAGCATGTTCCGCAGCGGCTCCGAACTCGACCGCATCAAGCGGGACATGGCGGTGCTGCTCAACCACAACAGCGGTGACTGGGACTTCCACACCGAGACCGCGGGCAAGGTCCTCCTCGGCCTGCCCACCGACCCCGAGGCGGGTGTCTACCGTGCCCTCTGACATCGCGGCCGTGGCCGCTGACACGATCCCCGCCGAGCGGGCGTCGGACCCCTCGTGGTTCCGCCAGGTCCTCGGGCAGTACCCGACCGGCGTGTGCGTCATCACCGCGGCCGGTCCCGACGGAGAACGCGCCGGGTTCGTGGTGGGATCCTTCACCTCGGTGTCGCTGTCCCCGCCGATGGTGGCGTTCTTCCCCGACAAGAGCTCCACGAGCTGGCCCCGGATCGAACGCGCGGGCCGGTTCTGCGTCAACGTGCTCGCCGCTGACCAGGAGGACGTCTGCCGCAGGTTCGCCTCCCGGGCCGAGGACAAGTTCGCCGGCCTCGCCGTGGGCAGCACCCGTTCGGGCATGCCCCTCCTGGACGAGGTCGTGGCCTGGATCGACTGCGAACTCGAAGCCGTCCATGAGGCGGGCGACCACTACATCGTGCTCGGGCGGGTACTGGACCTCGACGTGTCCACCGGCACGTCACCGCTGCTGTTCTTCCAGGGCGGGTACGGCCGGTTCGCCCGGCACTCCGTCACCGACCTGGACTCGCGCGGCCAGCTCGCCGCCGCCCTGCGGGCGGTCGAGATGGTCCGGACCGACTTCGAGGACCTCGCGGCACTGGTCGGCGGGCACTGCGTCGCCACCACGCTCGACGGGAACGAGGTCGCGGTGATCGCCGGCGCGGGCTTCACCCGGCGCGGCGAGGGCGCCGGCACCCTCGTCGGGCAGCGGCTGCCGTTCTCGGCGCCGACCGGTTCGGTCCTCGCCGCCTGGGGCGGTGCCGATGTCATCGACGAGTGGCTGTCCAGGATGCCGTCCGCCGGGGCCCGCGACGTCCACCGCGAGCATCTGACCGCAGTACGCCGCCGCGGGTACTCCCTGGCGCTGCGCAACGAGGCACACCAGGAACTCACCTCGGCACTGGACCGCATGGCGCTCAACCCGGCGTCGGTGGAACGGGACGAGCTGTACAGCCTCTTCGGCGACCTGGCCTACGACCCGTCCGACGACGAGGACACACCGAGCGACGCGCGGCTCATCAGCGTCCCCGTCTTCGACGAGCACGGCGCGGTCGCCTTCGCCCTGACCGTCTACGGATTCGCCGGACCGTCCTCCGCTCAGGAGGCGCATGAGCGCATCCGCCAGGTCCGCGAGATCGCGAGCCGTGCCACCGACGCCCTCGGTGGACGCACGCCCACCGCCTGACCCTCCCGCGCACCCGCTCCTTTCCGACGGCCGTTCCCCCAAGGAGAGTTCCGTGCCCATCGTACCGATGTCGTCAGCCCGGACCCGGGCGGAGACCCTGGTCAGGGAAGCCTTCCTGCTCCAGGGCTCGGAATTGCCGTGCTCACCGCATGGCGGCGGCGACCGCTTCCTCTTCGACCCCTTCGAGGTGAACGACCAGGTCATCGCGGACTGGCGGGAGGCACACCTGGACGCGGTCGTCGTCCCCACCTTCTGCATGGGCCTCGACCCCCATGCGGGCGTCGTGCGGCAGCTGGCCGCGTGGAACTCCGTCCTGCACGACCACCGTGACCAACTCCTGCGCGTCACGACGGGTGCCGACTTCGAACTCGCCCGGGCCAGCGGCCGGATCGGGGTGCTGATCAGCCTGCACTTCGGCGACCACTTCCGCACCCTCGGCGACGTCGACTTCTTCCACCGGCTCGGCGAACGCAGTTCGACCGTCGTCGTCCGCGGACACAACGCCATCGGCAGCGCCCACCACGAGCGGTACGAGTCCGGCCTCACGCACTTCGGCTGCGCGATCGTCCAGCGCATGAACGAGGTCGGCATGGCCGTCGACATCGCGCACGCCAACGAACGCACTTCGCTGGACG
This sequence comes from Streptomyces sp. NPDC048278, assembly GCF_040652195.1. Taxonomy (NCBI): domain Bacteria; kingdom Bacillati; phylum Actinomycetota; class Actinomycetes; order Kitasatosporales; family Streptomycetaceae; genus Streptomyces; species Streptomyces sp. NPDC048278. Next base: position 288,333 of record NZ_JBEZLP010000007.1, read on the forward strand.
TCCTCGACATCGCCACCAAGCCCGTCTACGTGAGCCACGCCTGTGCCTACGGCCTGTCCCCGCACGAGAAGAACAAGTCCGACGAGGTGCTGCGCAAGCTCGGTGAGGGCGGCGGACTCATCGCCGTACAGCCCGCCAGCCAACTGGTGCGTCCCGTCGAGCCGGTGGAGCTGACACACTTCGTCGACCAGATCGAGTACATCGCCCGGATCGCCGGCCCGCAGAGCGTGGGGCTGGGCTTCGAGGAGCCGTACCAGGGCTGGGGGCACTTCCAGGGGCAGAACCGGCCCGTGCAGTCGGTGACCTTCCAGAAGGGCGAGATCTCCGACGCGAAGCTCGCCGCCACCCCCCGCCCGGTCAACCAGCACCACATCCCGGAGCTGATGACCCGCGACCGCTACACGGTCCTGACCGCCGCGCTCATCGACCGGGGCTTCTCCGACGAGGAGATCCGGGGCTTTCTGGGCGAGAACACCAGGCGGGTCTTCAGCACCATCATGGCCGGCGACGGAAAGCCTCGTGACTACGAGTCCGACTTCCGCGCCGTCCACACCAACATCGGGCACATCGCCCACTGACTCGATCCGGCACCCGCAACCCTTGGACGGTCACGCCATGCCACAGATAGAGGAACTCGCCCACGTGGGGCTCTTCGTCCACGACGTCGACACCCAACTCCGCTTCTACCGCGACACCCTGGGTCTCCAGGTCAGCGACATCGACGAGAAGGCCGGTCTGTACTTTCTCAGCTCCCGGCCGGAGATCGAACACCACGAACTGCTGCTCTGCGCGGGCCGCACGGCGGACCGGGGCACGATGCTGCTCCAGCAGATCTCCTTCCGCTGCCCGACCCTCGAAGACGTCATCGGCTTCTACCGGCGGCTCGTGGCCCAGAACGTCCCCATCGAGTACACGGTGACCCACGGCAACGCCATCGGCGTCTACTTCTACGACCCGGAAGGCAACCGCTGCGAGCTGTACTGGCCGACCGGCCTGAAGGCACGTCAGGGCTTCCTGCTGGAGGTCGACTTCGAGGAACCCACGGAGACGATCCTGGAGAAGGTACGCGTGTACGTCGACGAGCACGGCGAGGCCGGATACGTCGACATGGCCCTGCTCAGCAGGCAGACGGACTCGTGACCGAGGCGCCGCGCCGACCCACTCCACAGGACAGGAACCCCACATGCGCCTGATCGCGTACACCGAGAACGGCCGCCGGCACATCGGCGCCGTCACCGACGGCAAGGTCGCCCCCGTGGCCCCGCTCGACGAGTTCTACGCCGATGCCGCGGCGGCGTTGCGGACCGAGCCCGGGCCGCCCGCGCTGCTGCTCGCCGATCTCGAACAGGTCCCCCCGGTGCCGGAGACCGCCCGTGTGTTCTGCGTGGGTATCAACTACCACTCGCACGCCGGTGAGTCGAAGACCCTGGCGGGCCTGGACGTGCCGCGGGTCCCCATGGTGTTCGGCCGCTGGGCCAGCACCCTGGTCACCGGCGGCACCCCCGTGCCGGTCCCGCCGAACGAACCCGGGCTGGACTGGGAGGTCGAACTCGCGGCCGTGATCGGCACCCGTGCCTGGAACGTGTCCCCCCAGGACGCGTCGGCCCACGTGCTCGGCTACACCGCGTTCAACGACCTGAGCGCCCGCCGCAAACAGCTGGAGACCGCGCAGTTCACCGTCGGCAAGAACGCGGACCGCAGCGGACCGATCGGGCCGGTCCTGGTGACAGCCGACGAGATCTCTCCGGCGGCCCTGCGCGTCCGCACCCGGGTCAACGGCGAGGTCATGCAGGACGGCAACACCCGCGACCTGATCCACGACGTCGGGAAGATCATCTCGTACATCTCCGACACCGTCACCCTGCTGCCCGGCGATGTGATCGCCACCGGCACACCCGGCGGCATCGGCGCCGGCCGCGACCCCCAGGTGTTCCTGCGCCCCGGAGACGTCGTCGAGGTCGAGGTCGAGGGGATCGGCACGGTACGCAATCCCATCGTCGACCGCAGCGAGATCGAGGCACCATGAGCACGGACCCGAACACCCTCCCCGTGATCCCGCACTTCGTCGGGGGAGAGCGCGTGCCGGGCACCTCGGGCCGCCTCGGCGACGTCTTCGACCCCAACACCGGGCGGGTCCAGGCACACGTGGCCCTGGCGGACGCCGCCGAGACCCGCGCGGCCATCGCCGACGCCGAACGCGCCCAGCGGGACTGGGCGGAGTGGAACCCGCAGCGCCGGGCCCGCGTCCTCATGCGGTTCGCGCAGCTCGTCGAGCGGGACATGACCAAGCTCGCCCGGGCCCTCTCCGGCGAGCACGGCAAGACCCTCGCCGACGCGGAGGGGGACATCCGCCGGGGCCTGGACGTCGTCGAGTTCGCCGCCGGTGTCCCGCACCTCCTCAAGGGCGAGCACACGCACGGCGCGGGCGGCGGCATCGACGTCTACTCCCTGCGCCAGCCCCTCGGCGTGGTCGCCGGGATCACCCCGTTCAACTTCCCCGCGATGATCCCGTTGTGGAAGGCCGCGCCCGCCATCGCCTGCGGCAACGCCTTCGTACTCAAGCCCTCCGAACGCGACCCCTCGGTGCCGCTGCTGCTCGCCGAGCTGTTCCTGGAGGCGGGACTGCCACCCGGCGTCCTCAACGTCGTCAACGGGGACCGCGAGGCCGTCGAGGTCCTGCTGACGGACGACCGCGTGCGCGCCGTCGGCTTCGTCGGCTCCACCCTGATCGCCCAGTACGTCTACGAGACCGCCGCCCGGCACGGCAAACGGGCCCAGTGCTTCGGCGGCGCGAAGAACCACGCGCTGGTCATGCCGGACGCCGACCTGGACGAGGCGGCGGACGCGATCGTCGGCGCCGCCTACGGCTCGGCCGGCGAACGCTGCATGGCGCTCTCGGTGGTGGTCCCGGTCGGCGAGGAGACGGCCGAACGCCTCCTGCCCAAGCTGGTGGAGCGGATCAAGGCACTGCGGATCGGCCGCTCCGACGACCCCGGGTCGGACTTCGGCCCGCTGGTGGGCGCGGACGCGGTCGCCCGCGTCGACGGCTACGTGGAGCTGGGCGTGTCGGAGGGCGCGGAACTCGTGCTGGACGGGCGCGGCCAGTGCCCCGCCGGCCACGAGGGCGGCTTCTTCACCGGCCCGACCCTCTTCGACCGGGTCACCCCGGACATGCGCGGCTACCGCGAGGAGATCTTCGGACCCGTGCTGCAGATCGTGCGCGCCGCGGACTTCGAGGAGGCGGTACGGCTTCCTTCCCAGCACGAGTACGGCAACGGGGGAGCCGTCTTCACCCGGGACGGCCGTACGGCCCGCGAGTTCGCCCAGCGGGTCCAGGTCGGCATGGTCGGCGTGAACGTGCCGATCCCGGTGCCGATCGCCTACCACACCTTCGGCGGCTGGAAGAGGTCCGGGTTCGGTGACCTGAACCAGCACGGCCCCGACTCCATCCGCTTCTACACCCGGACCAAGACCGTGACACAACGGTGGCCCAGCGGCGCACCGTCCGACCGGTCGCAGCACTTCGTGATTCCGAACATGGCCTGATCACCGGAGGAGACGACAGTTGACCAAGACCGCTCCCGAGTCACGGGTACCGGACGACGACACCGTGGCCGAACTGCGCCGCCGATTCCGCGGCCCGATACTGCGTCCGAACGACGAAGGCTACGACGACGCGCGCGCGATCTGGAACGCCATGCACGACGCGCGCCCCGCCCTGATCCTGCGGGCGACGGGCACCGCGGACGTGTGCGCCGCGGTGGACTTCGCCCGCGAGGGCGGATGGTCCCCGTCCGTACGCGGCGGCGCGCACGGCGTGACGGGCCACGCAGTGGGCGAGAACGACCTGATGATCGACCTCTCCCTGATGAAGGCCGTACGCGTCGACGCCGAGCGGCGCGTGGCCCACGTCCAGGGCGGCGCCACCTGGGGGGACTTCGACCACGAGGCACAGCTGTACGGGCTGGCGGTCCCGGGCGGAGCCGTCTCCGAGACCGGGGTGGCCGGTCTCACGCTGGGCGGCGGTTACGGATGGCTCACCCGCAAGCACGGGCTCACCCTCGACAACCTCCGCTCGGTGGACATCGTCTGCGCCGACGGCCGTCCCCGGACCGTGAGTGAGAGTGCCGAGCCCGACCTGTTCTGGGCGATCCGCGGTGGCGGCGGCAACTTCGGCGTCGTGACGTCCTTCGAGTTCCAGCTGCATCCGGTGGGTCCGACGGTGCTCGGCGGCGCCGTGCTGTGGCCGTTCGAGAAGGCCGGGGAGGTCGTCCGCTTCTACCGTGACTTCGGGGTGAACTCGCCCCGGGAACTCGGGATCAACTCCGCGGTCGTCACCGTGCCGGACAACCCCCTCTTCCCGGCGGAGCTGCACGGCAGCAAGGTGTACGCCGTCTTCCTGTGCTGGAACGGCCCCCTCGACGAGGGAGAGCGGGTCCTGGAACCGCTGCGCCGTTTCGCGGAGCCCGCGCTGGACCTCATCCAGCCACTGCCCTACACGGCCCAGCAGCAGATGGTGGACCAGCTCGGATCCGGCCCCTTCGGGAGCCGGCAGTACTGGAAGACCGGTTACCTGGACGAGCTGGACGACGCCGCCATCGACGCCTTCCTCGCCTCCGCCGAACGGGCCACCGGGGGCACGCAGTGCGAGCTCAACACCATCGCCGGAGCGCCCAACGAGGTCGATCCCGAGTCGACGGCCTTCACCAAGCGCACCGGCCGCTGGAACCACGTGCACATCCAGTGCTGGGACGACGCGGCGGACGACGAGTCCAACCTCGCCGACGCCCGCCGGGCCGGGGAGCTGATGGCGCCCCACTACGCCGAGGGCGCGTACGTCAACTTCCTGGACAACGAGGAAGCAGAGAAGATCCGGCAGGCGTACGACGAGAAGACCTGGACGCGCCTGCGGGAGACCAAGACCATGTACGACCCCGCGAACCTCTTCCGGCGGAACCAGAACGTACCCCCGATCACCTGACCGGAGGTCCACGCGGTCGACGGACACCGCGAAGCAGGGCTGCGGCGCCACTGGCCGCAGCCCTGCCCAAACGTCTTCGCAGCAGCGCCTACGGCACGATCGAGCCGCCGTCCACGGGGAGCGTCACTCCCGTGGCATAGGAGGAACGGTCGGAGGCCAACCAGACGACTGCTTCGGCCATCTCCTGGGGCGTGGCCGGCCGTCCCATGGGGATCGACTTGCTGAACTCCTCGACGGACGCGGGGGCGTTCCGTATCGCCACGTCGAGCATCGCCGTGCGCGTGAGGCCGGGAGCGATGGCGTTGACACGTATCCCTTGTTTCGCGTAGTCGAGGGCCGCCGCCTTGGTCAGCCCCACCACGCCGTGTTTCGAGGCCACGTACGCCGACATGCCCACCCCGCTGGTCAGGCCGGCCACGGACGCGGTGTTGACGATGACGCCGCCACCCGTCCTCACCATCTGCGGGATCTCCGCCTTCATGCAGACGAACACGCCGGTCAGGTTGATCCGCAGGACACGCTCCCAGTCGGCGACGCCGCATTCGGCCAGCGCAGCGCCGAGGTGTTCGATGCCGGCGTTGTTGTGCGCGACATCGAGGCGCCCCCACGTCTGGACCGTCCTGCGGACCGCGTTCTCCATGGCCACGAGGTCCGACACATCGGCGCGGACGAAAATCGCGTTGTCGGAGCCGACACGGTCGACCGTCGCCTCCCCTTCCTCGACGGCTATGTCCACCACCGTGACGCGGGCGCCCTCCTCGACGAACGCCTCGACGGTCGCGCGGCCTATACCGCTCGCGGCTCCCGTGACGAGTGCCACTTTCCCATCAAGCAGTCCCGACATGCCTTCCTCCCAGAGCCGCGAGATTCTTTCTACGCTCCTTCGGGCCTCCGCCCGGAAATCATGTCCGGTTCGACCCCGGGCGGCAGATTGCCGCCCGCCGGGCCGCGCACCGCCGCCTCGACCAGTGCGCGCACCTCCGCGGCGGGGACGACACCGCCCGAACTCTCCAGACTCCACGAGAACCAGTCCCCCGGCTCCAGTTCGCCCGGAGCCTCTCCGAGATAGGGCGTCACATAGACAGGGGAATTGGGCTCGCAGCGCCAGCTCTCGGAAAGCGGGCCGATGTCCACCGCGTCCCACCCCAGGACGTCCAGCAGCCGGGTGGCTTCCTCTTTCGCCTCCCCGTCGTCGCCGGCGATCGGCAGGGCGCTGCGATCGTCGGCGACGACGGGCCGGGCCAGGGTGAACAACTGGCGTGCACCGATGTTGTTGAACACCTTCACCACGCGGGAATCCGTGAGATGGCGCTGCACCAGTCCGCTGGAGGTGAGGTTGTCCGCATCCAGTTCCGGCAGCCGCCCGTCACGGTCGGGGTAGTAGTTCAAGGTGTCCAACACGATCTTGCCCGCCAGGGCCTCGGCGGGCAGCTTGTCGTACGCATGCATCGGAATGGTCGCCACGACCAGGTCTCCGGCCAGGGCAGCCTCTGCGGGAGTGGCCGCGGATACGTTCTCACCCAGCTCGGCGACCAGGTCTGCGAGCGTTTCGGGTCCTCGCGAGTTACTGAGGACGACATCCAGTCCCGCTGCGACGGCCAGGCGGGCCAGGGCTGCGCCGATTGCCCCGCTTCCGATGAATCCGAGAGTTCGAGGCACGGTGTTCTCCATTGAAATCCAGGCGATTCGCCGCACGAAACTGACATGGATCGCCAGATCCGTTGTCGAAGTGCGTCCAATATTGCACAATAATGATTTCCGGGGTCGTCTCACTTTGATACGGCAGAAGCGTATGGTGTTTGGTCGCTGTACTGCCCTGTTGTCGGCAATGCCTAAAAAATGATGCAGAACGCCGTGGTCAGGCAGGACACCACCTCGTTGCACGGTGAGTGCAACCACTGCGAGCGGGCGAAGATACCGTTGGCCCATGCAGATGGAGATCCGCGCCGCCGCGATCCGGGGTATCGATCGCCTGATTGACGATCTCGGTGGGGACGGGGCCGAGCTGTTGGCCGAGTTCGGCGTTACTCCGGCCGATCTGGGCTCCGACCACGGGTTGTTGCCGACGGTGACGGCCGGTCGGATCCTGCGCAGGGCCACGAAGAAGCTGAAGTGCCCGGATTTCGGTCTGCGTCTGGCGGCATACCAGGACATGTCGATGCTCGGCCCGTTGGCTCTGGCGGTCGGGAACTGTGACACGGTAGGGGAGGGGCTGGACTGCGCGTCCCGGTTCCTGTTCGTGCACAACCAGGGCATTCGCCTGTCTCGCGCGGATGATCCCGAACGTTATGCGGGAGTGGGAGCCGTCGAGTACCGGATGCTGAGTCCGGACATCCCGTACGAGCCGCAGACGATCGACGCCGGGCTGGGGATGCTGCACCGCAATCTCGTCACGATGAGCGGTGGATACGAGTTGCTCGGGGTCCACATGCCTCATCCGCCTCTGGCGGACGAGTCGGTGTACACCGAGTTCTTCGGTGCGCCGGTTCGGTTCAGTACCGGACGCGCCCTGCTGCGGGTGCCGACGAAACTCTTCGCCCAGCCGATGTCGACCCCCGTCAATCCCGAGCTGCGGCACATGGTCGTGGAGTATTTGGAGGCGCACTACACCGATCCCCGTGAGAGCGTGACGGTCACGGTGCGGTCGGCGGTCGGGCGCGCGCTCGGCACGGTTCCCACGCGGATCGAAACTGTCGCCGGGTGGCTGCACATGCATCCGCGCACGCTGCAGCGGCGACTGGCACGGGAGGGCACCTCGTTCCAGTCGATCGTCGACGACGTGCGCAGGACGGCGGCGCACCGGCTGCTGACGGGAACCGACATGCCGTTCTCGCAGGTCGCCTCCCTGATCGAGTTGGCCGGACAGGCGGCGCTCACCCGTGCCGTGCGCCGCTGGTTCGGACGGACACCCACCCAGGTCCGTCGTGACGCCCGGTGCGCCGCGCATTCCCCGAGTGTCGTGCAGGGTTAAATTCTTGTCGCCCAGAGGCAAGTGGAGCCGTCCGGGCGCTTCGATACTCGGGTGCCATGACCAGTTCCCCACACTCCGAGTCGCTGCCCGCCCATGTGGACGTCCTGATCGTCGGCGCGGGGATCTCCGGTATCGACGCCGCGTACCGGGTTCAGTCGCGGTGCCCGGATCGGTCGTACGCCGTGCTGGAGGCCCGTGAGTCCCTGGGCGGGACGTGGGATCTGTTCCGGTACCCGGGGGTCCGGGCCGACTCCGACATCTACACCCTCAGCTTCCCGTTCCAGCCCTGGACCGGCGAGAACTCCATGGCCGACGGGGACGAAATCCTGGAGTATCTGCGGCGCACCGTGGAACGGTTCGGCATCGACCGCCACATCCGCTGCTCGGCCAAGGTGGTCGCCGCGGACTGGTCGGGTGAGACGGCCCGCTGGACGGTGACCGTCGAGCGGAGCGGCGGCGGACGAGAGTCGCACCGATCCACCCTGACGTGCTCGTTCCTCTACATGTGCGCCGGTTACTACGACTACGAACGCGGCCACGAACCCGAGTTCCCGGACTTCGAGTCGTTCGCCGGCCGGGTGGTGCATCCGCAGTTCTGGCCCGAGGGGCTCGACCACACAGGCAAGCGTGTCGTCGTGATCGGCAGCGGCGCCACCGCGATTACGGTGGTCCCCGCGATGGCGCGGGACGCGGCGAAGGTGACCATGCTGCAACGGACCCCGACATGGATCAGCGTGTTGCCGAGACGGGACCGTTTCGCCGCGAAGATCAGACGGTTGTTGCCCGCGAGGTGGGCGCACCAGCTGATCAGGGCGCGCAACGCGGCCTATTCCAACGGCTTCTACCACTACTGCAGGCGTTTTCCCGACCGGGCGCGGGCGCTGTTGACCGCCGCCGCCGCTCGGCGGATCGGCGCGGACACGGCGCGCGAGCACTTCACCCCGTCGTACGCGCCGTGGGACCAGCGGGTGTGCATCACGGCCGATGCGGACCTGTTCAAGGCGATCAAGCGCGGGAAGGCCGACGTGGTCACCGATCACGTCGAGCGGTTCGTCGCGGAGGGGATCGTGCTGCGGTCGGGCAAGGTGCTGTCGGCCGACATCGTGGTGACCGCCACAGGGCTGCGCATGCTCGCGTTCGGTCACGTCGCCGTGAGCGTCGACGGCAAGGCCGTCGAGCCCGCGCGGCACCTGCTGTGGCGGGGCACCATGCTCAGCGACGTGCCGAACTTCGCGCTCTGCTTCGGCTACGTCAACCTGTCCTGGACCATGCGAGCCGATCTCACCGCACGACTGGTGTGCCGAATCCTCAACCACATGCGCCGCGCGGATCTCGCGGCGGTCACTGTTCCCTCGGAGTCCGGAGTCCGCGAGGAGCCCATGATCGGACTGGCGGCGGGCTACGTCCAGCGGGGCGTCCGGAGCTTTCCCCGGCAGGGCCACCGCGCCCCTTGGCGGATGCGCCAGACCTATGTGCTGGACGCGACCGACATCGCCCGCGCGAGCCTCCGTCGCGAACTGCACGGCGTACCGCGTGCGGCGGTGCGCCCGGCCGGCGAGGACCTCCGGACGGGGGGCTGACCATGGCGGATCTCGAAGGGGTCTACGACCCGCGCTTCGCGGAGCTGGCCGAACGGCTGTCCGAGAACCTCGACACCGGGGAGGAACTCGGCGCTTCGGTCGCGGTCGTGGTCGGCGGAGAGTCCGTGGTAGACCTGTGGGGCGGCTGGGCGGACCGGCGGCATATGGTGCCGTGGCGGCGCGACACGATCACCAACGTCTGGTCGTGCACGAAGACGGTGACTTCCCTGGCGGCACTGGTCCTGGTCGATCGCGGGCTGCTCGATGTCGACGCCTCGGTGGCCCGGTACTGGCCGGAGTTCGCCGCGGGCGGCAAGAAGGGCGTGCTCGTCCGGCATCTGCTGTCACACACCTCCGGCGTCTCGGGCTGGGACCGGCCGGTGACCGTCGCGGACGTCTGCGACGTGCCGGCGTCCACGGCCCGGCTGGCCGCGCAGGCACCCTGGTGGCCCTCGGGCACGGCATCCGGCTGTCACCTGCTCAACTACGGCCATCTGGTCGGCGAGTTGATCCGGCGGATCGACGGGCGCACCCTGGGCCGTTTCGTCGCCGAGGAGATCGCCGGTCCGTTCGGCGCCGACTTCCACATCGGACTGCCGGACTCCGAGTTCGACCGGGTCGCCGATGTCGTACCGCCGCCGTTCCGGTCCAGCGACCTCGCGGGCGCCGATCCGAACGGCGTGGCGGTGCGTACCTTCACCGGCCCGGTGGGCGGTGCCGAGGAGTCGTGGCGCCCGCAGTGGCGCCGCGCCGAGATCGGCGCGGCCAACGGCCACGGCAACGCCCGGTCGCTCGCCAGGATCCACTCCGTCATCGCCTGCGGCGGCACGCTCGACGGCATGCGCCTGCTGTCACCGCGGACCGTCGACCAGATCTTCCGACAGCAGACCGACGGCCCGGACCTGGTCCTCGGGGCACACCTGCGTTTCGGCATCGGGTTCGGGCTGCCGTCGCCGGCGGTGCCGTATCTCCCGTCCGGGCGGATCTGTTTCTGGACCGGATGGGGCGGATCGGTGGTCGTGATCGACACCGAACGCCAGGCGGCGATCTCGTACGTCATGAATCGCATGGGCACCGGACTGCTCGGCAGTGACCGCACCGACCAGTACGTGACGGCCGCGTTCGCCTCCCTGGAAAAGGCGCGGACATGAGCTTCGCCCACCGGTTCGGCCCCTGGTTGCCGTGAGCACTAGGACACCTGTCATAATTATAACGAGCGTCATACGGCAAAGGAGTGAAGCCATGACCGATCCGGTAGTCGTCGTAGCGACGATGGTCGCCAGGCCCGGCCAGGAAGAGCTGGTCGAGAAGGCGTTGACGGCGGCGTTGCCCAGGGTGCACGAGGAGCCGGGATGCCTGCGGTACGCGCTGCATCGCAAGGCGGGCACCACCGGCGAGTTCGTCGTGATCGAGAAGTGGGCCTCGCAGGACGACTTCGGCGCGCACTTGAAGGGTGACGCGATGCGCGGGGTCGGAGGCGCCCTGGCCCAAGCCCTGGCCGGTCCGCCGGACGCCGTCTTCCTGGACGCGCTCGCCGCCGGAGACGCGGACACCGGCGCCGTCTGACCCGAATCCAGGACCGGCCGGCCGGCCCGGTACCTCACGCAACCGAGGAGCTTTCCCATGAAGAGCCTGATGTTCGTCGCGCCGGGGCAACTGCGCTTCGACGAGGTCGACGCCCCCACCGTCGTCGACGGCACGGACGCGCTCGTACGCCCGCTCGCGGCCACGACGTGCGATCTCGACCACCATGTCATCGGAGACAAGACGCCGTTCTCCGGATTCGGCCCGTTCCCGCTCGGCCACGAATGCGTGGGCACGGTCGTCGAGGTCGGCCCCGACTGCACGGACGTCGCCGTCGGTGACGTCGTCGGCGTCGCGTGGCATATCGCGTGCGGCACCTGTGCGCAGTGCAGGCTCGGACACACCGCCCGCTGTGTCCTGCACGGCGACGCCCAGTACGGCCTTCCGGTGAACGGTGCCTGGGGCGGCACCTTCGACGAACTCATCCGGGTTCCCTACGCGGACTTCAACCTCGCCACGCTGCCCGCCGGTGTCGATCCGGTGCACCTGGCCTCGATCGGCGACAACTTCGCCCTCGGCTGGGAGACGGTGATGCCCACCGTCGCCGGGATCCCCGACCCGAAAGTCGCGGTCTTCGGCGGGACCGGCTCCATCGGCCTGTACTGCGTCGACGTGGCGGTCCACTGCGCGGGTGCCCGCACTGTCTACTACGACGACGACCCGGTCCGCATGAAGGTCGCCGAGCGCCTCGGCGCGGAGGTCCAGGACGTCAACGGCAAGCGGGAGAAGGACTTCCACCTCGCCGTGGACGCCAGCTGTAACCCCGAGCGGCTGCGCAAGGCGCTGCTGTCGGTCGTGCCCGAGGGGCACGTCAACAGCGTCGGCATCTACTTCGAAGAGGTCCAGCTTCCCCTGCTCGCGCTCTACCAGCGCGGCGTCCACTTCCACAACGGCAAGGGGCACGCGCGGCCGAACATGACTCCGACGCTGGAGGCGGTGGCCGCCGGCAAGCTCCACCCCGAGCTGGTCACCAGCGGAATCTACGGCTGGGACGAGATCCCCGCCGTCCTGACCTCCGACCGGGCCGGCCACAAGCCGATCTTCGTCCTGGAGGGGTGAGAGGCCGAGGCCCGCCGGTCCGGTGCCGGCCGGGCCATGTCGCCCCGGCGTCCCGGGGCGCTGAGGTCACTGGCCGATCGCGGCCAGGACCAGCGCCCGCAACTGCTCCGCAGTGTCGTCGAGAGGCCGGGTGGTGCGCTGGGCGCGGCACATCGCCACCGTCCCCTCGACGGCCGCGACGACAAGTGTGGCGATCTGGGTTGCCTGCTTCGGCTCGGCGCCGTGTGCATGAAGGGAGTCGGCCAGGAGGCGCTCCCACTCGGTGAAGACGTCGGCGGCGGCCGCCAGCGCGGCGGGCGTCTCGTCGGTGGCAGGTTCCTCGATGGAGACGGCGAGGACAGGGCATCCAGCCCGGAAGTCGCTGTCCACGACGATCTTGCGCCACAGTGCGAGAAAGGCCTGCAACCCGGCGACCGGACCCGCCGCCAGCTCCTCGCGCAGGACGCGCGCCGTCCATGCGCCGGTGTAGCGGACGGCCTCCGTCGCCAGCTGCTGCTTGCCCTCGGGAAAGTAGTGGTACGTCGAGCCGAGCGGTGCCCTGGAGTGCTTGGCCGTATCGCGGATGCTCGTCGCGTTCAGGCCGCGTCGGCCGATCATGTCGGCCGCGCCGGCCACGATCCGCTCGCGTGCCGACCCGCTGGACTTCGGCACCTGTGAGACTCCTTCCCGTCCGACTGGCTATAACGCCTGTCATAGTCTAGCGTGAACGCGGCTATAGCAGCTGTCATAGCCGTCCAGGTGGATGACGGAGACCGTCCGGATCCCGCCCCGCCCACCTCTCTGAGAAGACTGATGTATACACCTCTGCCCGATCGGCCGGACACCGGCACTCCCAACCCGCAGACGACGGCGCACGACCTGGATCGCCGGAAGGCGGCTGTCACCCGTCTGGGCCGCGAGTTGCGCGCCCTGGTGGAGGCCACCGTCCGCACCGCGGCCTCCCCGGAGACCCTCCACCGAGTGGCGGACGGCGTTCGCCAGGTCGCCGGAGAACTGACCGGGCGGCAGCGGAGGCGGGCGGAGATCCCCGAGGTCGACGAATTCCCCGTCGGGGCGCGCATGTACAGTCCCGTCACCGGGGCTGGGAGCCCGCTGGCCCCGCCGGTGCGTGTGGAGTCCACCGGCGACGGCCTGCTCGGGCGGTGCACGCTCGGACTCGCCCACGAGGGCCCGCCCGGTTACGGGCACGGAGGCATGAGTGCGATGCTCCTCGACGAGCTGATGGGGCGTGCCTGCGCGACGGCCGGAATGCCGGGCATGACCGTCTCTCTCCGGATGACTTACCACCGCCCCGTGCCGCTGGAGACTCCGCTCCGTATCTTCGCTCGTGTCACCGGCACCGACGACCGTAAGGTCTTCGTCGACGGAACGATCGTCACCGAGGCCGACCCCGCCAAACCCCTGGTCACGGGCGACGGAGTGTTCGTCATGCCGGACCCGGAGCGGGTCCGCGCTCTGTTTCCCGGGATGAGCCAGGAAGCCTGACGACGACGTGGGTCGATGAGGGCGAGGCCGACGGCCTCGCCCTGGCGTCCGCGAGTCCGGCAGCCGGTCGCGGAAGCCGCGTGTGCGCTCCGAACTCGCCTCGCTCAGGAGCTGAGCGTCCGGCGGACGACGTAGGGCAGAATGCCGCCGTGCCGCAGGTAGGCGAGTTCCTGGCGGGAGAAGATCCTGAGCCTCAGCTCCGCGGTCGTCTCGGAGCCGTCCGGCCTCCCGATGCGCAGCATGAGGCGGTTGGTGCCGACCGTCAGGTCGTCGAGCCCCTCGAAGGAGAGGTCCTCCGCACCGGTGAGGCCGTATGCCGAGCCGCTGTCGCCGTCGGCGAACTCGATCGGCAGGACGCCCATGCCGATCAGGTTGGACCGGTGGATGCGCTCGTACGATTCGGCGACGACGGCCCGGACCCCGAGCAGTGCCTGGGCCTTGGCGGCCCAGTCGCGGCTGGAGCCGGCGCCGTAGTTGCGGCCGGCGACCACGACCAGGGCGTGCCCGGCGTCCCGGTGGGTGGCGGCCGCCTCGTACGCGGGGAGGACGGACGAGCGGTCGGCGGCGTATGCGTGTCCGCCCGGCGCCGGCTGGTCCGGGAGCAGCAGGTTGGTGACGGTCGCGTTGGTGAAGGCGCCGCGCAGCATCACCTCGTGGTTGCTGCGGCGGGTGGAGTACTGGTTGAGGTCGCGCCGGGCGGTGCCGCGTCTGGTCAGCCAGTGGCCCGCGGCGCTGGTGGCGGGGATGGCGCCGGCCGGGGAGATGTGGTCGGTGGTGACGTCGTCGCCCAGGTGCAGCAGGAGCCTGGCCCGGTCAAGGCGCAGTCGGACCGGAGGTTCCGGTGACAGGCCCGTCAGATGCGGAGGCCGGCGTATGTAGGTGGAGTCCGGGTCCCAGGGGAAGTGGGTGCCGGCGGGGGCCTGGATCTGTTGCCAGGCCGGGGTGCCCTGCCGGATGCGGGAGGCGTTGTCCCGGAACATCTCCGGGCGTACGAACTCCCTCACCCGCGCGGCGACTTCTTCGTCGGAGGGCCACAGATCCTTGAGGTGGACGGGGGTGCCGTCGGTGCCCGTGCCCAGAGGCTCTTGGTCGAAGTCGTGCAGGATCGAGCCGGCCAGGGCGTAGGCGACGACCAGCGGCGGGGAGGCCAGGTAGGACAGGGAGATCCGTGGGTTGACGCGGCCGGCGAAGTTGCGGTTGCCGGAGAGCACGGCGACGGGTTCGACGGCGTTCTTCGCGGCGAGCCGCTCCATCTGCGGGTGCAGGGGGCCGGAGTTGCCGATGCAGGTCATGCAGCCGAAGCCGACGATGTGGAAGCCGGTCTTCTCCAGTGCGGGCAGCAGATCGGCCGCGCGGAGGTAATCTTCGACGACCCGTGAGCCGGGGGAGAGGGAGGTCTTCACCCAGGGCTTGGCGGTCAGGCCGGCCGCCACCGCCCGCTCGGCGAGGAGCCCGGCCTGCACGACCAGCGTGGGGTTGGCGGTGTTGGTGCAGCTGGTGATCGCGGCGATGGCGATCGGGCCTTCCGGCAGCGGTTCGTCGAACTCGCCTGTCTCCACGGCGTAGTTGTCGGCGGGTCGCGCGGCAAGCCGGTAGGACTCCGGTACGGACGACAGCGGCACCCGCTGGTGGGGCAGGCTGGGCCCGGCCAGGCTGGGTTCGACCATGCCGAGGTCCAGGTCGATGACCTGGTCGTAGCGAGGCTCGGTGCCGTCGTCGGTGCGCTTGAGGCCCTGAGCGGTGAGGTAGGCGTCGACCAGCCGGACGTGCTCCTCGTCCCGGCCGCTGAGCCGGAGGTAGGCGGCGGTCTCGTCGTCGTACGGAAAGAAGACACAGGTCGCCCCGTACTCGGGTGCCATGTTGGAGACCGCGGCGCGCTCCGCCCAGCCCAGGCGCGCGACACCGTCACCACAGAACTCGACGAACTTGTTCACCACGCCTTCGGCACGCAGCAGTTCGGTCAGGGTCAGGGCGAGATCGGTGGCGCCGACACCCGGGCTCAGCCGGCCGGTGAGGCGGACGCCGACCACCTCGGGGTACTGGATGGTGACCGGCTCGCCGAGCATGGCCGCCTGGCCCTCCAGGCCTCCGACGCCCCAGCCGACCACGCCGAGTGCGTTGATCATCGGGGTGTGGCTGTCGGTGGCGACCAGCACGTCCGGATGCAGGACCGGCAGCCCGTCGTCATCCGGGTCCGTCACGCACACCACCTGCGCCAGGGCCTCCATGTTGACCTGGTGGATGATGCCGGTGCCGGGCGGGACCACGCGGAAATTGTCCACGCTGCCCTCGGCCCACTTCACCATCCCGTACCGCTCGCCGTTGCGCCGGAAGTCGATCAGCAGGTTCCGCTCGACGGCGTCGGGGCGGCCGTACTCCTCGACGATGACGGAGTGGTCCACGGTCAGGTCCACCGGGATGGACGGCTGCAGCCGCTCGGGGTCACCGCCGAGTTCGGCGACGCTGTCGCGCATCGCCGCGAAGTCGGCCAGGGCCGGCAGGCACGTGGTGTCGTGCAGCATGATCCGGTTCGGATGCACCGGCACCTCGCAGGCGCCCTTCCCCGCCAGCGCCCGCGCGGCAACCTCCGGGAGGGCTTCGGGTGCCCGGCGGGCGATGTTCTCCAACAGGATCCGCATGGCGTACGGAAGCCCCGGCAGCCGATCGGACGGCAGCAGCTCGTCAAGCGGCCGGTAGCGGTAGGAGAGACCGCCGACGGTGAGCACAGCGGTGCGATGGCAATCGGAACTCAAAACCTGACTCCGGGTCTCTTGACGCGGCGAAGAACACCCCCAATATTGTCTCAAGCCGCTCATTGATACAACCGCTCTTGCCTGAGCCGTCTGGAGCTCCGTATGGCGATCAACGTCGATCCGAGCGAGGCCACCGCGACGATGCGTACCGTTTCCCGGCGCATCCTCCCGTTCCTCTTCGTGCTCTACGTCGTCAACTACATCGACCGCGCGAACATCGGCTTCGCCGCCCTGCAGATGAACAAGGAACTGGGCCTGAGCAGCCAGGCCTTCGGCCTCGCGGCCGGACTGTTCTTCTGGGGCTACTTCCTCTTCGAGGTGCCCAGCAACCTGGCCCTCGCGCGCTTCGGCGCGCGCCGCTGGATCGCCCGGATCCTGGTCAGCTGGGGGCTCCTCGCCACCGTCATGGCGTTCGTGCACTCCCCGGTGCAGCTGTACGTGCTGCGTTTCCTGCTGGGTGTCGCGGAGGCCGGCTTCTTCCCCGGCATCGTCATCTACCTGACGTACTGGTTCCGCAAGAAGGAGGTCGCCACCGCGACGGCCCTCTTCCTCACGGCGATCCCCGCCGCGTACGTCATCGCCGCACCGCTCAGCGCGCTGATCATGGACCATGTCCACTGGTTCGGACTCAGCGGCTGGCGCTGGATGTTCATTCTCGAAGGCGCGCCGGCCGTGGTGCTCGGCATCGCTTGCTACTTCGTCCTCACCGAGAAGCCCGCCGACGCGAAGTGGCTCACCGAGCGACAGCGGGAGTGGCTGACCGCCGAGCTGGAGCAGGAGCAGGAGGCCAACCCGCACGCCAAGAAGCTGAGCACGCTGAAGGTCATGGCCGATCCGAAGGTCCTGCTCCTGGCCGTGGTCTACTTCGTCTACCAGGCCGGCAGCCTGGGCGTCGGCTACTGGCTGCCGCAGATCGTGAAGGGCTTCTCGTCCGGCCTGAGCAACACTGCGGTCGGCTTCATCAGCGCGATCCCGTACGTCGTCGCCGCCGTCGGCATGGTGTGGTGGTCGCGCCGCTCCGACCGTACCGGTGAGCGCAAGATGCACTCTGCGATCCCGCTCGCGCTGGCCGCCGTCGCCCTGATCGCCGCGGGCTTCGCCCACTCCGCGGTGCTCGGCATGACCCTGATCGCCATCTCCCTGACCGGCATGTACAGCTTCAAGTCGCCGTTCTGGGCGCTGCCGACGCAGTTCCTCACCCGCTCCACCGCAGCGGTCGCCGTCGCGGTGGTCAACTCCATCGGCAATCTGGGCGGCTTCTTCGGCCCGTATGCCATCGGCTGGGTGAAGGGCTCCACCGGAAGTGCCACGGGCGGGCTTGTGTTCCTCGGTGGTCTGACGGCGCTGGCCTTCGTGCTCACCGTCGCCATACGGATCAACGGCGCCACCAAACCTCCGAGCGGGCGACGGCGGACCGGTGAGACACAGCAGCCGTCGTCCGTCACGCCGTAGTCGTCCGGAGCTGTCGGCCCGGATCTCGACAGCCGGCCCCGCCGCGTCGGCGGCGGGGCCGGCTGCTCTGTCACAGGTACTAGGTTTCGGGGCCGGCCCCGGTCTTCACCGACCGCACCTTGCCCAGGTGTTCGTGGAGAAAGGCCGAGGCCTCCTTGAGGTCGCCGTTCTCGACCAGGTCCAGGATCCGCAGATGCTCCCGGGTCTGATTGGCCAGGCGGGAGCGGTCGAGCTGGTGACGGTACTCGATCAGGCGGCGCAGCCGGTTGACCCGCCGGACCGAATCCAGCAGGAACTGGTTGCCGGAGCAGCCCACCAGCATCTCGTGGAACGACGCGTTGACCTGGAACAGCTCCGCCCGCGGCAGGAGCAGGATGTTCCCGTGCAGCAAGGCCTCCTGCTGCTGCCGGTGCACGGCGAAGGCCTTGTGGTCCGGGGTGAAGCCGGGTTCCAGGAGCGCGGCGGGCTCGATGATCATGCGGAACCGGTAACTCTGCGCGTGAGCCTCGACCGTTGCCATGACGTGCTGGAATTCCCAGCCGCGCCCGCCCGCTTTGCGCCGTACGAGATCCTCGGCCTCCATCCGGGACAGCACGCGGTCGGCCTGTCGCGGCGTCAGACGGTAGCGGCGGGCGATGTCCGCGGAGGTGAAGGAGCCGCTGAAACGTCCGCCGACATAGTCGTCCGCGATCTCGAAGTACGCCGCCTGCTCCACGTCCTCACCGTCGGTGAGGTCGGGGCGGGAGAGCGCGCCTGCGTCACGGGCCAGGAAGAAGCCGCGGTTGGGCACGCGGTCCAGGATGCCCACCTCGGCGAGGAAGAGCATCGCCTTGCGCACCGGCGTACGGGAGACCTCCAGCTCGTCCGCCGCCCACTGCTCGGTGATGTGCGCGCCTTCGTCGAGACCGCTGCGACGCATCAGGTCCACGAGCTGCGTGGCCATGGAAGTGGTCAGGTTCAGCCGTGACATGGCCCCCTGCGCTCTGCGCGTGATGGAACAGGACACCTCATCCTATGAACCCCTCACGGGAAGAGGACACACACGGGTGAGCCGGTCCGTACGACCGCGCCGTTCGGGCGTGGAAGGCCCGTGCCCGGGTCCACGTCGAAGACGACTATGGAGTGACTGCGCTCGTTGGCGGCGTACAGTTTCCTGCCGTCCGGACCGAGACAGAAGAAGCGGGGCCGGATGCCCTCGGTGGACGTCCAGCCCACGGGCGTCAGCATGCCGTCCTCCACCGCGAACACGCCGATGGTGTCGGGTTCGGGACCCCCGGGGGTGCTGTCCCCGGCGCCACCGCGATTCGACGCGTACACGAACCGCCCGTCCGGGCTGACCGCGATCTCCCCGCCACGGCTGTCGCCGGTCGTCGTGGGCGCGGTACTGGACAGTGTCTGGACGGCTTCGAGCGCTCCGTCCCGCGCGTCCCAGCGGTACGTGGTGACGGTCGAGCGCAGTTCGTCGATGGTGTAGGCGTACGGAAGGCGCGGGTGGAAGGCGATGTGCCGGGGACCGGCGCACTCTCGGGCCGCGGCCGACCGCAGGTGACCGAGCTTCCCGGAGTCCGGCTCCAGAGTGAGCGTGAAGACCTGGTCCAGGCCCTTGTCCGGTACGACGACGAAGCGGCCGTCGGGGGTGAAGGGCACGTGATGTGGCTTGGAACCGGTCTGGTCCGTGCGGTGTGGGCCGGGCTCGCCGGGCAGGGCGAGGAGATCCGAGACAGGACCGAGCCGTCCGTCGGCCAGCAGCGGCAGGGAGGCGACGCTGCCCGAGGAGTGATTGGCGACCACCAGGAAACGGTCGGTGGGGTCGACCGCCAGGTGCGCGGGATTGCGGCCACCGGTCTCCTGCCGCCCGAGGGCGCTGAGCAGCCCGCTGTCCGGGTCGATGCGGAAGGCGCTGACGTAGTCGAGGTCGCCGTGGGCGGCGTACAGGAAACGCCGGCTGTGGTCGGTCGCCAGGAAGGTCGGATTGTCGAGGCCGACGGTCTGGAGGAGCGTCCAGACATCGCCCCGAGGACCCACGTCGTACACCTCGATGCCCTTGCCCCGGCCTTCACGCGCCGCTGTGGTGCGGGAGCCGACATAGGCGACGGCGCCTGTCCGGCGATCGGTTACGGTCATGGGCATATTGTATTGGTCTGCCTTCTGATACAAAAGGGCGGCGTGTGTCGCACCCGCTCACAGCCCCGTCGCCCTGGAGGCCCGATGTCCACCACCCCGGTTCCCACCGCCGACCTCGTAGACCGCTACGGGGAGGAGCTGCGTGTCTGTGACACGCAGCTCACTTCGTACGGCTCGGTCCGTTCCTTCTGCGGCCCCGTCCGCACGGTCTCCTGCCATGACGACAATGCCTTGCTGCATGAGCTGCTGCGCAAGCCCGGCGACGGGCACGTGGTGGTCGTCGACGGCCTTGCCTCCCTGCGCACCGCACTCCTCGGCGACATCATGGCCACCCGCGCCCGGGACAACGGCTGGGCGGGCCTGGTCATCCACGGCGCCGTCCGTGACGTCCCCGCACTGGCCGGCATCCACCTCGGGGTACGGGCCCTCGGCGCCAACCCGCGCAAGAGCGGCAAGGCCGGCACCGGGGCCGTCGATGTCCCGGTCACCTTCGGCGGGGTGACCTTCCATCCGGGCGACATGTTGCACGCCGACGACGACGGCGTCGTACTGCTGCCGAATCCGTCCTGAGACCTCGACGACGTGCCTCTGCGCCGGCTGCCGCGGACGCCCGGGCCGCGCCCCTGCTTGCCGTCGGTAGGAATGGCCATCCCGTCCCGAGGGGTCTGTCCGGGAAAAACTGATCCGAATTCTGCATGCCTTTGTGTAGCGATCGAGTCCGTCGACGCGACCCCAACGCCCCTGCTCCGCACGTCGCTGTGGGGGATGCCGGTCTGGCTGCGTTGGCCGTCGACGGGGCCGTATGGCGTCGAGGCGCTGTGCGCTTGCGTGCGCGGCGCCGCGACTCGGTGTGCAGATCATGCATCGCGTATACGTAGTCCGGCGAGCACCGCGTCGAGCATCGGTTGTCGGTACTGCGGAGTGCCGGGGATCTTGGCCACGGCGACAACCAGATCAAGGATCTGGTCGAGATCGAGTCCGGTACCGATCCGGTGTGCGTCCTGGGCGGCGGTGAGCAGAGGCTGGCCGGCGGAGAGCATCCGGCCCCGGGTGTCGAAGACGGGGTTGTCGGTGTCGGTCTGCTCAACGAGCGCGATGACGACGGGCCGCTTGGTGGTGACGTACTGGAAGAACCGGCGCAGCCAGTTGGCGAGGCGCTCTTCCGGGTCGTCGCCGTCGATTGTCGCAGCGGCGGCGCAGACCTCGTCGACCTCACCGGAGAGCAGTGCTTCCAGAAGTTCGTGGCGGCTCTTGAAGTTGCGGTAGAGGGTTGCGGGGTTGACCCCGGCCCTTCGGGCGATCTCGGCCATCGACGTCGCGGGCCCGTCCTCGGCGAACGCTGCGCGGGCGGCATCCAGGATCCGCTGACGGTTGCGGACCGCGTCGGCCCTCTTCGAGGGCGAGGGTACATGGTCAGCCATTCGAACATCCTTGCGTGCGAGGCCGAAGCTCAGTTGCGTAAACGAAGAGGGTGTTCGTATCATCCGAACTGCCACTTCGTTTCACTCGGAACTCTAGCTCCTCGACCAAAGGATCCGCCGTGAGCGCAGCAAACACCCCCATCGCCCCGACCGGGGCGATGGCGATGAGCGGCCCTCCGTATCCCGTCCGCCGCTGGCTCGTACTGGTGATCTGCTGCCTCAGTGTGGGTGCGACCGGCATCAACCTGACCATCGTCAACGTGGCGCTCCCGTCGATCAGTGCGGACCTGCACGCCTCGCTCAGCAGCCTGCAGTGGACGGTTTCCGTCTATTCCCTGGTCATGGCCTGCCTGCTGATACTTTCGGGCTCGATGGCCGACCGCTTCGGCCGTAAGCGGATCTTTCAGCTTGGGCTGACGATATTTGCCCTCGGCTCCCTGTTGTGCAGCCTGGCGCCCGGCGTGGGGTGGCTGATCACCTTCGTCGGCGTGCAGGCGGTGGGCGGCTCGATGCTCAACCCGGTCGCGATGTCGATCATCGTCAGCGTTTTCCCCGACCGTGGTGAGAGAGCACGCGCGATCGGTGTGTGGGGATCCGTGATCGGGGTCACCATGGCAGCCGGGCCAGTCCTCGGTGGCCTGCTGGTCAGCGACATCAACTGGAGGTCGGTGTTCTGGATCAGTGTTCCGATCGGGGTCGCCGCCTTCGTTCTTGCCCGCAGGTTCGTCCCCGAGTCCAAGTCCGCCCGGGCCCGTACCTTCGACCCGTACGGCCAGGCGCTGATCATCGTCTTGTTCGTGTCGGTCATCGCCACCACGATCGAGGGCCCCCGCCGCGGGTGGACCGATCCCTGGATCATCGCGTTGATCGTGCTCGCCGGCGCGGCTCTGATCGGGATTCTCCTTGTGGAGCCCCGCCGACCTGAGCCCCTGATCGACCTGCGGTTCTTTCGCAGCCCTCCGTTCTCCGGAGCGAATCTGATCTCTCTGATGATGACCGCTGGTCTGGGCGGGTTCCTGTTCCTCAACACTCTTTACCTCCAGGACATCCGCGGCTGCAGCCCACTGCGCGCCGGTGTCATGGTCATTCCGATGGCCGCAGGCCAAGCCGTCGCCGCCACTGCCTCCGGGCGACTCGTCGCGGCCCGACGCAACCGTCTCGCCCTTGCGCTGGGCGGTGCCCTCCTGGCCGCGGGCGCCTTCCTCCTCGTCGCCCTGACCGCTCATACCGCCATCGCTTGTCTGCTGGTCGCCTACGCCGTCTTCGGCCTCGGCGCGGGCATGGTCAGTCCGCCGGTCAGCCACACTGCCGTAGCGGGACTGCCGCTGGACCAGGTCGGCGTCGCAGGCGCACTCGCCGCCAGCGCCCGCCAGTTCGGCAGCGCCATCGGAGTCGCGGTCGCCGGCTCGATCGTTGCCAACTCCCACAGCGGGTTCATCCAGTCGAGCCACGCCGCCTGGGTCGTCATCGGAGGCTGTGGACTCGCCGTGCTGGCGCTGGGCATCATCTCCACCGGCAGCTGGGCGAGGGACGTGGCCGCCCGGAATGGTCGGCGTCTCACCGACCGCGCCGACGACAGAAGCGAATATCGCCCGGCTTGACGTGTTGTCGGCTTCACTTCCCTGCGGGCCTCGCCTCGAACTGTGATTCCCCCCCGGACCGTCGCTTCGAGGCTACCGGGAGACGGATCGCGTCGGCCCACGGGCGTTGCTGCTCCACGGTCGATATGACGTGCGGGCAGTGCGGTGGGAACGGATTTCCTGTTCGGAAAACATAGGCACGGGCCGACAGCCCGAGCCCTTGGCGGAAAGCGGCCGGCATGAGCAGCATCGCCCTTTACACCTTCGGCTTACTCGATCCCGCAGCGGGACCGTCCAGGCTGGACGACTTTGCCAGGCGCGGTCGCGAAGTCTTCAGCGCCAGCGATCAGGCGTCCGGATTTCTTGGCCGAGCCGAAGGGGCCGAGGAGCCCGCGACATATTCGCCCGGTGAGGACTTCGGGCGCTGGGGTCTCTACGCGTTGCCCCTCGACCTTCCGGACTTCGAGGATCACGACCCCCAACTCCATATCGCCACGCTGAGCCTGTGGCAGGATATCGAGAGCGCGCGCCTCTTCGTATACAGAGGACTCCACGGGCAGGCTCTGAAAATCCGATACGACTGGTTCCTGAAGGGGCCCTGGCCCGGCCACGTTCTCTGGCGTATCGAGGACGGCACCGTACCTCTCTGGTCGGACGGTGTGAGCAGGCTCGAAGCTCTCGCCAAGGACGGGGCATCGGCCGAACGGTTCACCTTCGGCTCACGCTTGAGCCGAGCATGACGCCGCCGAGGCGGCCGCCATGTTCGCGTCTTTGAGCCCTTCGCCGAGTGTCCACGAGAAATCGACCCGAGGTTTCGCTCCGATCACGGCCAGCGCGAGCGGCGGGGCCGCCCCGAGGGTCAGTCGGGGGCGTCGTTCCGTGCCCGGAGCACCGCGTCCACGAGCAGGTCGAGCACCTGATCGGCGTCCGTTGCCTCGGGATCGGCCAGCCAGGCGAGGGCGAGCCCGTCGAAGGTGACGGCCACGAACTGGGCCAGCGCAGCGGCCCGTCGGGGTTCGAGATCCTGGAGCGCAGGGGCCAGGGCGAGTGCCGCCAACTCGCGGTAGCTGCGGTACTGATGCCGGGCCAGATCGCGCATCGACGGGCTCCGCAGCGCGAGCGCGGTGAGCTCGTAGTAGCCGAGCTGGGTGCCCGGGGCGTCGCCGGTCACCTCGGCCCACGCGGCCCGGAGCCCCGCCCGCAGATCCTCGGCCGTGGCACCGCCGCCCGGCCGATCGCCCATGGCGACGGTCTTCTCCAGGCGTTCGACGATCGAGCGGACCACGTCGTGGAGCAGTTCGTTCTTGTCGGCGAACCAGTAGTGGACGGTGCCCTGCGGAACGCCCGCCTCCTCCGCGATCTTGCGGGTCGTCGCCGCGGCCACGCCTTCCCGGCCGATGACCCTGATGGCCGCCGCGACCAGTTCCTCGCTCGTGGTGCGCTGTGCGCGACGGCGCCTGCTCGGTGACGGCGCGGGATCGACGGGATCGGCGGTGGCGGCGGGTTCGGCGCTCATGGGCCCCAGTCTCGCACGGTGTCTCGATTTGGTCACGCGACCAGTATATCTGGTCAAGCGACCAAGAGCGGCGTACATTCACAGCCCTCCAACCTCTCCGAGAGCAGGAAAGAGGAGGATCCGTGAGCGCCTTGGAAAAGGGTGAACGCCGTGTTCTGACCACCCGCCGAGTGGTCTTCCTGGTGATCGCCGCCGCCGCCCCGATGGCCGCCATCGCGGGCAACACCCCCCTGGCACTCGTACGCGGCAACGGGATCTCCCTGCCCGCCGCGTACGTCGTGGCCGCCGGAGTCCTGTTGTGCTTCGCCGTCGGGTACTCGGCGATGAGCAAGCGCGTCGTCAACGACGGTGCCTTCTACGTCTTCGTCGCCCGGGGACTCGGCAGACCCGCCGGCGTCGCCACCGCGTACGTCGCGGCACTGGGCTATCTGTCGCTCACCGTCGGAATGGGTGCGGTGTTCGGCTACTTCACATCGCTGGTCTTCGCCCAGTCCGGCGTGGACGTCCCGTGGGGCGTGTTCACGGCCGTCGGGGTGGTCGTCGTCACCGCCTTCGGGCACCGCAGCGCGGATGTCTCCGCACGGTTCCTCGGCTTCCTGATGGCGCTCGAGTTCGCGGTGCTCCTGGTCCTCGACGTCCTCGTCGTCGGTGACAAGGGCACAGGCGCGTTCCCGGCGGAGTCGTTCTCGCCGGGCCAGCTGTTCGGCGGGTCGCTCGGTATCGCCCTCATGTTCGCCTTCACCAGCTTCGTGGGGTTCGAATCGGCGGCGCTGTACGGCGAGGAGACCAAGGACCCGGCGCGCAGCATCCCCCGCGCGCTGTACATCTCGGTGACGTCGATCGCCGTCTTCTACGTCCTCACCGCATGGGCGGTCATCGGCGGAGCGGGCGGCATCGCGGCCCCCGAGCGGGCCGGCAAGGACCTGGGAAACCTCGTCTTCACGCTGTCCGAGCAGTACGGCGGGACGGCGCTGATGGACGCAGCCGCGGTGTTGCTGTGCACGAGCGTGCTCGCCTCCTGGATCGCGCTGCACAACGCCGCGAGCCGCTATCTGTTCGCTCTCGGCTGGGAGCAGGTCGCGCCCCGCACGCTCGGCCGCTACCACCCGGTGCACCGCAGCCCGTACATCGGCAGCGCCGTCGTCACCGCGGTCACGATCGGCGTCGTCGGTGTCATGGGCCTGGCCGGCGCCGACCCCTACGAGACCATCGCCGCGGCGGTCGTCGGCACCGGCACGCTGTCGATCGTCCTCGTCCAGGCCTTCACGGCGCTGGCGGTCGCGGTGTTCTTCCGCGGTCGCGACGACCGCCGGCTGTTCTCGGGTGTGATCGCCCCCGTTGTCGGCGCCCTGGGCCTCGGCACCGCGTTCGTCCTGGCCTCCAGCAACTACGCGACTCTCACCGGTACCGACAACCCGCTGATCAAAGTCGTACCGATCCTGATCGTCGTCACGGCCGTCGCGGGCGTGGTCGCGGCCCTACGACTGCGCTCCCGACGCCCGCTCGCCTACACCCAGCTCGCGGGCAGCGCCAACCGGCACCGCCCGGACCTGCGCGCTCCGCACGAGCGGCCGACGTACACCCGCCGCTACTGCGTCGTCGGTGCCGGACCCTCCGGCATGATCATGGCCCGCAACCTGCTGCGCGAGGGCGTCCCCTTCGACTGGTACGAGCGCAACCCGGACTTCGGCGGGATCTGGGACCCCGAGCACCAGGGCAGCCCGATGTACGACAGCTGTCACTTCATCAGCTCCAGGTACACCAGCGGCTTCTACGGCGCCCCCATGCCCACGCACCTCCCGGACTACCCGAGTTGGCGGCAGATCCGCGACTACGTCCGGGACTTCGGCCGGCAGTACGACCTCTACCGGCACGTCCGCTTCGGCACCGAGGTGTCCTCCGCCGAGCCGATCGCCGGCGACCGCTGGAAGGTCACGCTGTCGGACGGCACGGTCCACGAGTACGACGGCCTCGTCTGCTGCCCCGGTGTCACCTGGCACCCCAACGAGGTCCGGCTCCCCGACCAGGAGATGTTCCAGGGGACGATCCGGCACTCGGTCACGTTCCGGGACGGTCTGGAGTTCCGCGGCAAGCGGGTCCTGATCGTCGGTGCGGGCAACTCCGGTGTCGACATCGCCTGCGACGCCGCCCGGCATGCCGACGCCGCCTATCTGTCGGTGCGGCGCGGCTACCGGTTCGTGCCCAAGCACGTCGCCGGGCTGCCCACCGACGCCCTGCTCACCGGGAAGCTCGACCCGCCCAAGGGCGTCGTCCTCACCAGCGACGTCAACGCGATGCTCGACGCACTCGTCGGCGATCTGACCCGTTTCGGACTGCCCGCACCGGACCACGATGCCCTGAGCAGCCATCCGATCATGAACACCCAGGTGCTGCACTACCTGGCACATGGTGACCTCGTCGCCCGACCTGACATCGCCCGAGTCACCGCGAACGGCGTGCTGTTCACCGACGGCAGCGAGATCGAGGTCGACGAGATCGTCCTCGCGACAGGCTACGAGTACCGCATGCCGTTCCTCGACCCGGGACTGCTGGAGTGGCGGCAGGGGCATCCGCAGCTCTATCTCAACGTCTTCTCGCGGGAGTTGGACTCCCTGTACGTGCTCGGATTCGTCGAGTTCGCGGACGCCGCCTACAAGCGGTTCGACGAGATGGCCCAGCTCGTCATGATCGACATCAACGCCCGGGAGACCGGCGTCCGCAAGGACGAGCTGACCGAACTCAAGCGCACCGACACCCCCGACCTGCGCGGCGGGGTCAAGTACCTCGACAGCCCACGCCACACCAACTATGTCGAGCGCTCCACGTACATGGCCTACCTCGCAAAGTTCCGCGATCGGTTCGGCTGGCACGACGTCGACGAGCACACCTACGACGCCCAGCGCGCAGACGCGCCCTCCACCACCGCGCCGAAGGAGCCCACCCATGCCTGACCGCCCGTCCCTCGCCCTCGTCACCGGCGCCGCCGGAGGGATCGGCGAAGCCGTCTGCCGCCGCCTTGCGGCACAGGGCCGCACGCTGCTGTGCGTGGAACGGGACGAGGCGCTCGCGGAGAAGGCGGCCCTCGCCGCCGGACCGGACGCCGTCCCCGTCGCCTGTGACCTGTCCGACCGCGAGGCGGTCACCGTGCTGTGCGAGCGCATCGAGGCTGAGTGGGCCGAGCGGCTGGAGCTGGTCTTCCTCAACGCCGGCGTGATCGTCCCAGGCGATGTCGTCGACTGCTCGGCGGCCCAACTCCGCCTCCAGCTGGACGTCATGCTCGGATCCGTCATGGAGCTCGCGGCGTCCTCGGCCCGTGCCATGACCGCGCGCGGCCGAGGTCACATACTCGCCACGGTCTCCATGGGCGGGATCATCGCTCTGCCCGGCTCGGCGGCCTACTCGGCGGCCAAGGCCGGCCTGCGCGCCTACCTCGCCGCCCTCAGCTGTGAACTGCGTGGAAGCGGGGTGGCGGTGAGCGGGATCTACCCCAGCGCGGTCGACACCCCGATGCTGTTCCACGAGGCGACGCACGACGGCAGCCTGCTCAATTTCCTCGGCAAGGTGAGCACCGCGGACGACGTGGCCGACGTCTTCGAACGCGCTGTGCGCCGACGTCGGCTGGAGCACTACCTGCCTTACAGCGACTCGATCCTGTGCCGGTTCCTGGAGACCTTCCCCTGGCTGGTCCCGTCGATGCTCGGACCGGCCGAGGTGATCGGTCGGCGCGGGCGCGCCAAGTACCTGGCGCGCAAGGGCGGCACCCGAGGATGAGGGCTCCCGGCCAGCGGCTGACCGGGCTCCTCGCCGCTCGCACGGCGGCGGGGAGCCGCCCCGGGGCCCGGACCGACGGATACCAGGTCGCGCTGGCCATCGAGGGTGGCGGAATGCGGGGCACGGTGTCGGCCGGCATGGCCCTGGCGGTGCAGGAACTGGGGCTTCTGGCCGCCTTCGACGCAGTGTACGGTGCCTCGGCCGGGGCCATCTCGGCTGCCTGGCTGCTGAGTTCACGTCCCCAGGGTCTCCGGGGCTGGGCGGACCCCCGATTCGCCAAGGCTCTGATCCGCAGACGCAACGTGCTGCGCGGACGCCCCACCGTCGACGTCGAGACCCTGATCGAGGAGATCTACACGAACCAGTTCCCGCTCGACTACCCCTCGGTGCTCGCCGCCCCCATAGAGATGCACCCGCTGGCGACCGCCCTCGACAGCGGTCGATCGGTGGACCTGCATGGTGAGTTGACGGACGAGAGGGCCCTTCGTCTGGCGCTGCGTGCGAGTGCGGCGCTGCCCGTGCTCGCGGGCGGCCCGGTCCTGCTCGGCGGGCGACTCTACTACGACGCGGGTCTGGCCGAATCGATCCCCTTCCGGCAGGCGTTGCGAGACGGCGCGACGCATGTGCTGGTGCTCCGCAGCAGGCCTCCGGCCCGCGACCGGCCGGTCCGGGTGACGCCCTCACCCGGGTCCCGGCTCGTCGCCGCGGTCGCCCTGCGCCGCCACCCGGCCGAGCTGCGGACCACGTTCCTGAACCGGCCCGCCCAACTGGCCGACGACGAACGGCTGCTTGCCGCGTACGACGCCGCGGCCCCGGAATCGCCGAGTGATCCCGTGGTCGTGTCCATCCGTCCCGATGCCTCGGCGCCGCAGGTCGGCCGCCTGGAGACGGATGGCCCGATCCTCCAGGAAGCTCTCCAAGCCGGGTACCGGGCGGCGGAAGAACACCTCGGTGGTCTGCGGTGACCGAGGAGCGAACACGCTCGCCTGACGGGCCGGGCGCCACCTGACTGGTCCATCCGAGAGGCGACGCCAACCCGAGCGGCTCAAGACGACAACGGATCCTGCCGACCTCGGTCGGAGTTGTCGATCTGAGAGGCTCGAAATGCACGCAGGTGTTCTCGGCCTTGGTACGGTCCTCCGGACCGCGTTGTCACGAACGACGAACCCGAAGCCTTCACCGAGGTCAGCGACGGGTGGATGAGAGGGAACAACGGCATCGGGGCCCGGCGCCTCTGCGCGGCCGAAGAGACCGTCGGCCACTTGGCCCTGAGAGCCCTCCACGATGCCTGCAAACGCTCGGGAACCGCTCCGGGCGAGATCGACGCCATCGTCACCTGCATCAGCACGCCCGACACCGTCATGCCCGGCATGGGTGTGCGAGTGCCGGCTCAAGCCATTCTGAATCCGGGCGCGTGGACGTGGCCGGAGCGGGATGTGCGGGAGGGGTGCCTGTACTCCGACTCGGCGCGCGGTTGGTCGAAGCGGGAGCCCGCACGGTGGCCGTGGTGTAGTCCGAGGCGAACAGCCGCATGATCGGTGGGTCCGTGGTCCAGACGATCAGTCCGAAGCGGTGTCCCTCGGTGCGAGCAGCCGCAGGATCAGGTCAACGGTGCGGTCGACCGGAGTACGGCGTGCCGTGGCACCGGGCAGGAGGACGCGGGTCAGGATCGCGCCGAGGAGCATGTCGAAGACGTCGTCGGGGTCCACCGCGGAGTCGACGCTCTCCGCTGGTGCCGCGCGCAGGATGGCCTGGAACCGGGGGCGCGCGGACACTCTGAGATCCAGCTCGGGCGGGCGTGGCCGGGGAGAGGTCTGGTTGTGCGCCAGCAGCCCGGCCGCGGCGGCCCGGGCCGCGGGGGCGGTGAAGACGGTCAGATAGGCGTTCACGAACCGACGCAGATCGCTGCGGAGGTCGCCGGTCGGTCGGACGGCGTTCTCGTCGAGGCCCGGAAAGGTGGCCTCCGCGATGAGCTCGATCCGTGAGGGCCAGCGCCGGTAGAGCGCGGAGGCGTGTACCCCTGCGTGCTCGGCGACGGACTGGATCGTCGTCGCCTCGAAACCACGCTCGACCAGTAGTTCGCGCGTCGCGGCCAGAGCCCGCCCGTCGATCGTCGTGTCGCGCGGTCGGCCGCGGCCTCGTCCGGAATCTGGCACGGTCGTCATCGTATCCGCCCAGGTGGACCAGGTGGCGAGGATAAATTTCAGGAGACTGCATTCTATAAATCAGGAGATGTGGCTACAGTCCATGAACACAGGCGTCCCGCGACGCGAGTGCACGGACGTCCCTGCCGAGGAGCGGCCCATGCGAGCTGCCGTACTGCGGAACAAGACGGTGCGGGTGGGGACGGCCCCGGACCCCGTGCCGGGCCCCGGCCAGCTCCTCGTCCGCTCGCTGGCCTGCGGGATCTGTGCCTCCGACCTCCACTACATGGACCACCCGGAGGCAGGGGAGGACGACGACAGCGGTATGTCCACCTACGACCAGGACGTCGGCATCGTCATGAGGCACGAGTACTGCGTCGAAGTCGTCGGCCATGGGCCCGGTACAGCGCGGCGCATCCCCGTCGGCGCACGGGTCGGCTCCCTTCCGATCCTGGTCGTCCCCGGCGGCCGGAAGATCATTGGGCAGAATCCGGAGGCGCCGGGCGGGTTCGGCGAGTACTTCCTGTTGACCGAGGCACTCACCCGGCTCGTGCTGTCGGACCTGCCCAGTGAACTCGTCTGCGTGGCCGACGCGATGGCGGTCGGTTGGTCGGCCGCCTCGCGCGCCCAGGTCACCTCCACGGAGGTGCCGCTCGTCATCGGCTGCGGCGCCATCGGCCTGGCAACGGTCGCCGCTCTCAAGTCGCTTGGCGTCGGACCGGTGATAGCCGCCGATTTCGTGGCCTCTCGCCGACGGACCGCCCTGGCCATGGGCGCCGACGTCGTCGTGGATCCCGCCGAGCTGTCACCGTATGAGGCATGGCGTGAGGCGGCCGGAGCAGGTGACTCGGGTTGCGTCGTGTTCGAGTGCGTCGGCCTGCCCGGTGTACTCGACTCCGTCATCAAGCAGAGCCCGGGCCGCACCCGTGTCCTGTCGATGGGAGGGCCGCCGCAGGGCGACGTGCTGCACACCCTCACAGCCAAACGCAAGGGCATCAACATCCAGTTCGGCGGCGGGCCGACGACAGACCATTGGAACGAGGCGTTCGACGCCGTCGGCACCGGGCGGCTCGACGTCCGGCCGCTGCTGGGTCGGACGGTCGGTCTGGAGCAGGTTCCGCAGGCGCTCGACGCCGCACGCGCAATGGACGCTCCGGCACGCATCGTCGTCGTGCCCTGAACCCTGGAAAGGATCTGCGCCGGTGGGCGAGGTCGAAGAACTACGTTCAGTGGTAGAGGAGTTGAACCTACGGGTGCGTGCCCTGGAGGACCAGGCGGAGATCGCCCAGCTGGTAGCCCAGTACGGGCCGGCGGTCGACAGCGGCTCGGGAGAGGCGGCCGCACGGCTCTGGACCGAAGACGGCACCTTCGACGTGGTCGGCCACTTCACGATGCGAGGCCACGCCGACATCCGGGGCATGGTGCACGGTGGCGGGCACCAGCACCTCATCCGCAACGGCGCCGCGCACGTACTGACCGTGCCCCACATCCAGGTCGACGGGGACGAAGCCGTCGGCCGCGGTTACGCCCTCAACATCCGCTGGGACGCCGACGCCGACCACTTCCGGGTGGTCCGCGTGTCGGCCAACACCTGGCGCTGGACGCGCACTACGCACGGCTGGCGGGTCGCCGAACGCGTCAACGCCAATCTGGACGGTGCCACCGAACACCGGAACCTCCTGGCTCCCCAGGACGCGGACGAAGGGCAGTGACGTCATGACCGACAAGTACGGGCCGTGGGGAATCGTCGCCGGAGGATCCGACGGAGTCGGAGCCGCGTTCGCCGAAGCCATGGCCGCGCGCGGCATCAATCTCGTCCTGGTCGCGCGGCGGGTACCCCTGCTGGAGAGCGCGGCAGACGCCATCCGGCGGCGGTACGGCGTTCAGGTCCGCACCGTCCCGCTCGATCTCGCGACGGACGACGCCCCGGTCGAACTGGCCGATGCCACGGCGGACCTGGAGATCGGCCTGCTTGTCTACAACGCAGGAAGCGACGACAGCACCGCAGACTTCCTCGACCGGGAACCGGCGGACCACCTGCGGCTGGTGCGACGCAATTGCGTGAGCGCGCTTGAGACGGTCCACCACTTCGGCGCACCGATGGCCCTGCGAGGACGCGGCGGAGTGATCCTCGTGACCTCTGGGGCGGCCTGGGCCGGCGGTGCCACCCGTGCCACCTATGGCGCGACCAAAGCCTTCGGACTCGTCCTGGCCGAATCCCTGTGGGCGGAGTGGCGTGCGCATGGCGTGGACGTCCTTGCTCTCGTTCTGGGCCGCACCGACACGCCTTCCCTGCACCGTCTGCTCGGCGACGAGGATCAACCGCTCGGCGGGCTCGCCGATCCTGCGGAGGCGGCGGAAGAGGCTCTCACGCACTTGGGCGACGGGCCCACCTGGATATCCGGCAGCGCCGACCCAGCCGGTGCCTCCCCGGTGGGTGCCCTGAGCCGCCGAGACGCGGTGCTCGCGATGAACCCACGATGAGCCTTCAGGCCGAGGCGCTCCGGGTTTGACCACCCCAGCCCTTTGAGTACGGTCAGTACCGGGCCGCGAACCTCTCGTTGAGCTTGGCCAGTTCGACGTTCGCCGAGGACTGCTCGGTCACCGAAGATGATCCCGCGCTCGTGATCGCTGTGATCAGCCAGTGCGTTTTGTGCAGTGCTTCCAGAGCCTGAACGGGCTCTTGGCCGCGCCAGTTGACACGAAGACCGCAGGCAGCCTGGGCGAGGGACACCTCGATCCGGTCGTCACGAGCTACCGCTCCTGGTCAGTTCACGTGGCCTGGCTCGGATCCGTTCCCGGGCATCCGCACCGGGCACGGATCCCAGACCGCCCGCTCTGCGATGTCGCCGAGACGAATATCCGCAGCCACGGCATGCGGGTCACCTGCTCGAAGTACCTGGAGATCATGAGGCAGGACGGCCTGACGATCGCCGTCGACCAGCGGACGCCTCGTGTCATCGGCCCCTCTGCTGGACGCCGGCCTGGACGGCGCCGTCCAGGTGCCCGAGACCTTCTCCAGGACCTTGTGAACTCCTCGTCGCCGAAGCGGGTGGGGAGGCCCTCGTGGATGACCTTGCCATACCTTTCCTGCTGGGCCGAGAGACTGTGGATCGGCGAGGCCGGGGCGGAGTGAGCGGACCCCGCAGCGGAGCGGGGTGCGGTCCGGATCGAACAGGCCCGAGCAGGGGGCGTGTTCGATCCGGGCCGCAGTCGTGTCCGCGAGCAGGGCCGACGTCTGCTCTCCGGGGCGGTTACTCGCCGATCGTGACGACGATCTTGCCGCTGGCCTTCCCGGCGGCGATGGTGGCGAGTCCGTCGGTGGCCCGGTCGAGGGGCAGGACGGTTCCGACCTCGACGATCAGGGTGCCGGCGGCCGCCTGCTCGGCGAGCGGGGCGATCGTGTCGGCGCTGGGTGTCGCGAAGACGGTCGTGCCGGTGAGGCCTGCGGCGGCGAGCGCGTCCGCGTCGGGGTGCAGGGTGGTGCTGCCGACCTTCCCGTTCGCGCGGACGGCGGCGAGGGGAACCTCGTCGATGCTGTTCCCCACCAGGTTGACCAGCGCGTCGACGCCCTCGGGGTGGTGGGCCTTCACCTGGTCGGCGACGGAACCGGCGGTGAAGTCGACCACGACGGCGGCCCCCAATCTGGTGAGCCGGTCGGTGTCGGCGGCGAGGCCGGTGGCGACGACGGTCGCTCCGCGGGCGGTCAGGAGCTGGACCGCGTAGGAGCCGACGCCGCCCGTGGCGCCGTTGACCAGTACGACCTGACCGGGCTCGGGGGCGACGGCGTCGACCGCGGCGAGGGCGGCGGCGCCGGCCAGCGGGAGCGCGGCGGCGGTGACGAAGTCGAGGTTCGCGGGTTTGGCGGACACGTTGGTGCCGGGCAGCACCGCGTACTCGGCGAGGACACCGGTCTGGATGGGCGGGACGAGCGGGATGTGGCCGATCACCTCGTCGCCGGGCGCGACATGGCTGACGCCGGCACCGGTCTGCTCGACGACCCCGGCGGCGTCGCGGCCGAGGACGAGCGGGTACTCGTGCGGCATCATCTCGGCCATGAAGCCCGCGGCGAGGACGTTGTCGATGGCGTTGAGAGCGGCGGCCTTGACCTTGATCAGCACATGGCCGTCGGGAACCGCAGGGACGGGCAGCTCGGCGAGGACGGGCTGTTCACCGGCGGCCGGGACGTGCAGTGCGCGCATGACTTTTCCTGTCTGCGAGAGGGGCGCCCCAGCTTGAGGCTGAATGAGGGGGCGGCCTCTCCGGGAGACCGTCGTCGGACGGATGCGTGATGCGTCGTCGGTGTGTGCCGGAGTTCCTCACGCGGTCCTGGTGGACCGGTCCTTCCACGCGGCGTCGAGCGCCTGGAGGAAGGTGTCGACCGGCTGGGCGCCGGAGACCGCGTACTTCTCGGCGAAGACGAAGAACGGCACGCCGCTGATGCCGAGGTGCCGGGCCTGCCGTACATCGGCCTCGAAATCGGCGTCGAACGCGCCGTCGTCGAGCGCCTTGCGGGCCGCGGCACCGTCGAGTCCGATCTCCACGGCCAGCCCGGCCAGCACGTCGTGGTCACCGATGTCGGCCCCGTCGGTGAAGTAGGCCCGGAACAGTCGCTGCACCATGTCGTGCTGGCGGCCCTGGCTCTTGGCCCAGTGGATCAGCCGGTGGGCGGTGCGGGTGTTGGTCGCGACCGCGGACTCCAGGCGGAAGTCCAGCCCGATCTGGGCGGCACGGGCCGTGACCTGGGCGTTCATCGCCTCGGCCTGGGCCCGGGGGAAGCCGCGCTCCTTTTCCAGCAGGTCGGCGAGGTCGGCCGCGTGATCGGTGGGGAGATGCGGCATCAACTGGAAGCTGTGGTAGCGGATCTCGACGTCCGAGCCGTGGGTGAACTTCTCCAGGGCCTGCGCGAGCAGGGTGTCGCCGATGTAGCAGAACGGACACATGATGTCGCTCCACACATCGATGAGGAGGCGGCCCTCCGCATGCTCAGGGGCGTTCATCAGGAGCACTCTCCGTTCATCGCGCACACGCCCACCGAGTCGGCGGGAGCGAGCATCACGAACGCCGCGGGCGCCTCGGTCACGGCGGCCTGTCCTGCGTCGTCCGAGTCCGGCTTGGCTGTGCCGGCCGGGTCCGGAACCGTCTCGGTACTGTTCGGGGTCGCTGTCATCGCGGATGCGCCTTTCTGCTGGTTTCCATCGGGCGCGGACATGTACGACGGGCCTTCGGCACCGATGACTCCGATCGACCGCACGTCGGTGGTCCTGTCCACGTTCATCGCGATACCCGGACGTTCTCGGCGGTCTTGGTGTCCGCGGTTTTGGTACGCCGTGCTACCTCGGCGCGCACGACCGGCGCGACCTCGGTTCCCAGCAGCTCGATGGCGCGCATGATGTCCCGGTGGGCCAGCGGGCCGACGGCGAGCTGGAGCATGGTGCGCCGGTGCCCCAGCACCTCGTGCTGGTGGAGCAGTTTCTCCACGACCTGCTCGGGCGAACCCACCGCGTACGTGCTTCCGGGGCCGTTCTTCGCCGCCATGGATGCCGCCGTCACCGGAGAAAGCCCCCGCTCGGCGCCGACCATGTTGAACAGCGCGGCGTCGGCAGGGAAGTAGAGTTCGGCCGCTTTCTGGGAGGTATCGGCGACGAAGCCGTGAAGGGTGAGGGCGATCGGCAGGGCCGGCCGACCGTAGTGTTCCAGCGCCTCGCGGTACAGCTCCGCCATGGGCGCGAACTGAGCGGCCGTGCCGCCGACCGTGCCGACGGCCAGGGGCAGACCGAGGGACGCGGCGCGCACCACGGAGTCGGGACTGCCGCCTACTCCGACCCACACCGGAAGCCGGGCCTGCACCGGCCGCGGCAGGATGAGCTCGTTGACCAGCGGAGCCCTGAACCGTCCCGACCAGGTGACCGGCTCGGGCTCACGCAGGGCCAGCAGCAGGCGCAGCTTCTCGTCGAACAGAGCGTCGTAGTCGCCCAGGTCGTGCCCGAACAGACGGAACGAGTCGGTCAGCGCGCCCCGGCCGACCATGATCTCGGCACGCCCCCCGGACACCAGGTCGACGGCGGTGAACTGCTCGAACACCCGGACCGGATCGTCCGAGCCCAGTACCGTCACCGCGCTGGTGAGCCTGATCCGTGAGGTTCGGGCCGCGGCGGCCGCGAGGAGGACCGCCGGTGCGGGTGCGCCGAACCCGGGGCGGTGATGCTCACCGAGGCCGAACACGTCCAGTCCGACCTCGTCGGCGAGCGCGATCTCTTCCAGTAGTTCCGGGATGCGCCTGGCGGGCTCGATCCCCTCGCTGACCGCCACGTCGGCGAAGGTGAAGGCGCCTATCTCCATCGTGCACCTCCTGTCCGTACGTGAGTATTCGTCCGCGCCGACGACACATGTGACGCAAGTATTCCACTTACCGGGACTCCGTAGCGGGACGACTGCATCCCCCGGTGACCTGGCTCGCGAAAACGTTACAGTTTGGGCGCGCCTGATGCTCGCTTCTGTGTGCGTACGGGAACCCTACCGGTAAGTGTTGCACATGCGTCACTTAACGGGGGTGGGATGAACCGGCGTGATTCAGGAGGTGGAGGTCCGGTCGTCCGAGTGCATCCGGAGCAGGGCCCGATACGTCTCGACCATGGTCGGCGGAGCCGGCAGCGGGCCGGTCCCCGGAGCGGCGAACGCCTGCGTCAGGTAGGCGATGAGCCTCGGGGAGAGCTTGCCGGAGATGTCGCCCGCCCCGGCCACGATGCCCGCGTGGGCGATGAGCAGCAGGATGATGTCCTCGGGCGTGAAGTCCTCCCGCAGGGCGCCAGCGGCCTTGGCGCGGGCGATCAGCATGCTGATGTTCTCGTAGGCGCGGCGGCGTTCCGCTTCGAGCCTGATGGTCTTCGGGAAGGTCATCGTCAGGACCTCGGTGAATCCGCGGTCCCCGAGCTGCATGCCGACGAGCCGGTCGATGAGGGTGGTGAACCCGCGCCAGGGGTCCGGGTCCGCAAGCGCACCGGCCGCGGCGTCGGCATGGGCCGTGGCCTTGTCCTTGAACACCTCGGCCACCAGATCCGCCTTGGTGGGGAACCGTCGGCGCAGGGTCGGCTCGCCGACCTCGGCGCACTGGGCGATGTAGCGCATGGAGACGCCCAGACCGCGCTCGGCGAAGATCTCGCGAGCGGCGTCGATGATGCGCTGACGGTTCCGTTCGGCGTCGGCCCGCAGGTGCTTGTCCGGTCCCGATTCAGCCATACGCCGATCATACGTGGAGAAGTGGCGAGCAGACTCCGCTTACGTCGTCCGTCGGCTGCCCGCGTCGCCCGCTCGGTGATCCCGCCATCCCGAGGCGCTGAACCGATGGCGCATCTCAACGATTCCCTCGGCTCGGCCGACCAGTTCGTCGGTCGGGCGGAGGTGCCGCCGGGGACGGCGTCCCCAGCCCGTGCAGGACGGCATGCCGGTGAACACGAGGTCGCCCGGCAGCAGCGGCAGGACCTGCGACAGGTAGGAGACGATCCGCGGCACCGCGAAGGTCATGTCACCGGTACTCGTCGACACTGACCACAGGCCGGCCCGCTCGGTGTGAAAGCTGGGGTAGGACTACGCCAGGCTGTACTGCTGCGGCACCGGACCGGACGTCTGCAGCTCGCGTTCCGGCAGATCCTGGCCGGTGGTCAGGCTCGCGACACGGCTCCACGCTTCCGCCACCTCGACACAGTGCCGGCTTGCCGATGCCCGCGACGAGTGCCCCGTCGTGGGGCAGGCAAGCCGCGCCGCCCGGTCTCATCCTGATGCCCGCTGAGCGCACGCCCGGTGCACCGGCCGGAGAGGACGCGGTACGGGCGGACCGGCGGACGTCGACCGGCCACTGCGGCCGATGCACGGCCCCAGTGTCAGGCGAGTGGCTCGGGCGGGGGCTGCGTCAGTGACTGTGGTGCTGTCCAGCTGCTCAGGAGCCGGAGGGCCTCGGCGGTGGGGGAGCCCGGTTCGGCGTTGTAGACGCACAGGGTCTGGTCGGGGTCGCCCAGGGGCTGGAAGGACTCGTAGGTGAAGTGGAGGTCGCCGACGAGCGGGTGGTGGTAGGACTTGGTGCCGTGGGTGCGGTTCAGTACCCGGTGGTCGTTCCACCAGGCGGTGAACTCGGGTGATTTGAGCATGAGTTCACCGACGAGGTCGGCGAGCCGCCGGTCGTGCGGGTGGCGTCCGGCCTCCAGCCGGAGGATGGCGACCGTCTCGGCGGCGACCAGTTCCCAGTGGGCGACGCGTTCGCGGGCCTCGGGGTCGAGCAGGTAGTAGCGGGCGAGGTTGCGTCGGGTCGCGGGCAGGGCGTCGAAGTCGGTCAGCACCTCGCGGGCGAGGCGGTTGGAAGCCAGTACGTCGGCGCGGCGGCCCAGGATGAAGGCGGGCACGTGCTCCAGGGTGTCCAGCATCAGGTACAGGCCCGGTCTGACCCGCTGCGGGCTGGCCGGGGTGCGGCGTGCGGTGGCGGGTCGGGCCAGCAGGTTGGTGAGATGCTCGTGCTCGGAGGCGTCCAGATGGAGCGCCCGGGTGAGAGCCTCGACGACCTCGGGCGACGGCGAGCCGGCGCGGCCCTGCTCGAGTCGGGTGTAGTACTCGGTACTGACCCCGGCCAGCCGGGCCACCTCGTCGCGGCGCAGCCCGGGCACGCGGCGCACCCGCCCGTCGGCGGGCAGTCCGGCCCGGTCTGGGGTGAGACCGGCCCGTCGTGAGCGCAGGAAGGTGGCGATCTCGCTGCTTCGGTCCATGTCTTCCAGTCTCTCGTGGGCGGCCGCGTGCCGCCGGGCGCTGGGTGGCCCTGTGGGTACCAGCCTGGGCAGGGCATGTTTCGGCGGTCCAAGGCGCCCTGCCGACTGATTTTCTGGTGGAGGACAGACGGTGACCGGTCGTAACCACCGGTTCATCCGACCAGTCATCTCCCGGAAGGCGTTCATCATGACCACGCAGACCAGTTCCCTCCCCCTGACCGGCCGTGTCGCGGTCGTCACCGGCGCCTCCAGTGGCATGGGCGCGGCGTCGGCCGAGCACCTGGCCGAGCTGGGTGCTCGGGTCGTGGTCCTGGCCCGGCGGGCGGACCGGCTGACGGACCTGGCCGCCCGGATCGAGAAGAACGGCGGTCAGGCCCTGGCGCTGGCGGTCGACGTGACCGACGCGGTGGCGGTGCAGGCGGCTGCCGACCGGGTCGCGGCCGAGCTGGGCGGTGCCGACCTGCTCTTCAACAACGCGGGTGTCATGCTCTTCAACCCGGCCGAGGCGCTCTCCGGGGGCTCGTGGCGCAGCGAGATCGACCTCAACATCACGGGTCTGACCAACGTCATCGCCGCGTTCACGCCCCAGCTGGTGAGGGCCGCCGCCGAGCGTGGGGTGGCCGACCTGGTCAACACCTCGTCGGTGGGCGCCCACTCCATCCTGCCGGCCTTCTCGGTCTACGCCGCGACCAAGGCCTACGTCACGCACCTCTCCCACAACCTGCGTGCCGAGCTCGGCACGCAGAAGGTCAGGGTCTCCGTGATCGAGCCGGGCCTGGTCGACACCGAGCTGAAGGACCATGTCGCGGGCAGCGGCGGCCCGGCGTTCCCGGAGGGCTTCAAAGCCGTCGTGCCGTGTCTGGAGCCCCAGGACATCGCGCAGACGGTCGGCTTCCTCGCCGGCCTCCCCGCACGGGTCAACCTCTCGCACGTCACGGTCATGCCCACCGGCCAGGCCGCCTGACGCTGACGAGCACGCCCGTGACTCGCAAGCCCAGGCCGCCTGCGCGATCGGAGGGGACCGATTCAAGGGCCAGATCGTGCCCCTCACGGTCGCCGGGGCGGATGGCGGCACGCGCGTCTTCGACACCGACGAGGGTGTCCGCCAGAGCGGCACCCCGGAGCAACCGGCCCGGCTGATGACTCCGTTCAAGGAGGACGGAGTCATCACCGAGGGCAACGCCTCGCAGATGTCCGACGCCGCCTCGGCCCTGCTCGTGACGACCAGCGAGGTCGCCGCGGCCCACGGCTGGACGCCGATGGCCCGCTTCCACACCGGTGTGGTCGTCGGCACCGGCCCGATCACCATGCTCAACGGCCTGATCGCCGCCACCGGGAAGGCCCTCGGCCGAGCCGACCTGGCCATCGGGGACATCAGGGCCTTCGAGATCGACGAGGCGTTCACGTCCCTGGCCTGGCAGAGCCGGACGGGCGCGGACTGCGACGGTCCGAACCAGGGCATACGCCAGGCCTTCAGTCCATGTGCGAGGGCGGTGGCAAGGCCAACACCA
This sequence comes from Streptomyces sp. NPDC048278, assembly GCF_040652195.1. Taxonomy (NCBI): domain Bacteria; kingdom Bacillati; phylum Actinomycetota; class Actinomycetes; order Kitasatosporales; family Streptomycetaceae; genus Streptomyces; species Streptomyces sp. NPDC048278. The sequence continues at coordinate 329,018 of NZ_JBEZLP010000007.1, forward strand.
CCGTCCTCGAACCTTTGTGACTTTCCGTCACTTCCGGGATTCTGCTGCGGACCAGCCGATCAGGGCACCTCGCAGCGCCGACACGAGGCAGGTCGCGGCCTCCTCTTCCGTCCGTCCGCTCTTGATGAGGTCGAGGATGTCCCGGGGGTCGAACAGGACGTTCCATACATACAGGGCCTCGTCGCCGAGGTCTCCGAGGCCGAGGTCCTCGGTGGTCTGCCGCAGCGGCTCGGCGAGTGCCTCGGCCTGCGGGGCGAGGTAGCCGGTGCCCTCGCGCAGCCGCTCCAGATAGCCGCGGTGCGAGCGCATCTGGGCCATCGCGCCGCCGTGTTCGAGGACGAGGGAGACCCAGTGCCGGGACACCGCTTCGAGCCTCGCCATCCCCCGGGTCGTCTGCTGTGCGCTGAAGTCCCGCAGGTCCGAGCCGACTTGGGCGCGGAAGGCGTGCAGGATCTCCTCGACGGAGGAGAAGTGGCGGTAGGCCGTCGCGGTGGACACCTCGGCGTGCTTGGCGATCTCGGCGAGGCTGACCGGCGTCGGCGAGTTCTCGAACAGCAGTGCGGCGGCCTTGATGAGCTGCCGGCGGTTGCGCTCGGTGTCGCTGCGCATGGGGCGACTCCTGGTTGCGGACGGGACGGTGCTCATCGCAGCGCCGCGAGACCGTCCGCCAGCCGGCGGACCCCCTCGGTGATGGACTGCGGGCTGGCAGCGTACGACAGGCGCAGGTGCTTCTCCCCGCGGGCCCCGAACTCGCTGCCCGGCCGCACCGCGACGCCGCGCGAGCGCAGCGCCGCCACGACCTCCACCGAGGGCAGGTCGAGGTCGTAGCGCGGGAACTGGTAGAAGGCACCTTCCGGAGCGCTGAGAGTGAGGCCGGGGATCGTGGACAGCGCGTCGCGCATGATGTCCCGGCGTTCCTCGTACGCGGCGCGCATCCGGGCGACGTCCGCCGCGCAGTGTTCCACCGCGGCGAGCGCGGCGTCCTGGACCACGGTGTTCACCGAGCCGTTGAACGTGTTGTGGACGCGCGCGGCGGCCTGGATGAGCGACGTCGGTCCCCAGAGGTAGCCGACGCGCCAGCCGGTCATCGCGTAGCTCTTGGAGAAGGTCTGGCAGTAGACGGTGCGGTCGCGCAGGCCGTCGACCGAGATCGCCGAGGTGAAGGGGCGGCCGGTGTAGTCGAGGTCGGAGTACGCCTCGTCGGAGATGACGAGAGTGGGTGTGCCGTCGAGCAGTTCGGCGAGCGCTTCGAGTTCCGCGCGGCTGTGCACGATGCCCGTCGGGTTGACGGGGTTGCAGAAGACGAAGAGCTTGGCGTCTGTGAGGGCGTCGGCGAGCCGGTCGAGGTCCCAGTGCAGGTCTTGCGCGAGCGGGACGGGGACGACGGTGCCGCCCGCCATGGCGACCAGGTCGCCGTAGAGCGAGTACGTGGGGTCGGGGATCACCACCTTGTCGCCGGGGTTGACGATGCCGAGGATCGAGGCCGAGAGCCCGGCCGTGCCGCCCTGAGTGATCAGGACGTCGGCGGCGGAGGCCGGTGCGCCGATGGTGGCCGAGAGCCTGGCCGCGAGCGCCTCGCGCAGGGACGCCTCGCCGAGCAGGGGGGAGTAGTGGGTGCGTCCGGAACGCAGCGAGGCGGCGGCAGCCTCGGTGACCTTCTCCGGGGTGTCGAAGTCGGGCTCACCCATGGCGAGGGAGACGAGGTCGCCGCGGGACTGCGGCTGCTGCGTACGGCGGGAGGCGGCGGCGATCCGGGCGACGGCGTCGGCCGTGCCGTACAGCGGCGGCTGGGTGGTCATGGTGGGCGGCATGCGCTCCTCCTGTTTGCGAGTAGGTCAGGCCTGCGATGTGGCGGCGGCGGGTGCGCCCGCCCAGCGGCTGGTCTCCAGGTCGGCGGAGACGTCGCGCTGCCGGGTGGGGGCGACGACGATCTCCTGGAGGACGACGCGCTGGGGCAGGGCGACGGCGAGCCGGATGGCCTCGGCCACGTCCTCGGGGCGCACCATGTCGCTGCGTTCTTCGGCGGCCGGCGGCCGGGCGCGGTTGTCGAGGATGGGGGTGTCGGTCTCGCCGGGCAGTACGGTGATCGCCCGCAGGCCCTGGTTGCGGAAGGTGTTGTGCAGGAAGGTCATGAAGTTGCGGACCCCGGCCTTGGCCGCGCCGTAGGCGGCGCCGCCGAGCAGGTTGGGGTTGACCGCGGCGAGGGAGGAGACGGTGACGATCGTCCCGGTGCCGCGGTCGAGCATGTCGGGCAGGACCGCCTGGGTGAGCCGGAAGACCGCGGTGAGGTTGACGTCGAGTACCTGGCGCCACTCCTCGTGCGGCAGCCACTGCGGGTTGAGCACCGAGGAGGCGCTGCCGGCGTTGTTGACCAGGACGTCGACCGGGCCGAGTTCGGCCCGCACCCGGTCGAGGGCGCGTGCCACGTCGTCCGCGCTGGTGATGTCCGCGGCGAGCGCGAGGGCTACGCCGCCCTCGGCGCGGATCTTGTCGGCGGCGGCGGCGAGTGCTTCCTGCCTGCGGCCGACCAGCGCGACGGCCACACCGTCGCGGGCGAGGAGCCGCGCGGTCTCCAAGCCCATCCCGCTGCCGGCTCCCGTGACGAGCGCGACCGTGCCGGGTGTTGTCATCCCGCGTTCCTCCTCCGTAGGTGAACCAGAGCGTGAAGAATTTGAGTACTGCATCGCATATGAGAATAGATTCTCAATTCAGATGAAGCAAGGGCGTCGCGAAACCCAGCGCGGCGAACGCCTCGGCGGTCGCCTGCCCCAGCACCCGGATCTCGTCCTCGACCTGCGCATGGCGGCGTACCGAGGTTTCCCGGTCTGTCCAGCGGAAGCGCAGCTCCCGGCCGGGCCCGGCCTGTCCGAGCAGCGGCAGCGAGGCCCGGGAGGCCACGCCGACGATCGGATAGCCCGCGGTCAGACTCCGGTAGCGGCCGAGGACGATCAGTTCGTCCGCGTGCGGGATCTGCAGTGCCCCGACGGGCACGCCGTGCGACACGATCTCCGTGTCGGCGTCCGGGTGCCGGACCGGTCCGGCGAGCCGCAGTCCGACGTGGTCGGAGCGAGGGGTGACGACGTAGAGCGACTCCTCGATCAGTTCGCGGACGCCGGTGATCGACCGCATGCCGTGGGTGGCGACCACATCGATCGCCCAGGGGCCTTCGTCGAAGCGCGGGACGGGGACGGGCAGCCTGAACAGCGGCGCTCCGAACAGCCGACGGCCGAATCCGCGGAATTCCGTCTCCAGCAGGACTCGCGATCCCCGTACGACCGCCTGGGCGAACCCCATCCGCGGATCCGGGGCCGCGCTGCCCAGCAGAGCCTCGGCACCGACCGTCCCGTTGACGGCCAGGTAGGTACGGGTGCCCCGGCTCAGGTCCCCGCGGATCCGCACCTCCTGCCCCGCCGGCACCACCAGCGGTGACCAGCCGTCGGCGGGCGAACCGGCGACGGCGACCTCGGCGGGGGCGCCGGTGACGGCGATCAGGACGTCGGCGTCGGGTACGAACGCCAGCTCGCCACCCAGGCTCTCGATCAGAGTCGCGTCACGGCGGTTGCCCACGAGCAGGTTCGCGACGGCGGCCGAGTGCTGGTCGGCGGCACCTCCGGTCGGCACACCGCGTTGTTCTGTACCGCTGCGGCCCAGGTCCTGGTAGGTGGTGATCCAGCCGGTGTGGGTGAAGTCGAGTGCCACGGTCCTCATACGGTCACCTCCGTGACGGGCTTCAGCAGGCCGGAGCCCAGCACCTCGGCTTCCGCCCGGGTGACCGGGACGAAGCGCACGAGGTCGCCGGCGCCGAACGAGACGGGGTCCGGGCGGGAGATGTCGACGATGGTGCGAGGGGTCCGTCCCACCACTCGCCAGCCGGTCGGACCGGGGAACGGCTGGATGATCGCGTTGGTGCCGGCGATCATGACGGAGCCCGGTGCCACATCGGTGCGCGGCTCGGCCCGACGGCGTACCGGTCGCGGCACCTTGAGACCGTCCATCATGGGAGCCATCGCGGCACCCAGCAGGCTGATGGTGAAGGCCGACCCGGCGATCGCCTCGACCACCTCGGCGGGGGACAGGGACAACTCCTCGGCGACGGATGCCAGATCGGGACCGTACTCGTCGTCGAAGACCACGGGGACGGCGAAGGTCCGTATCCGTCGTCGGGGAGCGGCCGGGTCGTCCGCGGGCGAAGGCGCCCACCGTGCCACCAGCCGGGCCGCGTACTCCACGTGCTCCAGTGCCGTGACCAGGGGGTCGTACTCGATGAGCAGGGACTCGAGGCCCGAGACGACGTCGACTACCCCGTGCGGGCGATGGGCGAGGAACCGGTCGCGGAACGCGACGATCCCCGCCCGGCGGACAGCTTGGTCGGTGTGGGGGATGGTCACCATCGCCGCCGAGTCCCCGAAGGGCTCGACGGTGATGGCGCCGTACTGTGCTGTGGTCATCGGCTGATGCGCTCCGCCTCAGCCGGCGAGCGCGGCCTCCGCCTGCTCCGACTTCTCCGCCAGGACCTCCCGCAGACCGGCGACCCGGATGCCCTCGGCGGCGAGCGCGGCCCGCAGCGCGGTGCCGTTGGCCAGGACGGACGGGTGGTCGCCGTGCAGGAGCAGGACGTCGGCGTCGTGGCCGAGCGGGACCACGTTGCCGTCCACCGAGCGGACCGTGCCCTCCCTCACGACCTGGGCGGACCGCTCGCCGATCAGCTCGGGGTCGTGGATCAGGCCGTCCGGGCGTGAGCGGGAGACGGGCATGCCGTCGTCGCCGTAACCCCGGTCCGCGAGGAAGACGTAGCCGACCTCCAGGCCGCGCTTGCGGGACTCCTCGGCGAGCAGCCCGCGCTGGCAGATGACGACGTAGTCCTTGTTGTACGCGGCCACCGCGTCGGTGATGGCCCGGGCGTGCTTGGCGTCGGTCTGGGCGATCGAGCCCATCCGGCCGTGCGGGGCGACATGGCTGATGGTGCCGCCGTGCACCCGGGCGAAGGCATCGAGCGCTCCCAGCTGGTAGAGGACGTCGGTGCGGATCTCCTCCTCGGTCGCCTCGATCAGCCGGCGGCCGAAGCCGACCAGGTCGGGATAGCCGGGGTGGGCGCCCAGCTCGATGCCCCGCTCGACGCAGTCCTTGACGGTCCGGTCCATGATGCGGGGGTCGCCGGCGTGGAAGCCGCAGGCGATGTTCGAGGAGGTGACGAGGCCGAGCAGGGCGCCGTCGTCGCCGATGGTGTAGTTGCCGAAGCTCTCGCCGAGGTCTGCGACGACTGCTACGGAGTTGATACCCATGAGAGTTGCTCCTGTGGTGGGGGTGGGCGGCTCAGCGGGCCTCTAGGGGCCTGCCCTTGGTCTCGCGCAGGAAGGCGACGGTGGCCAGGGTAATCAGCGCGGTGATGATCGAGGCGAAGGCAGGGATCAGGTTGGAGCCGGTCGATTTGATCAGCGAGGTCATGACCAGCGGGGCGCTGCCGCCGAAGATGACCGTCGAGATGCTGAAGCCGATGCTGTAGGCGGAGTAGCGCACGCTGGTCGGGAACATCTCGGCCAGCATGGTGTGCACGACCGCGGCGTGCCCGGAGAAGGCGATCGCGAGGACGACCGTACCGATGCAAGCGAGCCCGAACTGTCCGGTGGTGATGAGTTTGAACATCGGGTACGAGACCAGGGCCATGGCGATCGCGGAGCCGGCCAGCACGGGCTTGCGGCCGTGCCGGTCCGAGAGCCGGGCCATGACCGGGATACATATGACGATGGCGACCAGGCTGAACGCGGTGACCGTCAGTGCCCGCAGCATCGAGAAGCTGTGTGTGCCGAGCGAGGTCTTGAGGTAGGTCGGCATGTAGGCGAAGAGCAGGTAGTAGCCGGGGCCGTTGAGCGCGGGAAGGAAGATCGTGAGCGCGATCGCCTTGAGGTGCCGCGGGTTGGTGAAGGTGTCCTTGAGGGGGTTGCGCGCGACGGTGTTCTCCTCGCGCAGTGCTGCGAAGTGCGGGGTCTCCTCCAGCCGGCGCCGGATGTAGAAGCCGATGTAGCCGAGTGGGACCGCGAGCAGGAACGGCACCCGCCAGGCCCAGGACGTCATCGCGTCGTCGCCGAGCGCGGTGATGAGGACGGCCGAGAAGGCGCTGCCGAACATCAGGGCGACGAAGGAGCCGACGGCGATGAAGCTCATCATGAAGTTGCGGCGCGCGTTGGGCGCGTACTCGCCGACGAACGACATGGCGCCGGCCACTTCACCGCCGGCGGAGAAGCCCTGCAGTACGCGGAGGAGTACAAGCAGGATCGGCGCGCCGACCCCGATGGCCGCGTGCGAGGGGATGAGGCCGATGGACGCTGTGGCGGCGGAGATCAGTACGAGAAGGGTGGCGAGCAGGCCCTTGCGGCCGAGCCGGTCCCCGAGATAGCCGCAGATCACGCTGCCGAACGGGCGGGCGATGAAGCTGATCAGGAAGCCGACGTTGGTGAGGAAGAGGTTTCCGGCGTCTGCCTCGCCCATGATGTTGATCGCGAGGTAGGTGACGAGCAGGCCGTAGATGCCGTAGTCGTACCACTCGACGAAGGAGCCCACGGCGCCCGCGAAAGTGGCCTTGCGGACGACCTTGTGGTCGGCGGAGAGGGCGTCGATGGCTGCCGCACCGGGCTCGCGTGCCGCTACCTCGTCACGGTCCGATGGGATGCCGAGCTGATCTGACGTTGCCATACGCGTTCACTTTCAGTGTCGCGGACTCCGGGGACGGTGTCCTGAGGGTCGTGCGCCGAGCGAAGCCGCTGACGGCGATCGCTCCTGCGCCGAGATGCACCCGACGGTGTGGGGCGCAAGGGGGAGGCCGGTGACGGCGCCTCAGGGGAGTTGTGCGGCCCTGGCATGGTCCGGGACCGGAGACGGTGGGACAACATCAGAGCCAAGATGCGACTTGAATCGCGAATGAGAATAGGTTTGCAGTACGGGGTGGTCAAGGATGCGGTGTTGACTCTGTATTAACTCGTGGTTTCACCCCGCTTTCGCCTTCGGTCTCACTGCTTCACGGTCCGGATTAGCCCTCTTTCCATGGTCTCTGCCGAGGTTGTGCGACCCGATTCGGCCACTTCGGTGCCCCTTGTGCTGTACGGCGGATGGATGCAGACTGACTCTCATCAAAACGCGAAAGCTTTCGCACTTTACGGTAGGGGTGCTCCTGATCTCCCCACGCCCACACACCCGAAGGAACCCGCGATGACCCAGGACAACGTGCGTGCGAACACCGGATGGGAACGCGTCGGCGGACACGTGCTCGACCGCTTCCGCGCCCACTCGGTGGCCAACCTCGGAGACGCCCTCGACCGGCTCAACATCGTCGACGGCGGCATCGCACCCATCTGGAGCGGAGCCAGGGCCGTCGGCACGGCCCTTCCGGTGCTCACCGTCGCGGGCGACAACAAAGCCGTGATCGAGGCCCTCGACCACATCCGCCCCGGCGACATCCTCGTCATCAACGCGTTCGGATACGAGGGCCGTGCGATCATCGGAGACAACCTGGCCCAGCGCTTCGCGGTGTTCGGTGCCGCCGGCGCGGTCGTCGACGGATACGTGCGGGACGCGGCCATCATCGAGAGGCTCGGCGTTCCGGTCTTCGCCCGCGGTCTGACGCCGGCCGGCCCCTTCAAGAACGGTCCCGGCGCCATCGGCGAACCAGTAGCGATCGGCGGCGTCGTCGTGAATCCGGGTGACATCGTCGCCGCCGACGGGGACGGCGTCATCGTCATCCCGCCGCACCGCGCCGAAGAGGCCCTGAAGGGCGTAGAGGAGATCGTCGCCCGCGAGGCCGCGCTGGACGCCGAGGTCGAGGCTCTGCGGAACGCGGCTGCCAAATGAGCGGACGGGCCGGCCGACCGGACCGGCTCCGGGTCGCGGTCGCCGCACCGCTGTCCGAGGAGAACTGCGCACGCGTCCAGGAGCTGGAGCCGCGTGTCGACCTTGTCGTCGACCAGTCCCTGCTGCCGCCGATGCGCTGGCCCGCGGACTTCGCGGGCGATCCGGACTGGCGGCGCTCCGAGGAGCAGCAGCGAGCCTACGAGGCCGCCATCGACTCCGCCGACGCTCTGTACGGGATCCCCGACGTGGATCCGGGCGCACTCGCCCGTGCCGTTCGCGCCAACCCGGGGCTGTGCTGGGTGCAGACGATGGCGGCCGGCGGCGGCGGACAGGTCAGGGCGGCCGGGCTGACCGGCGCGGAACTCCAGCGGGTGCTCTTCACGACGTCGGCCGGAGTGCACGGACGGCCGCTCGCCGAGTTCGCCGTCTTCGGCGTGCTCGCGGGAGCCAAGGATCTGCCGCGCCTCAGCCGCCAGCAGCGCGACCACGCATGGAGCGGGCGCTGGACGATGGGGCAGGTGAGCCGGCAGACCGTGCTGGTCCTGGGGCTCGGCGGGATCGGCCGTAAGGTCGCCGAGGCGCTGCACGCGCTGGGGGCCACCGTCATCGGCACGAGCAGAAGAGACGTCAGCGTGCCCGGCGTCACGACCGTCGTGCATCCCGACCGCATCACCGACGTGGCGCGCACGGTCGACGCCGTTGTGAACACCCTGCCGGGCACCGACGCCACCGAGCACCTCGTGGGCAAACGGTTCTTCGACGCTCTTCGGCCCGGAGCCACGCTGGTCAACGTCGGGCGCGGCACCGTCGTCGACGAGGCCGCCCTGCTCGACGCGCTCGACTCGGGGCAGGTCGGATTCGCCGCACTCGACGTCTTCGAGACCGAACCCCTGCCGGTCCACAGCCCCCTCTGGGACCACGGCCGAGTCCTGGTGAGCCCGCACACCGCCGCACTCGACGCCGCGGAGGACCGCCTCATCGCGGAGCTCTTCGCCGCCAACGCCACCCGCCTCCTCGACGGCCACGACCTGGTCAACCGCGTCGACACCGTCGAGTTCTACTGACCCCTCGCGTCCACCGGCCCCTGCAACCAGGAAAGACCACCACGAACATGTCCTCCCCCTTCGACCTCACCGGCAAGGCCGCCCTGGTCACCGGATCGAGCCGCGGTATCGGGCTGGGAATCGCGACCGGGCTGGCGGATGCCGGAGCGACCCTCGTTCTCAACGGCGTCGACCCCGTCCGTCTGGAGCAGACCCGAAGGTCACTGGCCGGGCGGTTCGGCGACGACCGCGTCGCGGCCCGCGCCTTCGACATCGTCGACGAGAACGCCGTCGCAGCGGCCGTCGAGTCGGTCGAGTCCGAGATCGGCGCCATCGACATCCTGGTGAACAACGCCGGGGTCCAGCACCGGGAGCCGCTGACCGAGGTGAGCCTCGACGACTGGCGGCGCGTGATCGACACCGACCTCACCGGCGCCTTCGTGGTGGGCCGCCACGTCGCACGGCGGATGCTGCCGCGCCGAGCGGGGAAGATCATCAACATCTGCTCGGTCCAGACCGACCTGGCCCGCCCCACCATCGGCCCGTACACGGCGGCCAAGGGCGCCCTGCGCAACCTCACCCGGGCCATGACGGCCGAGTGGGCCGGGGAAGGCATCCAGATCAACGGAATCGCCCCCGGTTACATCCATACCGAGATGACCCAGAACCTGGTGGACGACGAGGAGTTCAACTCCTGGATCCTCGGCCGCACCCCGGCCCGGCGCTGGGGCACGGTGGCCGACGTGGTCGGCCCCACCGTCTGGCTCGCGTCCAGCGCTTCCGACTACGTCAACGGCCAGGTCGTCTTCGTCGACGGCGGCATGACCGTCGTCGTCTGAGAAGGGAACCTTTCACGATGTCCATGACCACCACTGCGGTCGTCGCACACGGAGCCGGCGACGTCCGCGTCGAGCAGGTCGACGTGCGCGCACCCGCACCCGACGAGGCGGTGATCGCCGTCGCCTACGGCGGTGTCTGCGGCTCCGACCTGCACTACTGGCGGCACGGCGCGGTGGGCGAATCGATCCTGCGGGCGCCGATGGTCCTCGGGCACGAGGTGGCCGGTACGGTCGTACGGGCGGCGGCCGACGGAAGCGGCCCCGCCGCCGGCACCCGGGTCACCGTGCACCCCGCGACGCGGGAGCACACCGACGCCCGCTTCCCCCACGACCGCCCCAACCTCTCGCCCGGGGTGCGCTACCTCGGCTCCGCCGCGCGGTTCCCGCACACCGAGGGCGCCTTCGCCCGCGAGGTCGTGCTCCCCACGGCGATGCTGCGCGCCCTGCCCGACGGCCTGGACCTGCGCCTCGCCGTCCTGGCCGAGCCCGCCGCCGTCGCATGGCATGCCGTGTCCCAGGCCGGTGACCTGCGCGGCAAGCGCGTCCTGGTCGTCGGCAGTGGGCCCATCGGCGCCCTGGCCGTCGCGGCGGCAAGACGGGCGGGGGCCGCCGAGATCGTGGCGGTCGACCTGCACACCAAGCCCCGCGAGATCGCGACGGCGGTCGGAGCCACCCGCACCCTCGACGCGGGCGACGGCGACGCCATCGGGGCCGTGGACGCGGACGTGGTGATCGAGTCCTCCGGCAACCACCGCGGCCTGGCCTCGGCGATCAGGGGCGCCACCCGCGGCGGCACCGTGGTCATGGTCGGCCTGCTGCCCAACGGCGACCAGCCCGTGCCGATCGCCCACGCCATCACCCGGGAGCTCCGTCTCGTCGGCTCGTTCCGCTTCAACGACGAGATCGACGAGGTGATCCCGGCGCTGGCCGACGGCTCCCTGGCCGTCGAACCGGTCATCACCCACACCTTCCCCGTGGACGAGACGCTGCAGGCCCTCACGGTCGCTGCGGACTCCTCTGCCTCGGGCAAGGTCTTGCTCGCCTTCTGAGCACATCGCACCAAATGAAAGAGGTACGGATGAACACCCGGGCAACCGCCAACATCGGCGTCGTCGGGCTGGCGGTGATGGGCTCCAACCTGGCGCGCAACCTCGCCTCCCGCGAGGGCAACACCGTCGCCGTGTACAACCGCACGCGGGAACGCACCGACGAACTCGTCAGCCGCCATCCGGAGGCGGGACTCGTCGCCGCCGCGTCGATCGACGACTTCGTCGCGTCGCTGGCCAGGCCGCGTACCGCGATCGTCATGGTGCGGGCCGGCGCGGGCACCGACGCGGTCGTCGACCAGCTCGCCGAACGCTTCGAACCCGGAGACATCATCGTCGACGGCGGCAACGCCGACTTCCAGGACACGATCGCCCGCGAGAAGCGGCTCGCGCCCACCGGCGTCCACTTCGTGGGCGTCGGCATCTCCGGCGGCGAAGAGGGCGCGCTCAACGGTCCCTCGATCATGCCCGGCGGCTCGGCGGAGTCGTACCGGACCCTCGGACCCGTCCTCGCCTCCATCGCGGCCGTCGCCGAGGGGGAGCCCTGCGTCACCCACGTGGGCACGGACGGCGCCGGTCACTTCGTGAAGATGATCCACAACGGCATCGAGTACGCCGACATGCAGTTGATCGGCGAGGCGTACGACCTGCTGCGCACGGTGGGCGGTTTGCGGCCGCACGCGATCGCGGACGTCTTCGCCGAGTGGAACAAGGGGCCGCTGGAGTCGTACCTCATCGAGATCACGGCCGAGATCCTGCGCCAGGCCGACCCAGCGACCGGGCAGCCGTTCGTCGACGTGGTGCTGGACCAGGCGGGGTCCAAGGGCACCGGAGTGTGGACCGTGCAGAACGCCCTCGACCTCGGCGTCCCCGTGGGCGGCATCGCGGAAGCGGTCTTCGCCCGTTCCGTGTCCGGGAGGTCGGCGCAACGGGCGGCTGTACGGCGGGTCATCACCTCACGACCCGAAGTGCGGAAGGCCGACGACACCTTCGTGCAAGATGTGGCTGCGGCTCTCTACGCCTCCAAGGTCGTCGCCTACGCACAGGGCTTCGACGCCATCGTCGCCGGAGCCGAGAAGTACGGCTGGGACTTGCGCAAGGACCGGATCGCACGGATCTGGCGGGGCGGCTGCATCATCCGGGCACGCTTCCTGAACCGCATCGCGGAGGCGTACACGGAGAACCCGCACATCACTACGCTGCTCGAAGCGCCCTACTTCGCATGGGCCGTGGCCGAAGGGGAGGCGGCGTGGCGTCGCGTCGTCGCGACCGCGGCGCTGTCCGGGGTACCGGCGCCGGGGTTCGGCGCGGCACTGAGCTACTACGACTCCTTGGCGGCCGAACGGCTCCCCGCCGCCCTCATCCAGGGGCAGCGCGACTTCTTCGGGGCCCACACCTATCGCCGCGTCGACAGGCAGGGCGTCTTCCACACCGAGTGGTCCGGCAGCCGCACCGAGATCACGATGGGCACCGCCGCGCACTGAGGGACGGCTCCTATGGGGCAAGGGTGGTGAGGTGGTAGGGCGCGCCGGCATCTGTGTATCACCTCACACTCCCGAAAATAGTAGGACGTCCTACTATCTCTTGCAGATCGCCTCCGGCTCTGTTCTGGGAAGGCCCTGCCATGAGCGAACTGCATCGTCCTGTGCACCCCGTCCGTCTGGTCACGGCCTCGGCCCTGTTCGACGGGCATGACGCGTCGATCAACATCATGCGTCGGCTCTTCCAGTCCCAGGGTGCCGAGGTGATCCACCTCGGCCACAACCGCTCGGTGCGGGAGGTGGTGGACGCGGCGCTGGAAGAGGACGCGCACGGGGTGGCGGTCTCCTCGTACCAGGGCGGACATGTCGAGTACTTCGAGTACCTGGTCGAGTCGCTGCGCGAGCGGGGCGCGGAGCACGTGCGGGTGGTGGGTGGTGGCGGTGGTGTCATCGTTCCCGAGGAGATCACCCGGCTACGGGGAAGCGGGGTCACCATCTTCTCGCCGCAGGACGGGCAGCGGATGGGGCTGGCCGGTATGGTCAACTCGGTCGTGAAGGACTGCGACTTCGACCTGTGGGACGGCAAACCGGCGGATGCCGCGGGCGTGTTGGCGGGTGACAGGTTCGCAGTCGCCCGCGCCGTCACGGGCGCTGAACTCGGCAAGCTGCCGGCGGACTTCACCGCTCAGCTGCGTGCCGCGGATTCGGCTCGGGTGGTGCCGGTGCTGGGCATCACCGGCACCGGCGGATCCGGAAAGTCTTCTCTCACCGACGAGTTGGTGCGCCGCTTCCGGGTCGACCAGCAGGACAAGCTGCGGATCGCGGTGATCGCCGTCGACCCGACCCGGCGCCGTGGCGGCGGTGCGCTCCTCGGCGACCGGATCCGAATGAACTCCCTCGACGGCAACCGGGTGTTCTTCCGCAGCCTGGCCACTCGCGGCAGCCGTGAGCTGCCCGAGCATCTGCCGGAGGTCATCGAGGTGGTGAAGGCCGCCGGGTTCGACCTGGTGATCGTGGAGACGCCGGGCATCGGCCAGGGCGACGCGGCGATCGTGCCGTTCGTCGATACCTCGCTGTACGTGATGACTCCGGAGTTCGGTGCGGCCTCCCAGCTGGAGAAGATCGACATGCTCGACTTCGCCGACGTGGTGGCGATCAACAAGTTCGAGCGCCGCGGCGCCAAGGACGCGCTGCGCGACGTAGGTCGGCAACTCGTGCGCAACCGCGAGGCGTTCGGGCAGCGGCCCGAGGACATGCCGGTGTACGGCACCTCGGCGGCCACTTTCAACGACGACGGAGTCACTGCGCTCCATCAGCACCTCAAGACCCTTCTGGCCGAGAAAGGGCTGCCGCTGGTCGAGGGGGTCCTTGCTCCAGTCGACGTGCGGCATTCTTCCGGCATCCGCCAGGTCGTCCCTACGGATCGGGCGCGGTATCTCGCCGAGATCACTGATACTGTCCGCGGCTACCACTCTGTCACCGGCCAAGTGGCCGACGTGGCACGGCGAGTGCAGCGTCTGGCGCTGGTCGAGGAACAGCTCGTCGACGCCGGCCTGGACGCGCAGGACGTACGGTCACTGCTGACCGATGCGCGCCGGCAGCTGCCGTATGAGGTCGCCCAGCAGATCGAAGGCTGGCCCTCGGTCGTCGCCTCGTACTCGGGCGACGAGCAGGTCGTGAAGATCCGCGACCGGGAGATCCGCACCAAGCTCAACCGGGAGTCCCTGTCCGGCAGCAGGATCCCCCGCGTGGCCCTGCCTCGCTTCACCGACCACGGCGAACTGGTCCGTTTCTGGCGCGCGGAGAACCTGCCCGGTCAATTTCCCTTCACGGCAGGGGTGTTCCTCTTCAAGCGTGACGGTGAGGACCCGGCCCGGATGTTCGCGGGCGAGGGCGACCCGTTCCGCACCAACCGGCGCTTCCAGCTGCTCTCCGAGGGCCAGCCCGCAACGAGGCTGTCAACCGCATTCGACTCCGTCACCCTCTACGGCCGTGACCCCGGCGAGCGCCCCGACATCTACGGCAAGGTTGGCACCTCCGGCGTCTCCGTCGCCACTCTCGACGACATGAAGGCGCTCTATGACGGCTTCGACCTACTCGCCCCGACCACCTCGGTGTCGATGACGATCAACGGACCCGCACCTACCATCCTGGCCTTCTTCCTCAACGCGGCCGTCGACCAGCACATCGAGAAGTTCCGGAACGCCGAGGGCCGCGAGCCCTCGCCCGAGGAGGCGGTCGAGCTGCGTGCCCGGGCGCTGGGGACCGTGCGCGGCACGGTGCAGGCCGACATCCTCAAGGAGGACCAGGGGCAGAACACCTGCCTGTTCTCCACCGAGTTCTCCTTGCGCATGATGGCCGACGTCCAGGAGTGGTTCATCGCGCATCAGGTCCGCAACTTCTACTCGGTGTCCATCTCCGGCTACCACATCGCAGAAGCCGGCGCGAACCCCATCAGCCAGCTCGCCTTCACCCTTGCCAACGGATTCACCTACGTCGAGGCCTACCTGGCCCGGGGCATGGACATCGACGACTTCGCCCCCAACCTTTCGTTCTTCTTCTCCAACGGCATGGATCCCGAGTACTCGGTGCTGGGGCGGGTCGCCCGCCGCGTCTGGGCGGTGGCGATGAAGGAGAAGTACGGTGCCAACGAGCGCTCACAGAAGCTGAAGTACCACGTCCAGACCTCCGGACGCTCCCTGCACGCCCAGGAGATGGACTTCAACGACATCCGCACAACGCTTCAGGCACTCATCGCCGTCTATGACAACTGCAACAGCCTGCACACCAACGCCTACGACGAGGCCGTCACCACCCCCACCGAGGACTCCGTACGCCGGGCCCTGGCCATCCAGCTCATCATCAACCGGGAGTGGGGTCTGGCGATGAACGAGAATCCGCTCCAGGGGGCGTTCATCATCGACGAGCTGACCGATCTGGTCGAGGAGGCGGTGCTGCAGGAGTTCGAGCGGATCAGCGAACGCGGCGGTGTGTTGGGCGCGATGGAGACCGGCTATCAGCGCGGCCGGATCCAGGACGAGTCGATGCTCTATGAGCAGCGCAAGCACGACGGGTCGCTGCCCCTCATCGGGGTCAACGCCTTCCGTAACCCGCACGCCGACACCGCCGAACCAGGTGTCGTCGAACTCGCCCGCGCCACCGAGCAGGAGAAGCACTCCCAACTGAACCGCGTCCACGACTTCCGGGCCCGCAACCAGGAGTCGGCCCATGCCGCCCTGACAGCTCTCAAGGAAGCTGCGACGGGCGGCGAGAACGTCTTCGCCGTCCTCATGGATGCGGCCCGGGTCTGCTCGCTGCAGCAGATCACCGACGCCTTTTTCGAGGTCGGCGGCCAGTACCGTCGTAACGTTTGAAAGGACCTTCCATGGATTGCATCATCCGTCTCGGAGTCGTCGGCTGCGGTCTCATGGGCTCCGGCATCGCCGAAGTCGCCGCCCTGGCCGGTCTTGACGTCCGCGTCGCCGAAGCCGCCTCCGACGCGGCCGAGGCCGGCCGCCGCCGGGTCACCGCCTCCCTCGATCGCGGAGTCAAGCGGGCCAAGCTCACCGAGGAGGATCGCGACCGTGCTCTCGCCGGGCTTTCCTTCACTCATGATGTCGGTGATCTGGCCGACCGTCAGTTCGTCGTCGAGGCCGTTGCCGAGAACCGCGCCATCAAGATCGATGTCATCCGTTCGCTGGACAAGGTCGTCGAGGACCCCGTGGCGATTCTCGCCACCAACACATCATCCATCCCCATCGTGGACCTCGCCGTCGCCACCGAACGCCCCGGGCAGGTCATCGGCATGCACTTCTTCAATCCCGTGCCCGTGCAGCGCCTGGTGGAAGTGATCCCGGGCCTCACCACCAGCGCGGACACCGAACGACGCACTCGCGCCTTCGCCGAGCGGCTCGGCAAGACCACCGTCCGGGCGGCCGACCGGGCCGGCTTCGTCGTCAACGCCCTGCTGATCCCCTATCTGCTGGGCGCGGTCCGTATGGTGGAGTCCGGCAGTGCGCGCCCCGAGGACATCGACCAAGGCATGGAGTTGGGCTGCGCCCACCCGATGGGCCCGCTCCGCCTGCTCGACCTCATCGGTCTGGACACGGCCCAGGCCATAGCCGAGTCGATGTACGACGAGTACAAGGAACCGCTGTACGCGTCCCCCGCCCTGCTGCGCCGCATGGTCGCCGCCGGGCATCGCGGCCGCAAGAGCGGACGCGGGTTCTACGCATACGGCAACTGAGCCCGTGTGCACAGGCGTGACGGCGTCGATGCCACCGACCCTTGACGGGGCCGGGGGGTACCCTTCGACGGATGTCAGGCCGCCCCGCACACGCCGAATTCGGCCAACGACGGTGATGTGCCTGCTCGACCGTGAGGCCCCGAGAAACACGCCGCGCAGCGAATCCTCGCCGTCGGCAACGGCGACACAATCTCTCCGAGGGCGGAGCGAATCGTTCAGCAGGGTGCTGTCGCTGGGGCAAGGAGTGCGCTGCGCCATTGGAATGGAACTGCACCTTGCAGAGCAGCAGTTGGACCCCGCGCTCGTCAGCGGGACCGGCGGCGGCCATGGGAGAGGTTGGCGCACTGCAACTCCGGGGTGGTCTGTTGAAGGTCCACCGCGACGTGCTCCGAGCCTTTTTTCGCGACGGCGCCCCTCAGCCGTCGCGAGGACCAAATCAGCTTCCTTCGGCGTGATCGGCATGGCCGAGTCGCCATACCGCCGTCGCTCCGAGGCTGGTGTCGATGTGCCTGCGCATGATCTCCGCTGCGCCGGCGCCATCACCGAGAGCGACGCACTCGACGAGCGCCTCGTGTTCTTTGGCCTTCTGATCCCGGGCATCCTGGCCGGGATCCGTGCGGAGCGCGAGGAGGCGGTAGCGGTCGGCCTTGTCCCACAGCGCCTCCAGCGTCCCGATCAGCAGATCATTGTGGGACGCCATGTAGATCGAGGCATGGAAGCGGCGGTGTGCCACCAACTGCTCGACGCTCGGATGCGGGTGGAGGGGGGCCAGTCCCTCCGCCGCGGCGCGGATGGCTTGGATGTCGGCGTTGGTGCGGCGTTCGGCCGCCAGTGAAGCGGCCAGCGGGTCCAGGGACCGTCGGATCTCCAGCAGGTCGCGTGCCTCCTCGGCGCGCAGCGGTGAGACCCGGGCGTCCCGGTGGGCGTCCAGCTCGACCAACCCTTCGCTCTTGAGGCGGCGGAGCGCCTCACGCAGCGGTGTGGTGCTGATGCCGATGAAGCTTGCCAGCTCGCGCTGCTGGATCACCGAGCCGGGCCCCAGCTCCCCGGAGAGGATCCGGTCGCGGACCTGGCGGTAGGCGAAGTCGCTCTTCGTCTCGAAAGCCTCAACAGACTGCGACATACGGCTTCCTCTGGCGTCCATGGTTATAACCTACCGAGTCGTCGCCGACCCTACAACCATGCATCTTACTCGGCTGGGGTATCGGGGAGCAGATGGCGTGGGCCATGTAAGCCCTTTCCTCAGGAGGTACTGGCGCCAAGAGGCATTGGATCTTCCCTGAAGGGTTGACGTCATAGGTTATAACCGTCACTGTTTGCGGCACCCGAGGCGCACGCCGGGTCTCTTCAAGGAGGAAGAGCATGACCGTAAACCCCCGCAGAACCGCCCTGGACGCCGGCCGGACTGTCGCGGCAGCACCCCGTCGCTGGTCCCGAACCGTTCTCGCGCTCGGCGCGGTGGCGTCCCTCGTTCTGGTCGCCGCCTGCGGATCCGGAGACGATGAGCCGGGCGCCAACAATGTCATCGAGTCCGGCAAGGCGCCCTCGTACTACCCGGCCGCGTACAAGGACATCATCGCGGCGTCGAAGAAGGAGGGGGGTGCCCTCACCATCTACTCCAACACCGACCAGGAGAACTGGGCCCCGATCTTCCGCGACTTCAAGAAGAAGTACCCCTGGGTCAAGAAGATCGACGCGAACAACCTCGACAGTGACGAGGTCTTCCAGCGGGTGCTCAGCGAGCAGGCCACCAACGGCTCCCCGGCGGATGTCCTGGTGTCCAACGCCTCGCAGGCGTGGGCCGACTTTGCCGAGCGCTCCGGAACGCTGCTGCCGTACAAGTCGCCCGAGGTGGCCAAGCTCCCCTCGAACGCCACGCTGCTGCCGAATGTCTACGCGATGTCGATGGACCCGCTGTCCATCATCTACAACTCCTCGCTCGTGAAGGGGAAGCCCACGGGTCTGAAGTCGCTGGCCGACATCGTGGCCAAGGACCCCGGCAAGTACAAGGGAAAGATCACCACCCGTGATGTGACCGGCGCGTTCGGGTTCTCGGTCTCCCACGCGTACACCGAGAACCGTCCCGAAGCCTGGTCGACGCTGGAGAAGCTGCTGCCCTACGGCAAGGCCGAGTCGTCCTCCGGGACCCAGCTGGAGAAGGTCCTCTCGGGTGAGTACCTCGCCGGCTTCTTCGTGAGCGCCGCTCCCGCCTATCCCAAGGTGAAGGAGAGCGGGGGTCTGCTCGCCCTGACCTTCCTGGACGACGGCACCGTGGTCATGCCGCGCGGCATCGGCATCGCCGCCAAGGCCCCGCACACCGCGACCGCGAAGCTGTTCACCGACTTCGTCCTCTCGGCGGAGGGCCAGCGTGCCGTCGCCGAGGGCGGTCTGACCTCGTACCGCGACGGCATCGAGGCCACCGACGGTCGCCACACCTACCAGGAACTGGTCAAGGCGGTCGGCCGGAAGAACGTCATCGACGTCAAGTACACCAAGGTCCCCGACGCCGAGGTGAAGGCGTTCACCACCCGCTGGGACGGGCTCCTCGGCCGCTGAGCCGCCAGACCCACGAAAGGCCTGACAGAACATGCCTGTTACCAAGACGGCGCCGTCGCCGCCCGGCAGTGACAGCCCGCCGCGGCCCGGCGGACACCCGGCGCCCCGGTACCGGCGCGTCCTCGGGCGGGGACGGGAGGTGTGGTTGCACTACGCGGTCATCATCGTGCTCGCGCTGCTCGTGCTCGCACCCGTGGTGCCGACGCTCTATCAGTCGCTGCTCGACCGGCCGTTGTACGAGGCCGGCGGTGTCCTCAGTTTCGACAACTACGTCAAGCTGTTCACCGACGCGGGCTTCGGCCGGGTAGCACTCAACACGGCGCTGTTCGCCGTCCTCACCACCGCCTTCACCCTGGTCATCGCGATCCCGATGGCCGTAGCCGTCGTCCGTACGAAGATCCCCGGCGGGCGACTGCTCGCCGGCGCGATGCAGTGGCCGTTCTTCATCTCCTCCCTGATCCTCGGCTTCGGCTGGATCACGATGTACGGCCCCGCGGGCTTCGTCAGCGTGAAGGTCGCCGAAGTCTTCGGCAGCGTCCCCTGGAACCTGTACTCCATCCCCGGCATGGCGCTCACGGAGGCCGTGGCCCTGGCGCCGATCGCCTACACCTTCTGCGCGGGAGCACTGCGTCAGAGCGACGCCTCACTGGAGTCGGCCGCGCAGGTCTGCGGTGCGGGACCGCTGCGCATCATCTTCCAGGTCATCCTGCCGATGCTGCGTCCGCCCATCGTCTACAGCTCGATTCTGGTTGTCTCGATCTCCGTCGAAACGCTCAGCGTGCCCCTGCTGTACGGCCAGCCGACCAACATCCAGGTCTTCTCGACCTTCCTGTACCGCAACGGACTCCAGTCCATCAACCCCGACTACGGGGTGCTCGGCGCGGCGTCCGCCATCATCCTCTTCGTCACCGTCGGTCTGGTCGCGGTCCAGGCCAAACTCCTCAAGGACGCACAGCGTTTCGTCTCGGTGCGCGGCAAGGCCACCCGCCCGCGCCGCCTCGACCTGGGCTGGCTGAAGTGGATCAGCCTGCTCTCCATCGTCTTCTACGTCGTGATGGGCGCCCTCGTGCCCATCGGAGGCTTGATATTCCGCTCGTTCACCCTGGTCTTCACCCCGCTCCAGTCCCCGCTGAAGACCCTGACGACGGCCAACTACGAACGCATCTTCAGCTACACGGCCTACGTCGACTCCATCGTCAACAGCCTGATCGTCGCGGGCGTCGGCGCGGTCCTGGTGAGCGTCCTCGGACTGCTGGCCGTGATGGTGGCGCGCCGTTCGACCTTCCGTTTCCGCAGGGCGGCGGAGTATCTGGCCCTCGCCCCGCAGGCGATGCCCGGGATCATCGTCGGTATCGGCCTGTTCTGGGCCTTCGCCTACGCCCCGTTCGGTATCGGCAACCTGCTCCAGGGCACCCTGTGGGCCATCATCATCGGCTTCGGACTGCGCGCCCTGCCCAGCGGATTCGGGTCCCTGGCACCGTCGATCATGCAGATCGGTCAGGAACTCGACAACGCTGCGCGGGTCTCGGGCGCCGACTGGATCAGGACGTTCTCCATGATCCTGGCCAAGCTGCTCACGCCGGCCTTCGCCGGCGCCCTCGTCCTTACCTTCGTGACGATGCTCAAGGAGTACTCGCCGGCCGTCTTCCTCGGCTCGGCCGACAGCAAGATCATCGGCACGACGATGCTCGAACTCTGGGTTCAGGGGAACACCGGCTCCGTAGCGGCGCTGGCCACCCTGCAGATCGCCATCACCGCGGCCTTCGTCGGGCTCGCCGGACTCCTCCTGAAGGGACGCAACAACGATGCCTGACGTCAAGGTCTCGCACCTGCACAAGGAGTTCGGCGGCAACGTCGTACTCGATGACGTCGACTTCACCATCAGGGACGGTGAGTTCTTCACCCTGCTCGGCCCCAGCGGCTGCGGGAAGTCGACCACCCTCAACTGTGTCGCCGGGCTTGAACAGCCCACCAGAGGCTCGATCTCGGTTGGCGACACTTCCTTCGTGGACACGGAGAAGAAGCTCTTCGTGCCGCCCGAGGGCCGCAACCTGGGCATGGTCTTCCAGTCCTACGCGCTGTGGCCGCACAAGACCATCGCCGCCAACCTGGCGATGCCCCTGCAGATCCGCAAGGTCGACAAGGCCGAACAGCGCCGGCTCATCGACGAGGCCCTGGACAAGGTCGGCCTGCTGCACCTGCGCGAGCGCTACCCCCACCAGATGTCCGGTGGCCAGCAGCAACGTGTCGCCCTCGCGAGGGCGCTGGTGTACTCGCCGAGCGTCCTGCTCCTCGACGAGCCGCTGTCCAACCTGGACGCGAAACTCCGAGAGCAGGCCCGGGCCTGGCTCAAGCGGCTCCAGGAGGACCTCGGCATCACCACCGTCTACGTCACCCACGACCAGGACGAGGCCCTCGCCCTCAGCGACCGCATCGCGGTCATGTCCGGCGGTCACATGCTCCAGATCGGCACACCTCAGGAGATCTACGAGGCCCCGGCCACCGCCGAGGTCGCCGCGTTCGTCGGCCGCTGCAACTTCCTCAAGGCCACGGTCACCCAGACCACCCGGGCCGGAGCCGTCCTGAAGCTGGCGGCCAACGGTCAGGCCGTGTCCGTCACGACGACCCACAGCCTGGGCGCGGGCGAGACCGTCACTGTCGCCATCCGCCCTGAACGTCTCACCGTCCTCGCTGCCGCCGACCAGGCGGCGCCCGGCACGAACGTCATCAGCGCCGAGGTCCTCACCACCTCCTATCTGGGCTCCCGCTTCGAGTACGACCTCAAGGTGGGCGACCTGGTCGTCCAGGTCGTCAGCGACCGCGGCGGCCTCACCGGTCCGGTCAGCCTCGCGGTCGAGCCCGCGGCCTGCCTCGTCTACAGCGACACGGTCGTGCTCTCGGAGGACGCCCAGGCCCTCCTGACCGTCACCGGCTGACACCCACCCCACGAACAACAGAGGAGTCCCGTGGCCACCAGCGGCATCCCCCACCGTTACACCCTCGGCGTCCTGCATGGCGACGGCATCGGCCCCGAGATCGTGCCGGCCGCCGTTCTGATCGCCGATACCGCTGTCGCGGCCACCGGAGCCCCGCCCATCACCTGGGAGGAACTGCCCCTGGGCCGGCGAGCCATCGAGGAACTGGGGGAGGCGACCCCGAAGGCCACCCTCGCGGCCCTCGCGGAGACCGACGGATGGCTGCTCGGCCCACACGACAGCGCCTCCTATCCCGAACCGTTCCGTTCCGAACTCAACCCCAGCGGCACCATCCGCAAACACTTCGACCTGTACGCCAACGTGCGCCCCGCCAAGGCGTTCAGCGGCGACGCCATCGCCCCCGGCACCGACCTCGTCATCATGCGGGAGAACACCGAGGGCTTCTACGCCGACCGCAACACGCACCTGGGCACGGGCGAGTTCATGCCCACACCGGACGTGGCCGTCGCGATGGGCATCATCACCCGCACGGCCTGTGAACGCATTGCCCGGGAGGCCTTCGAACTGGCCTCCCGGCGGCGCAAGAAGGTCACCGTCGTCCACAAGGCCAACGTCCTGAAGCTGACCACGGGGTTGTTCCGTGACGTGTGCCGGGACATCGCACGGCACTACCCCGACGTCGAAGTGGACGACTTCCACATCGACGCGATGACCGTGCACCTGGTGCGCCGGGCCCGTGAGTTCGACGTCGTGGTCACCGAGAACATGTTCGGCGACATCCTCTCGGATCTGGCCGGCGAGCTGGCCGGATCGCTGGGGATCGCCCCCTCCCTGAACGCCTCGCAGGACCGCGCCATGGCACAGGCGGCACACGGCTCCGCACCGGACATCGCCGGGCAGGACCTGGCCAACCCCGTGGCGATGATCCTCTCCACCGCGATGCTGTTGGAGTGGCTGGGTACCCGCCACCAGGACGAGGCACTGCTGCGTGCGGCAGGGATGATGGAGGCGGGTGTGGCCGCCACCTTCGAACAGGGCACCAGTACAAGGGACATGGGCGGATCGGCGGGATGCCGTGCGTTCGCCGACGCGGTCGCGACCTCGATCGGCCTGTTGTGAGCGGGCTTTCGGGCGACCGGTCGCCCACCGTGGCCGTCATCCACGCCACCCCGGCGTCGATCGAGCCCGCTCGGGCCGCGCTCGCGGACGGTTACCCCGAGGCGTCGGTGTGGAACGTGCTGGACGACCGCCTCGGCAGCGACGCAGAGGCGGCCGGCGGACTCACGCCCACCCTGTCCGACCGGATGCTGTCGCTGATCGGCCACGCCGTCCACGGCGGTGCGGACGGCGTCCTGCTGTCCTGCTCCATGTACGGACCGGTGCTGGAACGGGCCCGTCGGCAACACTGGCTGCCCCTGATCAGCTCGGACGCGGAACTCTTCACCGAAGTCTCGCGCCGACGGTTCGACCGTGTCCTGCTCCTCGGGCACTCCGTCCCGGCGGTGCAGGACTCGGTGAACCGGCTGAAGCGGGTGCTGTCCGCCACTGATGGAGGGGAGCAGACGGAAGTCACCGGGCACGCCGCTCCCGGGGCGGTCACGGCGGCAGCCAGGGGAGACCTTGACGCCCTGGAGAGGTCGCTGACCGAGGCTGCCCTGCCGTATCTCGGCGAAGCCGACGCGGTGGTCCTCGGCATGTTCTCGCTCTCTCCTGCTCGCGCCGGCCTGGAGAAGGCACTCGGGCTGCCGGTGCTGAGCGCTCCGCCCCTTGCCGTCCGCTCGCTGCGCGAGCAGGTCGCAGCAGCGGCGCATGCCACCCAGGACGGTCCGCGATGACCGGCCGACCGCGACCGCGACCGAGCCGCCTCGCCGCAGCTGGTCGCGCCAACAGCTGCTGTGTACCGCCTTTCCCTGGGGACCTCCCCGAATCGTCCGCCGTGGAGGCATTGTGATGGGCCGTAACCACCTGGCGGGATCCGGGCTCGACGCACTGGGCACCCGCACCCGCCTCGACGTCCTCGGACAGTCGCTGTCCTACCACCGCATCGACCGGCTCGCCCCCGCCGACCTCCCGGTCAGCCTGAGGATCCTGCTGGAGAACGTGGCCCGCTTCCACGACGGCACCGCCCGCGGCGACGACCAGGTGCAGGCGATCCTGGCACGCGGCGCCGCAGGGACACCGGTGGACCTGTACGCCTCCCGGGTGTTCCTGCACGACACCAACGGAGTGCCCACGGTCGTCGACCTGGCCGCGATGCGCGACGCCATGTCCGACCTGGGCGGCGACCCGGGGCTGGTCAATCCGGTCATCGCGGCGGAACTCGTCGTCGACCACTCCGTCATCGCCGACGTCTTCGGACGCCCGGACGCGCTGACCCGCAACGTCGAGCTGGAGTACGCCCGCAACGGCGAGCGGTACCGCTTCCTGCGGTGGGGACAGGAGTCGCTGAAGAAGTTCGCGGTCGTGCCGCCCGGCACCGGGATCATGCACCAGGTCAATGTGGAGCACCTCGCCCGCGTGGTCATGGTCGAGGACGGCCTCGCGTTCCCGGATCTCTGCCTCGGCACCGACTCGCACACCACCATGGTCAACGGACTCGGCGTACTGGGGTGGGGCATCGGAGGCATCGAGGCCGAGGCCGCCATGCTCGGCCAGTCCATGTCCGCCCTCGTCCCGCCCGTCGTCGGCGTCCGCCTCACCGGCGAACTCCCCGCCGGAACCACGGCCACCGACCTGGTCCTCACCCTCACCGAACTGCTGCGGGCCCATGGGGTCATCGGCAAGTTCGTCGAGTTCCACGGCACCGGCGTCTCGGCCCTGCCGGTGACCGACCGGGTGACCATCGCGAACATGAGCCCCGAGTTCGGCTCGACCTGCGCCCTCTTTCCCGTCGATGACGAAACCCTGCGCTACCTGCGGTTCACCGGGCGGTCAGAGGAACAGGTCGCACTGGTCGAGGCGTACGCGAAGGAACAGGGCCTGTGGCACCGGCCCGGGAGCCCGCCCCGCTTCTCGGAAGCCGTCGACCTCGACCTGTCCACCGTCGTCCCCTCACTCGCCGGGCCCTCCCGGCCCGAGGACCGCGTCCCCCTGGACCAGGCCAGAGCCCGCTTCCGTACCGCCGTCGCATCCGTTCGCCGGCACGGTGCGAACGGCGACACCAAGCCCCCGGGTACGGCCACCGTGGTCATCGACGGCACCGCACACGAACTCGCCGACGGCGCCGTGGCGGTCGCCGCCATCACCTCCTGCACCAACACGTCGAACCCGGCGGTCATGGTGGGGGCGGGACTGCTCGCTCGCAACGCCGTCCGGGCGGGTCTGCGCAGCAAACCGTGGGTCAAGACCACCCTCAGCCCCGGCTCGCGCGTCGTCATGGACTACTACCGGCGGGCCGGCCTTGTCCCGGACCTGGAGGCGCTCGGCTTCCACCTCGCCGGGTTCGGCTGCATGACGTGCATCGGAGCGTCCGGCCCGCTCGTCGGCCCGGTGTCCGAGGCGGTGGCCGAGACCGGGCTGACCGTGACGTCCGTGCTCTCGGGGAACCGTAACTTCGAAGGCCGTATCCAGCCTGACGTCGCCATGAACTACCTGGCCTCGCCTCCCCTCGTCATCGCCTACGCCCTCACCGGCACGATGGACGTCGACCTGCGCACCGAGCCTCTCGGTCACGACCCGCAGGGAGAGCCGGTCTACCTCCGCGACATCTGGCCCGACCCGGCCGAGATCGAGGCGGTGACGGCCGGGAGCATCGACGCGGCGATGTTCACCGACGCCTACACGAACGTCTTCGCCGGCGACCGGAGGTGGCAGGACATCAGCGTGTGCGCGACCGAGAGTTTCGCGTGGGACGAGAACTCCACGTACATTCGCCGGCCCCCCTACCTCAACGGCATGACCAGGGACCCCGAAGCCGTCAAGGACATCACCGGGGCACGGGTGCTGGTCAAACTCGGTGACAAGGTCACCACCGACCACATCTCCCCGGCGGGCGCCATCACCGCCTCCAGCGCCGCGGCCCACTACCTCGCTCAACTCGGCGTATCCGTAAAGGACTTCAATACCTACGCATCCCGGCGTGGTAATCACCAGGTGATGATGCGGGGCGCGTTCGCCAACATCAGGCTGCGCAACCAGGTGGCACCCGGCACCCGGGGCGGTCGGACCCGCAACTTCCTCGCGGACGGCCGAGAGGACTCGATCTACGACACGGCGGCCGCCTACCGCGCGGCCGGAGTGCCCATGGTCGTCGTCGCCGGCGAGGACTACGGCGGCGGGTCCTCCCGGGACTGGGCTGCCAAGGGACCCGCGCTGCTCGGCGTCCGCGCCGTGATCGCGCGGTCCTTCGAACGCATCCACCGGTCGAACCTCGTCGCCATGGGCATCCTGCCCCTGGAACTCGTCGACGGCGGCCCCCAGGACCTGGCTCCCACGGGCACGGAGACGATCACCGTCTGCGGACTGGAGTCCCTCGACTCCGGACACGTCCCGGCGACGGTCCGCGTCCTCGCCGACGGTCGCGCGTTCACTGCCCGGGTCCGCCTGGACACCCCGCGCGAGGCCGACTATTTCCGGCACGGCGGCGTCATGCCGTACGTCCTGCGCGGACTGCTCGCCCATCCCACCTAAGCCGACCGGTGAGGTGCACCGCCGGTCAGTTCCCAAGCCAGTTCCGACACGCAGGTCGACACAGGAGGAAACGATGACGCGTAGCAGGCGTGAATTCGGCGCGATGGTCATGGCAGGCGTGGGCGCGACGGCGATCCCGTCCGCCCTGAACGTGAGCACGGCGGCTGCTCAGACCGCCGCCGTACCGACCGCGACGGCGGCCCAGGCCGCCGCGGAACAGCCCTGGGGCGGCCCGCTGGCTCCCGACAAGCCCCTGGCCAAGGCTTACGCCGACGCGGCCAAAGCGCTCTCGGAGGTGGACGACAACCCGATGATCCGCTGGCAGTACCGTGTGTGGTGCCAGACCGGCTACCGCAGCCCGGGCAGTGCCGGCACGGGACAGCCCGTCGACCAACTGACGGACCCGACAACCGACTTCGTCTCGCCCTTGGGCTTCCTGTACAAGGACTACGTCCGCCCCATGCCCGCGGGCGGTGTCCAGTTCCTCGACAACGCCTGGTACTTCGGTACCGACTTCATCGGAATCGTGGTCGTCCGCACTCCGGACGGGCTGATCATGTTCGACGCCATGACCAACCCGCAGGACATGCGCAGCCAGTTCCTCGACCAGGCCGCAGCCGCGGGACTCGACCCCCGGGACATCCGCTACGTGTTCCTCGGTCACTCCCACATCGACCACGTCGGCGGCGCCAACCTGATCAGGGACCGCTACGCCCCCCACGCCAAGTTCGTCATGGGACAACCGGACGCAGCGGTCATCGCGGCTCAGCGTGCCGACCTGAAGAAGCGGAAGGACGAGTACACCGAGGAGGAGTACCGGGCGCGGCTGGCCCTGCTTCCCAGCCGGATCGACATCGAGATCGAGGCGTACCCCGGCCACACCGTCGGCATGAGACGCATCCGGATCGGTCGGCGGACCACCGCCGTCGCCATGCTGGCGCCCGGCCACACCATCGGTCAGATGCACGTCATCGTGCCCGTCGTCCACAAGGGGGAGACCCACAAGCTCCTCGTCTGGAGCGGGAACGACAACATCGACGCGGCGGCCCAGTACGCGATCTCGACCGACTTCGTCCAAGGGCTGGCCGGCCAGGAAGGCGCGGATGTCTTCCTCAACACCCACGCCTACCAGGGGGCCGAGTTCAGCCACCTGCGCGCGCTCAAGGCGGATCCGTCGGCGCCCAACCCGCTGCTGATGGGCCGCGCCGGAGTCCAACGCCACCTGGAGATCTTCGGCAACGCACACCGCGCGCTGGCCCAACGCCTCATCGACGGGACGTGGAAGGCGATGTAGCAGGAGCCCGAGGCCGCTGGCACCGGTGGTAACGAGCCGACCTGACACCCGTGTGGCGACGTGGTGCACGCGGCAGCCCGGGCACCTCCGCACGAGGTGCCCGGGACGAGCGGGCCGGCGCATCCAGGTTCCGTCTGATGTGAGGGAAGGTACCTCCGCTGCAACGACTCGCATCAGTGATCACCAAGCGGGCAGACACATGCGATCAACCGACCAACCCCTTGTATTCCAGTTGCAGTTCGCTATTCCTGCTGGTCAGGGGTGTGTTCGTGAGTGTACTGGGCTGATGCGCCGTCAGGTGGCGGGAGTTCGTGACTTCGGGTGCGGCGGCGGTAGTGACAGCGGCGCGCGGTGGCTTGGTGACGTCGGCGCCAGCGAGACCGGTTCAGTGCGTGGTGTGTGCGCTGGATGTGCGTCAGCGTGGGGCGGCCGACTGCCATGAGTCGCCGGATTTCCGCCACCGTGAGCGGGGCGAGATCGCCGGAACCGATTCTGCGGCCCCCCTTTCCGTCCCTGCGGCGGCGGCCATGGCGGCGAGGAAGGCGTGGGCGAGCATGGCCAGGGTGATGTGCCGGTACCAGCCCGGATACCGGCGGACTTCGTACTGGTCCAGGCCGCACTCGTTCTTCGCAGCCTGGAAGGCTTCCTCGATAGCCCGGCGCGTCCCGGCGATCCGTACCAGCTCGGCGATGCCGGTGCCGGTTGGTGCATAGGCGAGGTAGTAGGCGATCTCGTCCGGGCGGGCCAGGCTGC